>CAYQEG010000003.1:0-114515 GCA_964416435.1 uncultured Rickettsiales bacterium
CGACCGAGGCGAGAATTACCACCACCATACTTGAGGACATGCGCCACGCCGCAAGGGACGTTTGTGCCCGTCGCTGCGGTCGAGGCTCCAGGGTCGACCCTGGAGGAGGGGGCCGGTGGGCCGCCGTCAGTCGATCGGCAGGCCCATCGCGAGCCAGATCTCGTTCCGGCGAAGGATGAACGTCGCCTCGTCGATCGCGCCCGCCGCGTGCTCGCGGTTGAGCGCGGCGAACTGCTGCATCAGCTCCTCGTTCGTCGGGCCCTCTTCGACCGGCGCGGCCTTGGCCTCACGGCGCTCGTCTCGACGAGCCCGCTTGAGCTCCTTGCGCTCCCGGCGGGCCTTCTCTCGCTGCCGCTTTTCCCAGCTGCTGGCCATCGCATCCACTCCTTTCGGGTCTCCCGCGGACCCGCTCCGAGCCGCCGCCGCCTCGCGTGGCGACCCGGTGTAGAGCGCTCTCTAGCAGGTTTGCGCGCATTGGACCCGTGAACCGTCGCCTTCTGGCCCCGGTAGTGGCCTCGTCGCGAGCGGTCCTCTGGCCTCAGGGGGCGCAGGGATCGTTGGACTCGCCGGGAGTGCCGAGACCGTCCAGCGGGCCGCCGCCGATGGACGTCGCCTGGGCGCACCACGCCTCCGGGGCGTCGTTGGCCCCCTCCGTCGCGGGCAGGGCCTCGTCGAAGCCGAGCGCGACGCCGGGGTCGATCGGCCAGCCGGTGTCCCACTCGACCGCGTCGATCTCGTCTCCGTCGATGCACTCGTTTGCGGCGTCGGTCACCGCGAGGCGGAGTCCGCCGGCGAGCGCTCAGCCCCCCGCCGGGGTCGCCACGATCTCGACCCCGGTCTCCTTCAGCCGGTCGCGCAGCCGCGTCAGGGCGACGTACAGCGTGTTGTCGCTCGACGGGGGACGGTAGGGGAGCTCCCACACGCGCTCGTACAGGGCGCCGCGGTCCAGCGGAGGGCTGTCGTCCCCGAGCACCTCGAGGAGTCGAAACAGGATCCGGGAACGACCCAGCGCGCAGACCGTCTGCCCCTGGCGGCGCAGCTCGCGGGTCTGCCGGAGGAGGAGATCACCCAACCCCGTCAAGTGTACGCCGTCGGCGGGGGGCGGGTCGGCTCAGCCGGCGCTGACCGCCAGGCCGGCGAGCAGCGCGGCGGCGAGGCCCACCCCGAGGCTCAGGATCCCGGCGACCCAGTACAGGAGGCGATGACCGCCCCTCGCGGGTTGGGCGGGGACCGACCGGGCGGGCGGGGAGGTCGGGCGCGGTCGGCGGGCCGCGAGGGCGGCCCACCGCGGGTCGTCGCTGGCCCGCAGGCGCTCGTCCAGCGTGGGCTCCGCCTCCTGGGGCGCGTCGATCCGTCGACGCACCAGGCGCAGGAACGTAGCGACGTCCCCCTCGGCGCCACGGCGCTCGCGGAGCGGCTCCAGGGCGGCGATCACCTGCTCCGCGGACTGGTAGCGCCGCTCGGGATCCCGCCGGACCAGCTTCTCGAAGACCCTCGCGAGGTCCGGCGCCACCGCCTCCACCGCGGCCCGCTCCTCCAGGGAGGTGCGGTCGGACACCTGCCGCACGATCGAGTCGGGAGGGCCGTCGAACAGCCGCCGCAGGGTGACGAGCTCGTGAAGCATGCAGCCCAGGGCGAACAGGTCGACGCGGGGTCGCAGGTCCCGGCTGCCCTGCCAGATCTCCGGCGCCAGGTACTTCGCCGTGCCCCGGACCCCCGACGAGATCCCGCCGCCCCCCTCCTCCAGGACCCGGGCGAGGCCGAAGTCGGTGATGCGCGCCGCGCCGTTGCGGTCCAGCAGCACGTTCTCGGGCTTGAGGTCCCGGTGGAGCACAGCGAGGGGGGCGCCCTCGGCGTCCTGGGCGGCGTGGGCGTGGGCGAGGCCCCGGGCGATGTCCAGGCAGAGGTCGACCACCACCGACTGGGGGAACCCGACGTGGGCCTCCTTCACCCGGCTGACGAGCTGTCGGAGCGTGCCCCCGGGCACGTACTCCATGACGAGGTAGAAGCGGTCCTCGTCCTGCTCGACGGAGAGCATGTCGACGATGTTGGGGTGGGTCAGGAGCGCCGTGAGTCGGGCTTCGAGGTACAGCGTCTCGGCGCGCTCCTCGTCGACGTGTCCCTTGATCAGCTTCAGGGCGACCTGCTTGCGGAACCCGGCCGCGCCGCTCTGGGTCGCGAGCCACACCTCCGCGGCGGCCCCCTCGCCGAGGCGACGCTGCAGTTCGTAGGCCCCGATCCGGGTTCCCTGGGTCCAGGTCGTCATGGTGAACGTGACCCAATACCTGCAAACGCACCGAGAGGCCAGACCCCGACCGCCGGACCCCCCGGGCGTGCCGCTGGCTGTCGCTGTACCCGGTCGGTCAGCTGCCGCCGAACCGGGAGAGGTACGCGGCGTACAGGGCGCCGCCGGTGCGTTCGTCGTGCCGGTGCAGGAGCATCCCCGCGAGGTCGTAGCTGCGGTACGTCTCGTGCACGATCCGCGCGGTCTTGAGCAGCCCCTCGTCGGGCACGCTGTCCAGTTCGGTGAACTTGCGCACGTAGATCGCGTCGGTCCACAGCACCTGGCTGAGGCCGGCGTACGGATCGTTGTTGAGGAGCAGCGGCTTGAAGACGCGGCTGACCAGCGGCTGGAAGCGGTGCAGGTAGAAGCCGGCGCCCCGCAGCTCCTGGTCGAGCTCGGCGAACAGGGGCTGGTCCTCGTAGAAGGGCACGAAGTTGGTCTCGATCTGCACGACGGTCACCGACTTCAGGAACTCCACCGCGTTCTGGAGGATCGCCAGCTCGCTGCCCTGCACGTCGAGCTTGACGTAGTCGGCGCCCATCGTTTCGGGCAGGTCGTCCAGCCGCTTCGTCGGCATGCGCAGCCGCTCGACCACCTCGGCGCACTCGGCGAGCACGTGGAAGTGGCTCAGCACCTCCAGGTCCGGCTCCAACATGGACGTCATGCCGGGCGCCCGGCAGACCCGCAGCTCCCCCTCCGTGCCGTCGCCGACGGCGTGGGGCAGGAACGTCACCCCGGGCCGGATCCGCCCCTCCAGCGCGGCGAACTGCTCGGGGTTGGGCTCGAACCCGATCAACTCCACGTCGCCGATGTCGACCAGGGGCTGGTACGGCGGGGTGCCGTCGATCGGGCTGGCCCCGATGTCGACGATCCGCACGGTCGGGATGGGGCAGATCCGGCTCAGGGGGAACGGGTGGGCGGCCATCGGAGGAGCTTGCCGGGGGTGGCCAGCCGAGGCCAGCCGCCTCAAGGAGGGCGGGTCTCCACCGATGAGGAGGGCGAGGGGTGCCGCCATGCGAACTGTCCGTCTCCGCCTCGCCGTGTTCGGCGGGGTGATCCTGCTGCTCGGCTGCGAGCTGCCGGCCGAGTCCCCCGAGTCGGAGGGCGGGCCGCCGGTCGAAGCCCCGCTGACGGTGGCCCTGGACCTGCCGGTCGAGGCGCCCGCGGCGCGTCCGGCACCGGAGCCCCGGCCCGAGCTTCCGGCCGACCCCCCCGATCCGGTCGGTGAGGCCGAGGCCCTCGACGCTGTCGAGCTCCCGGTCGACTTCAACGCCCACGTCACCCGGACCGTGGTGGCGCTGCCGGAGCAGGCGATCGGCGGCGGCGCGGCGTACGGCACCTGGGAGACCGCCGGGATCGGCCCTCGGACCTACCACGACCGCTACCCCGACGGGTCGATGCTCATCGGCTACACCGGCGCCTCCGGGGCCGGCCACGCGACCGTGATCGACGACGGGCTGGTGGTCGACGACTTCTCCTTCCCGGGCCTCGCGGTGCGCGGGGTCGTCGCCCACGACGACGGGGGGTTCGCGGTGCTCCTGCACGGCGTCGACCCGGAGACCGACGAGGCGACGGTCTGGCTGGAGCGATACGACTTCGAGGGGGCGCGGGAGTGGAGCAGCAACCTCAACTCCGGCACGACGTGGCCCAACTTCTGGGTGAGCTGGATCATGATCGGCGACGCCCGCCTGACCTACGGCGACGGCCGCTACGCCGCCTACTACTCCGTCCAGAACGCCGGCGGGCATCACGGAGACCAGGTCGCCATCCTGGACGACCAGGGGGAATTGAGCAGCGGTAACTTCTGGGGCTGCAGCCACTCCATGGCCCAGGCGGTCGCCTGGCACCCGCTCCATGACCGCTTCATGCCGATCTGCAGCAGCGACGACCTGCCCCAGGCCGGCATCCTCGCCTGGGGCGACGACGGACGAACGATCTACGCCGGCGGCGGCGCCGGCAACGGCCTGACGTCAGCTCAGCTGGGCCGGGTCGAGCCGACCCTCGGCAGCTCCTTCCTGGTCGCCTTCAACGCGATCGAGCGGCCTTGCTGCGAGGCGCACGGCGTCGGCATCGGGGAGGTGGACCTCGACGGGTACCCGACCCGCCCCGTGACGTGGCTGACCGAGGGCGACGGCGGCCCCCAGCGGGATCCGCTCGTCGTCCGCGTCGGTCCCGACCACGGCCCCGAGTGGTACCTCGTCGGCTGGCGGATCACCGACGACAGCGGCGCGTTCCGGATGGGGATCATCGACCGCGACGCAAACTTCCTCGCCGGTCCGATGGAGGTCAACCAGGGCTTCGAGGACCCCGTCTTCTGGGGGCGGCGCGACGACGACTGGCGACGCTTCGACGACGGCACGGTCGGGTGGATCCACCTCAGCGGCAACGCCAGCGACGTCCACGTCTTCGAGTTCGCCCTGTAGGCCGGCGGCGGCTGCCCGGGCCGGCTGCTACAACGGCGCGATGGCGCTGACCCCCGAGCAGATCGCCGCCGTCACCGCGTCGACGGACCGCCCCCGCATCGTCGACGCCGGCCCGGCCGACGCCGCCGTGATCGCCGACATCTACAACGAGTCCATCGCGGCCGGCGACAGCACGATGGACGAGGAGCCGATGTCGACCGAGCGGCAGCGCGCGCTGATCGCGGCGCTCGCCCCGCCGATGGGGTTCGTCCTGCTCGTGGCCGGCGAGCACGCGCTCGGGTGGGGAGTCCTGAAACCGATCAGCGACCGTCACGGCTATCGGTTCGCGGCGGAGGTGTCGGTCTTCCTGCGTCGGAGCCTGCGCCGTCGGGGCTACGGCGGTCGGCTCGTGGAGGACCTGGTCGCGCGGGCCGCCGACGGGGGGTTGCACCACCTCGTCGCCAAGATCCAGGCGGACAACGCCCCGAGCATCGCGCTCTTCGAGAAGCTCGGCTTCGGTCTCGTCGGCGTGCAGCGCGAGGTCGGCTTCAAGGCGGGTCGATGGGTCGACGTCGCGATCCTGCAGCGCGTGCTGAGGGACTGACCGTGGGCCGGGACCGCCTTCAGCACTACGGGTGGGACGTCTCGCCGTTCTCCGCCAAGACGCGGACGTACCTGCGGTTCAAGGGCATCCCCCACGACGACGTGCACCCCACCGCGCGGCAGCTGGCGCGAACGATCCAGCGCGCCGTCGGACGGATGGTCATGCCGACGGTGCGCCTCCCCGACGGCTCCTGGCTGCAGGACACCAGCGACATCATCGACGCCCTGGAGGACGCCTGGCCGGAGCCGTCGATCGTTCCCCCCGGGCCGCGCCAGCGGGTCGCCGCGCTGCTCCTGGAGCTGCACGCCGACGAGTGGCTGCCCATCGTCATCATGCACACCCGCTGGAACGTGCCCGCCAACGCCGCCTTCGCCCGTCGCGAGTTCGCCCGCGAAGGGCTCCCGTGGCTGCCCCGCGCCCTCGGCGAGCGGCTGGTCGCGCCGATGTGGAAGAAGATGTCGGGCTATCGCCCCAAGCTGGGGATCCGGGACGAGACCGTGCCCGGGATCGAGCGGTTCGCCCACGAGCTCATCGCTCGTCTGGAGGCGCACCTGGCCGAGCACCGCTACCTGCTCGGGGGGCGGCCCTGCATCGCCGACTTCGCGCTGTTCGGGCCGCTGTGGGCCCACGTCTGGCGGGATCCCGGCACGCGGGGCTGGTTCGACGGGTCGCCCGGCGTCCTCGCCTGGATGGATCGGCTGCAGTCGCCGCCCGACCCGCCCGGCTCGTTCCTGGCCGAGGACGCGGTGCCCGAGTCGCTGGATCCGATCTTCGCGACCCTGTTCGCCGAGCAGCTGCCGTTCGTGGCCGACCTGGTCTCGAAGATCGACGCCTGGTGCGAAGCCAACCCGGGCGCGACGCGGGTGCCCCGAAGCCTCGGCGACCACCCCTTCACCATCGGCGGGGCGCGCGGCACGCGTCGCCTGATCACGTTCACCCAGTGGATGGTCCAGCGACCGCTGGACGCCTACGCCGCCCTGGACGAGCGGGAGCGCGCTGCGGTCGACGGCTGGCTGGAGCGGGTGGGCGGTCGGTCGGCGATGCAGCTTGCGGTGCGCCACCGGTTCGTACGTCGCGGGTTCGAGATGGGGCTGGAGCGCCCGGAGTCTTCTCTCTAGAAGGGCCAGTCGCCGTCGTCGGCCGGGTCGTCGTCGGGGCACGCCAGCTCCGCCGCGAAGGGGCCAGCGTCGTCGTTGTAGCCGTCGATCACCAGGAAGTAGGTGTGACCGGCGACCGCGTCGAACCCGACCGAGTTGGCGCCCCAGGCGGTGCAGTCGGCGGCGAGCAGCCCGAGGGCGCCGTCGAGCACCAGGACGTCGTGGTTGACGTCGGTCGGCGCGGCGTCGATCAGGGCCCACTCGACCGGGCCGGACGTCGTCGCGGTCCACTGGTAGATCGCCTCGGGGGCGTCGTAGTTGCCGACGTTGCAGGAGTAGCCGTCCAGCTGCGGGCGCCAGCCGCCGTCGCCGGTGTCGCCCTGCACCACGTCGCCGCAGCGGATCTCCTCCTGCTGGCAGGGGAGAGGCACGTCGATCGGCCAGGGGAGCGTGCCGGCGGCGAGGTCGGCGGTCAGGTCGACGGTGCCGAACGTCTTGGTCGGCGTGAACTTGTCGAGGATGCTCATCGTCACCCGGGCGCGACCGATAAGCGAGGCGTCGGCGTCCCACTCGACCCCGTCGCAGTCCGCCTCGGCGCTGACGCGGGTGGCCAGGTCGGCGCTGAGCTCGGGGCCGGCGCTGCCGTAGAAGCGGACGAAGACCGTGACCCGAACGTAGACCCGGGCCACCGCCCGGGCGGTGACCTCGACCTCCGGCGGGTCCATCCGCCAGTCGTCCAGGTTCATCGGGTCCTCGGTCCAGCCTTCGCCCTCGCGGTAGCGCCGCTCGGATCCCCAGCGGATCTCGCCCCCCGCCCCCGCGGTCACCGACGTCTGCCCCGGCGCGTCGAGCCGGTAGCCGATGGACGCCCGGACGCCGACGTCGCCGACCACCGGCAGGGGGCCCACCGCGGTGGCGAACGGCCAGGAGGTCTCCCAGACGTCGATGTCCTTCTTGTGACGCAGGCCGTTGGAGCTGCTCAGGAGCGCCGAGATCTCGCCGGAGAGCTCCAGCGACGTGTCGAAGTCGAACGTCTCCACTCCGCCGTCGGCCCAGTGCCCGTCGATGTCGATCCGCGGGTGGATGTCGAGGTCCGCCCGGTTCAGCTTGAACAGCACGTCGCTGCCGTAGACCTCGTCCGCGAAGAGCACGGTGTTGTCGAGGTTGATGAGCCCCCGCTCGCCGCCTCCGTTCAGGCTCAGGCTGAAGCCGCCCTCGACGATCGCGTCGGCGAGCGAGGCCTCCTCGGTCCAGGCGGTCACCCGGGAGCCCTCGTACTGGACGGACACCACCCGCCGCAGGTACCCGCCCCCGGCGCTGCCGACGACGACGGCCCCCGGCTCGAACCCCCGACCGACGGGGTCACAGGCGAAGTCGAACGTCAGCACCTCGCGGTCGTCGGGCACGTCGACGCCGACGACGCAGGGATCGTCGTCGACGACCACGACGTCCTGGTCGAGCACCGGCCCGGCCGGGTCGCCCGTCGGCCACTCCGTCTGCGCGCTCTGCACGTCGGTGGGGGCGTACAGGCCGTCGGACTCGAACGCCGCGCAGCCGCTCAGGGCGGCGAGGGCGGCGAAGAGGGCGATGCGGGTCAGGTCGGCTCCGTTGCTCGTCATGTCGACAAGCTAGGAGCGGCCCGGACACCCCGGGGTCACAGAGCCCCGCCGGCCGGTCACAACCGGCTGTGACCTACGGCGCCCGCTGCACGGTGACGATGCCCGTCCGGTCGTCCCCGCCGAGGTTGGCGCAGACGCCGACGCGGGGGGCGCTGCCGAGCTGGTAGTCGCCCGCCTTGCCCGCCAGCTGACGGTGCACCTCGAGGATCTGCTTCACCCCCGTCGCGCCGATGGGGTGGCCGAACCCGAGCAGCCCGCCGCCGGTGTTGACCGGCACGCGGCCGTCGATCGCGGTGGCGCCGTCCTTCATCAGGTCGGGGGCGCCGCCGGCGTCCGCGAGGCCGAGGGCTTCGACCTGCTGCAGCTCGCTGATGCTGAAGCAGTCGTGCAGCTCCACGACGTCGATGTCGGTCGGACCGATGCCCGCGTGGTGGTACGCCTCGGCGGCGGCGTCGGCCATGTTGGACATGCGGGTGGGGTCGGTCTCCGCCCCCAGGGCCCGCACCGACCAGCCGTAGCCGGTCAGCTCGGTGCAGTCGTCGGGCGAGACGCCGAGGCGTCCCAGGCCGTCCTCGGTCGCGAGGACGACGGCGCTCGCGCCGTCGGTGAAGGCCGTGCAGTCGTGCAGCTTCATGTGGGGGCGGAGGTCCGGGTCCTCCAGGAAGGTGTAGTTGTGGTCGTCTACCGTCATCGCCTGCTCGAGGCTCACGGTGACGTGCTGGTTGAGCGCCTGGGGGTTGCGCGCCGCGTTCGCGTACGCCTTCGCGACGACCCGGGCGAGCGCCTCGTCCGTCGCGCCGAACGCCTCCTTGTAGGCCCTGGCCCGGCGCCCGAAGAGGTAGGGGAACAGGAACTGGCTGAAGTCCCGCTGCTTCTCCCAGTGGGCGGCCAGGGCCATGTGGTCGACGCCCTCCTTGCCGGGGCGACAGGTCTCCACCTCGACGCCCACCGCGAGGGTCACGTCGGCCCCCGCCTGCATCGCCTCGACGCAGGAGATCACCGCCGCCGAGCCCGACGCGCAGGCCGCCTCGACCCGCACGAACTGCTTGCCGTCGAACGCCGGGTCGACCGCCGCGAGCATCGAGCCGAGGTGGCCCTGCCGGCAGAAGCACTCGGCCAGGAAGTTGCTGACCACGCCCCGGTCGATCTCGCCCGCGGCGACGCCCGTGGACGCCAGGGCCCCCCGGACCGCCTCGCCCAGGTGCTCTTCGAGGCCCGGGTTGATCCGGACGCCGTAGTCCGGGTGCCGCCGGTGCACGAACTCGGGCCGGCCGCGGCCCTGGTAGGTGGTGTGGGCGCCGCCCAGGACGAAGACGCGTCGGTTCGGCTTCATGTCAGTTCTCCACCGGCGCCCAGTGGGCGTGGAAGCCGACGGGGACCCGTCGGGGGAGCTGTACCCGGGCGGTCACGGAGAGGTCACGAGCGTCCAGGATGCGCAGCTCGGAGCGGTCCTCCCGCCGGTCGGTGATGAACGCCATGACCCAGCCGTCGTCCTGGTCGGTCGCGCCGGGGCGGGGCACGAACACCGTCTCGCCGCCGACGTGGCCCGGCCCGTAGGTGTGGGTCTGCGACGGACCCTCCAGGTCGTACTTGATGCAGGCGTCGAACAGGAGGGTCGGCTCCCTGGCGACCTGCGGGTTGTAGGCGTACCGGGAGTACCGGCCGAGCACCGCGTCGTTGGTGCGCTGGAACTCGGTGGGCCGGTCGTCCAGCCGCTCCTCCGTGACCGCGCCGGTGCCCAGGTGGAACGTCCAGTGGGTGACGTACGGCTCCATCCGCAGGAAGTAGAGGCGGGGGACTGTCGGCTCGGTGTCGTGCGGGGTGCGGGGGATCGGGTTGTCGATCCGGCAGGCCGTCAGGTGCACCACGGTGCCGTCGGGCCGCTCCTCCTCCCACGCGTTGGTGGTGTGGTAGCAGTAGCAGGCGGGGACCTCGAACCAGCGCACGTCGGCGTCGCCGCCGTGCCGGGGGAGGACGCCGAAGCGGGCGGGCGTCTCCGGGTCGAACGCGACGCGCCGCTTGCCGGCGTTCAGCGCGTCCTGCCGCCAGGTCATCGGGAAGTCCATCAGGACCGTGTAGTTGGCCGAGATGGCGATGTCGTGGAACAGGCTCGGACCGCGGGTCGTGATCGGGCTGCAGGAGGTGACCCGGCCCTGCGGGTCGGCGACCGCCACCGTCAGGTGGGGGGCGTTGTAGACGTCGTAGTCGAAGAAGATCAGCTCCCCGGTGATCGGGTCGACCTTGGGGTGGGCCGCGACGCCGCACTTCAAGGTGCCGCCGAAGTCGTCCGCGCCGACCGTCTCCAGGCCGGGCATCGACAGCCGGTAGGGTGCGCCGCCCAGCCACCACAGGGCCAGGAGCTTGCCGTTCCAGAAGACCAGGTCGGTGTTGGCGGTGTTCTTGTCCGGCGACGGGTCCGACGGGTCGAACGGCATCAGGATGCCGGCGGTGGTGGCGCGCCCCGCGGCGTCGTCGGCGGCCAGCCCGGCCGTGCGGATCCAGCGGTTGCGGTAGGTCGCCCGGCCGTCGCGCAGCTGCACGCCGTGGACCATGCCGTCGCCGTCGAACCAGTGGTACGCGCCGGCGGGGGCGTGCCTGGGGTTGGGGTTGTTCTGGACGTACATCCCGCTCAGTTCGCGGGGGATCTCACCGTCGACGACCAGGTCGGCGTCGGTGCGTTCGTCGGTCACGGGCGCGTACGGGCCCTCGAAGTAGCTGTTCAGGTTCGTCAGTTCGGCCATGGCTCGCGAGCTTGCGGATGGGTCGGTCGGCGGTCAAGGTGCGCCCCATGAGCACCTCCGCCTGGATCGTCGCTATAGCCTCCACTCCGTTCCGTCGCTGGCCGGATCGGAGCTTCCGTGAGCTGGGCCGTGAGGCGACGACGGCGGCGCTGTCCGACCTGCGCATCGACGACGGCGCGATCGACAGCGCCTGGTTCGGCAACTGCGCGATGGGGGTGTGGGGCCAGTCGAACATCCGGGGGCAGACGGTGCTCGACCCGCTGATGCGCGAGGGGCTGCTTCCCGCCGGCGTGCCGGTCGGGAACGTCGAGGGCGGCTGCGCGACGGGCAGCCTGGCGCTCGCGTCCGCCGTCCGGGACGTGCTGGCGGGGGCCGCCGACCTGAGCCTCGCGCTGGGCGTCGAGAAGGTCTTCGTGCCGGACGACCCGGTCAAGACGTTCGGCGTCTTCGCCGGCGGCGCCGACATCGAGCATCGGCGTGAGTGGCTGGGACACGTCGCGGCGGCGGCGGAGCGGGGCGGGCAGTCGTTCGAGCCGCATCCGGCGCGGATCGTCTTCCTGGACATCCACGCCCTGCAGGCTCGCGACCACATGGCCCGCTACGGCACGACCGTCGAGCAGATCGCCGCGGTCGCGGCCAAGAACCACGACCACTCCGTGCACAACGAGCGGGCCCAGTACCGCCGGTCGATGACGGTCGAGCAGGTGCTCGCCGACAAGCCGGTGGTGGAGCCGATCACCCGGTCGATGTGCTCCCCCATCAGCGACGGCGCGGCCGCCGTGGTGGTCGCGTCGGACGCCTGGCTGGCCCGGCACCCCGCGGCGAAGGAGCGGGCGATCCGGGTGCGCGCGGTGCGGCTCGCGGGGGGCACCTGGCGCGAGCTCGACGGCGACAGCGTCGTGCAGCGCGCGGCCGCCTCGGCGTACGCGGCGGCCGGGATCACCGCCGCCGACGTCGACCTCGCGGAGGTGCACGACGCCACGTCCTGGTGCGAGCTGGCCGCCTACGAGGCGCTCGGCTTCTGCGGGGTCGGAGAGGGCGGCGCGTACGCGGACAGCGGCGCCACCCGGCGGGACGGCGCGCGGCCGGTCAACGCCAGCGGCGGGCTCGTCAGCAAGGGCCACCCGCTGGGGGCGACCGGCCTCGGCATGGTGACCGAGCTCGTCCTGCAGCTCCGCGGGGAGGCCGGTGACCTCCAGGTCGAGGGGGAGCCGGCGGTCGCGGTGGCGCAGAACGCCGGCGGGCTGACCGCCATCGACGAGGCGCTGTGCGGGGTCACCGTCCTGGAGCGGACAGCCTGACGGTCACTGTCCGTAGAACAGGATGACGGAGACGGCGGGCCCCTGGAGGACGTCGGGCTCCTCGTCCGTGGTGCCGAGCAGGAACCAGCCGTAGCTCCCTTCCGCGCCCATCGGCTCGAACGCCTCCTCGGCCCCGATGGCTCCGCCCAGGCTGTCCTCGGTCGCGTCGAGCACGCCGACCGCCTTGGCGTACAGGCCCAACTCTTCGCCCCAGGCGATCGTCGCGTCGTAGTCCCAGGCGCCGTCGACGCCGAGGCGGTAGTCGTACTCCGCCATCCGCTCGACCGGCAGCAGCCCGAACTCCAGCAGGTCGCCCCCGACGCTGTCGTCCGCCGGGGGCGTCATGACCAGGCGGCCCAGGCCGTCCATCTCCTCGCTCAGATCGCAGTCGCCGCCGCCGTCGGCGTCCACGACCGTGTCGGGGTCGACCTCGACGCGGGTCTCACACCGGGGGCACCACGCCAGGGGCTCTGCGGCCGTCGCGGCCTGGCGAGCCGCCGCGACCCACTCGCGAGTGCAGAACACCGCGGGCGCCCACTCCCGGGAGTACTCCACGGAGACGGTGACCTGCACCAGCTGCGCTTCGTCGGGCGCGCTGTCGTCGTCGTCGTCGGGTGCGCTGTCGTCATCGTCGGGCGCGCTGTCGTCGTCGTCGGGCGCGCTGTCGTCGTCGTCGGCCGCGCTGTCGTCGTCGTCGGCTGCGCTGTCGTCGTCGTCGTCGTCCCCGTCGCCGTGGTCGAGGGCCTCGATGGCGATCAGGAATCGGACGACGAGGGCGCCGTCGTCGTCGTCGTCGTCGTCGCCCCACGCGTCATCGTCGTCCCAGTCCTCGTCCCACTCCTCGTCGACCTCCGTGCCGTCGTCCGGGGGACTCAGGTCGAGCTCGAAGCCGGAGCAGGTGGCCCAGAAGACCAAGGAGGCGACCGCGGCGATGATCGCCACGGTCAGGATGAACTCGACGACGCCCCGCTGGGCGGTGGCTCTCCGGGTCATGGGGGCCTCCCACGACCATCGTCCGCCGGTCGAAGGGGGCGCGCGCGGGCCCTGTCGCGCACGTGCACGGTACGACCCGTCGGGCAGACCGAATCCGGGCAGAAATACCCCATGACCGGGTTTGCATTGTGAGAGACCCTTTAGATAGATGCCGAAGATCGCCTTGGCCGCAGCCCTCCTAGCCCTGGCGGCGGGGTGCGCGCCGCTCCCCGAGGCGCCCGAGGAGCTGACGGAGCTGTCGTCGTTCCTGTTCGCGCAGCAGGCCGCGGATCCCCGGGTCCTGGACGACGCGTTGCACAAGCTGGCCGACCACCTGGTCGAGTACGACCTGGATGACCACCGGTCCCAGCGGTCCTGGGAGCCGGCCCTGCTGACCCTCGATGACCTCCAGACCGCGGGCGTCGCGCACCCCGGCCGAGACCCCGAGGACTGCATCGCCGTCGCCATCGTCGGCCGCACCGCCCACGGGCCGGACCTGCACGCGGAGCTGGCGACGCTGGAGGACCAGGCCGACGTCGAGCCCAGCGCCACCGAGTACCTGCGCACCTTCCTGGAGCCCGAGGATCCGGCCTGCTTCCCCGGTCAGACCTGCGGCACGCTCACCACGCTGAACGACATCCGCCGGGAGACGGCGATCTACTCGGCCCGGTTCGAGCTGTGGAAGGGGTTCCGCTGGGCGGGCGACGACGCGATCGTCTCGCGCACGTGGTTCGACCGGAGCTGGACCGGCGAGGCGGGCAACACGCAGATCCTGCAGTCCTACGGCGTCGACCTGGTGATGGTGCTGCCCGACGACGTGGTGCGCATGCAGGTCGCCTGGGCCGAGACCGACCTGGGGCTCGCGGTGAGCGACGACGTGGCCCGCGCGACGATGCTGCACGGCATCGAGGGGCTGTTCGAGCAGACCGACGCGGCGATCGAGGACCTGCTGCTCGACTGATCCGGTGCGTCAGCCGCGCACCCACCAGCGCAGCCCCGGGTGGTGCCGGGCGGCCGACGTCTCGCCGACCACCGTGATCGCGACGTGCAGCAGCCAGGGCGCCCAGATCGAGCCGTCGGCCCACGCCATCCCCCCGAACACCAGCCCCATGAGCAGGCACGACGCGGTCTCTCCGCCCTCCTTGTGCAGGTGCGCGAAGACGTACAGCGCGGTCGAGATCGCCAGCGCCGGCTCCAGCCCGAAGGGCTCGACGAGGGGGAACAGGAGCACACCCCGGAACAGCAGCTCGTAGCCGAGCAGGTACCAGCCCCACGCCGCGAGGTTGACCAGCCCGAGCTCGACGGACACCTGCGGGTCCCGGATGTGGGGGTAGCGAGCCTGGGTCGCGTCCTTGCGGCCGGCCAGCCAGACCGGGCCGAGCACGACGGCGCCGGCGGCGGCCGCGTAGCCGAAGGTGCGCAGCGACGGCGTGGTCCCGAACCCCGAGCCGAGCACGTCCCGGCCGGTCGCGGCGAGCAGCGCGAGGCCGCCGGCGATCAGCACCGCGCCCGACGTCGCCCGCTGCACCAGCACCGACGCGGCCTGGGCGGTCAGCCCCCCGACCCGTCGTCCCTGCAGGCGGCGCAGCCACGCCCCCTGGGCCATGCCGTAGTGATGCACCAGGTACAGGGCGGCGGCGCCCACCAGGAGGACCGCGATGGCGCGCTCGTCGCTCACGGTCGGCAGCCTGCCACGGCGAGGACAGACCGGTCGGCGCGATCAGAGCGATCGCAGGAACGCGAGCAGCGCGTCGAGATCGTCGGCCGGCAGCCCGTCCGCGAAGCGGTGCGCGTCGCCGCCGCGGTCGGGGTCGAGCAGGTCCTCCAGCGAGTCGATCGAGCCGTCGTGCATGTACGGCGCCTTGCTCCCGACGCCGCGCAGCGACGGCACCCGGTACCAGCCGGTGCCCCGGCTGCGGCTCCGGGCGGCGGCGGGGTCGGCGCCGATCTCGGCCGGCTCCACCCGGGCGTCCGACGTGTACAGCGGCGGCGCGTGGCACTCGGCGCAGCCGACGTCCTCGAACACCGCGGCGCCGTCGGCGACCGACACCTCGTCCGGCGCCTCGTCCGCCGGCGGGGGAGGGGGCAGGGCGCGCAGGTACTCGGCCATCGCCCAGGCGAGCACCTCGGGGATGCGGCTCTCGCTGTTGTTCCCGAGCACGTACTCGGTCGAGACCATCACCGCCACGCTCGCCGTCCCGTTCTGCTCCCAGGTGCCGGTGTGGTTGAGGAGCGGGAGGTCCCCCATCCCGCCGAGGTCGGGCACGGCGTAGGGGTTGAACCGGTTGTCCGTCAGCACGTCGACGCGGCCCGGGCCCCAGCGGTCCCACGCCCCGACGTCGCTGTCCTGCAGCCAGTCGGGGACGTCGCCGGGGGTGTAGCCGTGGACCAGGAGCAGCGCCGCCCCCGAGTCGATGGACCGGCTGGCCGACCGCTCCGTCCGCCGACCGTCCGCCCCCACCCCCGCGTGGCAGGCGCTGCACGTCGGCCCGATGCGCACATGACCGCCGGAGCCCCGGAACACCCGCAGCCCCGACCACTCCCCGTCGTGCTCCACGAAGCCCGCCTCGGACAGGCCGCCGGGCATGGCGGCGAGCGTCTCCAGGTCGGCGTCGGCGCGGCAGGCGTACTCCAGGAAGGTGCGCTCCCCCAGCGCCCGCCACTCGGCCGGGGTCTCGGGCGGCGACGACGGCGCCAGGGCCTCCTCGTGGTCCGCGCTCAGGTCCAGGGAGTCCAGCGACTCGCCGGCCTGCAGTCGCTCCAGGTCTGCGCTCGTCAGCGCCCGGCCGCCGGGATCCCGCTCGGGGAGCGCCTCCCAGCCCTGACCCCGGATCCCGTAGCTGACCGCGAGCAGCGCGCCGTACTCGTTGCTGACGTCGGTGAGGTCCCGGAGCAGCACCGCTCGGCGATACCCCACGTCGGAGACGAACCGGTCGGGGTCGTCCGGGAGCGGGCCGGCGTCGCACGCCGCGAGGAGGGGGAGGAGGGGCAGGCTGGCGAGGAGGATGCGTTGCATGGCACCTCAGAGGTGCGCGTGGTCCGCTGAACCGATCGGACCGTCTCCGATTTTGTTTTGAAGTCAGTCCTTGGGCGCTCCCGCGCGCCGGTGGTACCTCACAGAGAACGAGGAGAGGTCGATGAACAGCAAGCTCCTGACCCTCACCTGCGCGCTGGCCCTCAGCGCCTGCACGCCCGCCCCCGAAGCCGAGGCGCCGGCGACGCCCCCCCTGGAGTTGGCCTGGGAGCCGATCCTGACCGACCTCGCGGTCGAGGCGATCGCCCTGACGCCGGCGTGGATGCACGACGACCTGGCGATCTCGCTGCAGGGCCTCGACGAGGACCTGCAGAACGAGTACGCGCTGCTGATCGTCGACGAGGACGAGCCGTGGCTGGTCGACGAGATCGGCTTCGTCATCGCCCACACCTCGCCCGAGGTGCTCACGTCGACGAACTTCCACCCCTCCCTGATCACGCTGAACGCCGAGCTGGTCTACGCCCGGGACGCGGACCTGGATTACGTCGAGCTGATCGAGGTCGGCGAGGGCGACGACGACCCCGAGCGGTACACCACCACCCGCTACCGGGTCGGCCAGTTCGACGAGGAGTCCGGCGAGACGTCGGTCGTCGAGCAGGAGATCGAGCGGGACATCTACTACTGGTACGTCGTGCACCCGCGCGGGGAGGACGAGCGGCCCTACTTCATCCACCCGGACGTGTACGGCAGCCCCGCCCAGAGCCCCGACAACGGCTACTTCTGGCGCGACTTCCTGTGGACCGCGACCGACGACGACTGCCCCGACGGCGTCGGCGTCTGCCCCGTGCTCGCGGACGAGTTGAGCGGCGTCGACCTGCTGTGGGAGCGCCGCTACGGCAACAGCGCGGACAACGCCGCCATGGGCCGCATCATGCAGTGGGTCAACGGGGTCATGCACTTCGGGGCGCTCGAGGAGCGCTCGGTGCAGCCGGTCCGCATCTACGCCCTGCACCACGGCAACTGCGGCGAGCACGGCGACATCACCAACGCCGCGGTGCGCATCGGCCTGATCCCCGGGATCGTCATCGAGGCGCGCGGCAACGACCATTGCTGGAGCGAGTTCCGGGACGACGGCTGGACCGAGTCCGGCTGGGTGCAGGTGGAGCCGGTCAACACGTCGATCGACTACTACGGCTACTACGCGGACGCCGACGGCAACTACCACCGCTCCCGCAACGGCGTCGACGATGACTGCGACGGGCTCGCGGACGACGCCGACCGGGACAACGACGGCGACGAGGACGGCTGGACGATCGCCGACGGCGACTGCCACGACGGCCGCCCGGAGGTCTTCCCCGGCGCGACCGAGGTCGCCAACCGCTTCGACGACGACTGCGACGGCGTCGCCGACGAGGGGCTCGACCCCGACAGCGACGACCTCGACGAGGACGGCTGGACCCTCGCCGGCGGCGACTGCGACGACACGGTGCCGAGCACCAACCCCGACGCCCTGGACCCCAACCCGTCGACCAACCGCCTGTTCGGCCTGAGCGCCGGCCGCGGCGACGCGCTGGTGCTCAACCGCACGGCCGACTACGTGCAGACGTTCGAGCTGGTCGTGCACGTCGAGGACGCCGACGGCCGCCCCGTCGATGGCGCGGTCGTCTGGATCATCGGTTGGTCCACCACCTACGCCCAGGCGACCGGCTGGTGGCCCGTCACCGAGACGGTGACCGATGGGCTGGGCACCGCCCGGATCGACCTCGGCTACGCCAACGAGTACGCCATCCGCGTCGACAGCAACGCCGGCTCCTGGCCCCCCGGCGACGACAACTCGATCCGGCCGATCATCGAGGAGTGGCTCGATTCGGGGACCACCTTCGAGTACACGGTCACGCTGCCCGAGGCGGACCAGCCCGCCGGCGCTCGCGTCGACTCGGTGGTCGACCTCGGCGGCGCCACGCCCGACTACCGCCTGCGCGTCGCCCACACGACCGACGGCTACCGCGTCGCCCAGGCCTCCCGCATGCTCCGCGACACCTTCAGCCTGGCGTTCGACGGCGGCGAGGTGGACGTGTTCGTGGTCGACCAGTGGGGCTACGAGCGGTTCGTCGACGACCGCGACTTCGCGGCGCTGAGCTTCGTCGAGGGGGCCGGCAGCTCGGACGAGACGGTGCAGATCAGCGACGACCGCGAGTGGTACATCGTGGCCGCCAACGCCCGCCTGAGCGCGAGCACGGTGATCGGTGACCTGGAGGTCGAGGTCTCCGCGCTGGGCGACCTGCCGTTCGACGCCCCGGTCCGGCTCCAGCGACGGTTCCGCCTGGGCCCGGGCGAGCACGTCGCCTTCCACCTGGGCCGGCCCGCGAGGGACTGATGACGTGAGTCGCCTCGCCGCCCTCCTGGCGCTGGTCCTCGCCGGCGCCTGCAGCCCCGCCCCCGCGCCGGACGGCGACGGTCCGGTGGTGCCGCTGGGGGGCTGGGGGGACGACGACGACGACGCGGCCGAGGAGCCGCCGGAGCCCGTCGGCAACGTGCCGGTCTCCCCGGACAGCGAGACCTTCTCCCTGGAGCCCTGCACCGTCGGCGAGGTGCTCGGCGCCGGCTGCACGGAGCTGCCCCACGCGGTGGTGAGGGCGCCGGTCGGGGAGGCCTGCCCCCAGGGCGAGCGCGTGGTGCACGACGGGGACGCCTGGGCCGACCTCGCGGACCTCTGCGGGCTGGACGACGAGGCGGGCGCCGACGTCGACTGGGAGCACGAGGTGCTCTACGTGCAGGTCGACGAAGGCGTCGGCTGCGGCTGCAGCCACGACGTGCTGTGGGTCGTCGAGTGCGACGACGGGCTGCACGTCGGCACCTGGTTCCATCCCTGCGGACCGTGCGACGACGTCCTGCTGCGGCTGACCGCGGCTACGGCGCCCCGGGACGGCGGCGACGCGGCGCTCCACGCCTGCACGCCGTACGACGTCATCTGCGTGAACTGACCGCGGACGGCCACAAACCGCCTATCCTGAGGGTGATGCGCGCCCCGCTGTCCCTGATGTTCGCCTGCCTGATCGCCGCCCCGGGCCTCGCCCACGCGGTCTGCGGTGACGGCGTGATCGACGCCGGGGAAGGCTGCGATGACGTCAACACGGCCACCGGCGACGGCTGCGACGCCTCCTGCCAGGTGGAGCCCGGCTGGCAATGCGTGGACGCCGGCTTCGAGCTCGACTTCCACGAGGTGATCGTCGATGACTACTTCCACGACGGTCCCGACTGGAGCATCTCGGCGGACGCGCTGACCGTCACCCAGTCGCTCAACGCGGACCCCGCGGTGTACGTCTCGACGCTGCCCGTCTCGGGCGTCTCGATGACGTTCGAGCTGACCGTCACGTCCGAGTCGGACGACGACTTCATCGGCTGGGCCATCGGCTACGAGCCCGGGGAGAGCGCCGACCCCAACGCCGACTGGCTCCTCTTCGACTGGAAGCAGGGGGAGCAGACCTGGGACGACCACTGGACCCCGGCGGGCCTCGCCTACAGCCGGGTGCAGGGGCCGGTGCCGTCGAGCTACGACCTCTGGTCGCGCATCAACAACGTGGTCGAGGTGAGCCGCGCCGCGACGCTGGGCTCGACCGGCTGGATCGACTTCCACACCTACTCGATCCAGGTCGACTACTCGATCAACGGCTTCGACATCTACGTCGACGGCACGCTGGAGTTCAGCGAGCGGGGCGAGTTCCCGCTGGGCTACTTCAGCTTCTACAACTTCAGCCAGCCGGCAATCGAGTACACGCTGACGTCGCCGACGACCGGCTCGGTCTGCGCCGAGCTGGACAGCGACCTGGACGGGGTGACCGACCCGACCGAGTACGAGCTCGGCACCGACCCCAACAACCCCGACAGCGACGGCGACGGCTACGACGACCTGGACGAGATCGACGACGTCGAGGCGCCGGTCGACTCCGACGGCGACGGCCTGATCGACGCGCTGGAGCCCAACGAGCAGGACAGCGACGGCGACGGCCAGGTCGATCCCCTCGACCCCGACGACGACGGCGACGGCATCCCCACCGCGGACGAGGACACCGACGGTGACGGCGACTGGTTCAACGACGACCAGGACGGGGACGGCACGCCGGACTACCTGGACCCCGACCAGCCGCCTGAGGGGGACGACGACGACGCGTCGGACGACGACGACGCGACCGACGACGACGACGGGACCGACGACGACGACGCGTCGGACGACGACGACTCCGGCGCCCTGCTGGACGACGACGACGACGGCTACGACACGTCGGTGCGCTGGGACGTCGACACCTGCACCTGCTCGGCGGCGCCCGACGCCTCGGTCGCGGCGCTGCTCCTGCCCCTGCTGCTCGGGCTCTCCCGGCGACGGCGCGGAGGCCCGCGCTCCGAATGAGCCGACGGAGCACGGTCACCTGGCTGTCGCTCGCGACGGCCGCCCTGCTGTTCGGCTGCCCCAAGCACCCGGCCTCGTCGCCGGAGTCGTTCACCGCGCAGGAGCTGCTGCGCCTGGACGGGACGCTCCGGTTCGAAGAGTTCTGGGAGCGCAAGGGCAGGGGGGTGAGCCGGTCCCTGGTCCGCCAGTCCTACGCGGCCCGTCCCGACCTGTCGCCCCCCGAGGAGCTGTCCGGCGCGGTGTGGGAGGAGCTCCGCGAGGAGGTCGTACCGGACCGCTCGGGGGCCCCCGCAGCGGACTGGGCCACGCTCCCGTCGACGCTGTACGTGCTCGGTCCGGACGGCTGGATCTACTTCGCGATGACGGGGGACGCTGCGGACAACAGCTTCGAGCCGAAGGTGCAGCTCCCCCCCGTGCTCAGCGTGGGGAGCCGCTGGTCGTCGGAGAGCGCGGTGGACGACGGGGTGGAGACCCGCACCTGCGTGGCCGAGGCGACCGCCGCCTGTGGCGAGGGGCGAGGCGTCGCGGCGTCCTGCACCACGCTGCGCCCGGGGCGGAGGATCTGGGTCCGGAACCACTACTGCGTCGGGCTCGGCAGCGTCGGCTTCGAGGCGGTGCTGGAGCGGGACGGGCAGGTCACCCGGGTGTGGGACGTCGGCGCGACGCTGGACCACGAGCCGCTGCCCCGGCGCCCGCTGTCCGAGCGCGAGTTCATCGAGGCGGCCGACTTCATCTGAGCCCCGCCGCGGACCGCCCCCATGGTCATGGTGTGGATCGGCCACCCCGCTAGCGTCCTCGTGCACCGATCGGAGGCCGCATGGGACACCTGGGTGAGCTGAAGCGGGAGTACCGGGAGCTCGTGGAGCGGTTGGAGGCGTCCACCGTGGCGCTGCCCGAGCCCGACGACCCGGCCGGCCGCGCGGCGATGCGGGAGATCCTGGAGATCCTCTACACCCCGGAGGAGGCCGCCCTGGCCGCCCAGATGCCGGTGCTCCCGGCCAGGCTGGGCGACATCGCCCGACGGGTGGGCCTCGAAGAGGACGTGCTGCGGCGGCGGCTGGAGCCGATGGCGGACAAGGGGGTGGTGATGGACTACCCGCACCCCCGCACGGGCGAGATGTATTACGTGCTCTCGCCTCCGGTGGTCGGCTTCTTCGAGTACTCGATGATGCGGATCACCGACTCCATCCCCAAGCGGCGCATGGCCGAGGCGCTGCACGCCTACACCTACAGCGACAGCTCGTTCGCCGAGGAGGCGTTCGGCCACCCGACCAAGCTGGGCCGGACGATGGTCCACGAGACGGCGCTGGACGAGTCCCAGATGCCCGAGGTCCTGGACTGGGAGCGGGCGACCCACCTGATCGAGGACGCCCGCGCGATCTCCCTGTCCGTCTGCTACTGCCGACACAAGGCCGAGCACCTGGACGAGGACTGCGACGCCCCCAAGGAGACCTGCCTGTCCCTCAACGTCGCGGCTGAGTTCATCGCCCGGCGCGAGTTCGGTCGCACCGTGGAGACGGCCGAGGCGCTGGACGTGCTGGCGTCGGCCCGTGACGCCGGGCTCGTCCAGCTCGCGGACAACGTGCAGCGTCGCCCCGCCTACCTGTGCAACTGCTGCGGCTGCTGCTGCGGTCAGCTCCAGGCGATCAACGACTTCGACCTCCCCGCGGTCCTGCCCAGCGCCTTCCTCGCGAGCTGCGAGGTGGACAGCTGCGCGGGCTGCTCCCGCTGCTCTCGCGCCTGCCCCATCGGCGCGATCGCGATGATGCCGCTGCGCGCCCGGGGCCAGCGCAAGAACGACCTCGTGCCGGTCATCGACCTGGAGCGGTGCATCGGATGCGCGGTCTGCGTCGGCGCCTGCCGCAAGGACGCGATGCACATGACGGCCCGGGGGGAGCGGCCGAGGGTGCCCGTCAACGGCCTCGAGCGCTCGGTCCGCATGGCCCTGGAGCGGGGGCGGCTGGCCCACCTCGTCGCCGACGAAGGCGCGGGTCGCGGCAGCCGCTTCCTCAACCACCTGCTCCAGGCGGTGTGCGCCCTGCCGCCCGCGAAGCAGGTGGTGGCCAGCGAGCAGCTGCAGTCGCGCTTCGTCAACTGGATGATGAGCCGAACCGGCCGGGGTTGATGTTTATTAGCCTGTAGGCTAAATGAGTTCCGTGACCGACAAGACCCGGGACCGGGACCTGTACGAGATCGTCTTCAGCGCGCTGGCTCATCCGGCGCGCCGGCGGATCGTCATGACCCTCAACTTCGCCGGCGGCGCGATGAGCGCGGGGGACATCGCGGCGCTCTTCGAGCACTCGTGGCCGACGACCACCCGCCACATGAAGGTGCTGGAGAAGGCGGGGCTGATCTCGTGTGAGCGGGAGGGGCGCAGCCGCCGGTACCGGATCGAGCGGCAGCGCCTGTCGATCGCCCGGGACTGGCTCGACTGGTTCTTCAAGGACCCCAACGGACGAGGAGAGACCGATGCCTGAGACCGACGCCCCGATCGTGTTCCGACTGGACATCGAAGTAGCCGACGTCGACGCGGCGGCGACCTGGTACGGCGAGCTGCTGCAGCAGACCGGGCGCAAGGCGCCGGGCGCCCGCGTCTACTTCACGTGCGGCGGCGTGACGCTGCAGATCGTCAACGTCAGCGACCACAAGGAGGTCCACCCCCTGCCCAAGGCGCTGTACTTCACGGTGCGCGACCTGGACGCGGTGTTCGCTCGGGCCCGGGCGCTCGACTGCCTCGACATGGACTTGATCCACGGCCAGGCGGGCGGCGAGATCTTCGTCCGTCCGTGGGGGGAGCGGTCCTTCTACCTGCGCGACCCGTGGGGCAACCCGCTGTGCTTCGTGCAGGAGGGGACCGTCTACCCGGGCTGACGTTCCGCCGGACCGGCGCCCGTCGGCCGGGATCGACCGCTCAGTCGAGCAGCCCGACGCGGTGCGCGTAGAGCACCAGGTCGGCGACGGAGCCGGCCTGCAGCTTGTCCTTGATCCGCGCGACGAGGGTGCTCACGGTGCTCACCGCGAGGTCTATCTCGTAGGCGGTCTCCGACACGGTCTTGCCGCTGATCAGGCTCATGAAGACCTGGGTCTCCCGGGGGCTGAGCCTCTCGTGCGGGGAGCTGCCGTCGGCGCCCCGGTCGGACAGCGCCTTGAGCGTCGGCGTCAGGTAGATGCCGCCCCCCGCGACGACCCGGATCGCCTTGACCAGCTCGTCCGGCGGGGCGCTCTTGGTGATGTAGGCGCCCGCCCCCTGCTGGATCAGCGACGACGCAAACGCGTCCTCCGGGTACATCGTCAGCACGACGACCATCACCCGGGGCGCCTCGTCCTCGAGACGGCGGAGGATCTCCAGGCCGCTCAGCCCGGGCAACGACAGGTCCAGCACGAGGACATCGACCTCGTGGTCCTGGAGGACCGTGAAGACCTCCAGGCCGTCCCCCACCTCGCCGACCACCTCGATGCCCTCCTCCGTCGACAGGATCCGTCGGATCCCGAGTCGGAACATCGCGTGATCGTCCGCCAGGAGCACCCGGATCATCGGCTTCGGCCCTCTGGGTCCCCCCGGACCCGGACGGAGGATAGCCCGTCAAGGTCGCCCGCCGGCGTCCGAGGCGTCCGCGGAGGCCGGCACCCGCGCCTGGAGCGTCGTCCCCCCGTCTTCGTTCCGGCTCCAGTGGACCCGGCCCCCCAGCCCCTGCACCCGACTGTGGATCCCGGCCAGCCCGAACCCGCTCCAGGAGTGGTCCTCGGGGTCGAAGCCGACGCCGTCGTCCTGGACGCGCAGCGTGACGTCGTCCCCGTCGCGCCGCACTTGAACCACCACCCGGGACGCCCGGGCGTGCTTCAGGGCGTTGCTGAGGCCCTCCTGCACGACCCGGTAGGAGGCCAGGGCCACGTCGGGGTCGATGGGCGCCGGCCCCAGGTCGACCTCGAGCCGCGGCCGCAGCTGAGACGTGACCGCGAGCGACTCGACCAGCCGCTCCAGCGCGCCGGAGAGCCCGCGCTCGACCTCTTCGGGACGGAGGCGCTCGAGCACCGCCGCGATCGTGTCGTTCATGCCGGTGAGCAGCGCCCGGCACTCCGTCAGCACCTCCCGACCCGCGTCGCTGGACGGCCCGGCCCGGTCGATGAACGCCAGGGCGTAGCCGAGGGAGGCGACCTGCTGCCCGAGGCCGTCGTGCATCTCCGACGCCATCCACAGCCGCTCGGAGTCCCGGGCCTCCTGCAGCTCGTGGGCCAGCCCGCGCAGCTCGGAGGTCTGCTCGGCCACGAGGGACTCCAGCCCGGCCGACAGGCGGTCCAGCTCCTCGCGGTGCGACTCGACGGCCCGACCCTGGAAGAACTGCGCTGCGAGCTGCTGTGCGACGGCGTGGCCCGTCAGGACCGTGAGCGCCCAGGCCGCGGCGTAGAAGGTGACCAACGCAGGCACCGCGGGGTGGCTCAGCTCCCCGGGGCGCGCGAGGAAGAAGGCGATGGGGCCGGCGGTCGCCACCAGCCCCGTCAACCTCATCCGGTCGGGGAGCGAGACGACCGCAGCGACTCCCGCGAACACACCGGCCGCGGGGTAGTGGGCCCAGCCCTCCTCGATGCCCCCGGCGTGGGCGATGGCGAAGGCGGTGACCCCCATGCCCAGCGCCAGCCAGCGGCTCGCCTTCACCGCGGTCTGGCGCTCCAGGCTGGCTCGGAGCCGGGGGTTCGCCGCGACGACGAGGATCAGGACGAGGGTCGAGACGCGGAAGAACGCCATCGCGCCGAGCATCCGCGGGTCGTCGAACAGCAGCAGGTCGATGGGCCACCAGGCGACGACGCACGCGCCCAGCAGGCCCGAGTAGCGGCTCGCGTTGGTCGACATGAACCGCTGCCCGTAGCGAAGGAACGCCGGGTCGCGCGTCGGGTCGGCCGGCCCGGGCCCGATCACGCCGCCCCCCGAACCGGGATCCGCGCCCGGAGCACTCGACCCCGCCCGGGGTGAAGGGCGATGTCGACCTCGCCTCCCTCGGCGAGCACCTGCTCCCGCACCGCGACGAAGAGCACCATGCCGCTGTCGGTCTCGTCCGGCCCGACCCGGTCGTCGGCGACCTCGACGAGCATCGCGTCGGCGCCGTCGGGTTGCACCACGACCTCCCAGGCGCCGGGCGGGCCGCCGAGCTCGGCCCGCCGCAAGCCGTCGCGAACGCAGAGGAAGATCAGCCGATCCTCCTCCGCGGTCCGCGGCCGATCTCCCAGCGCGACGCGCAGGCGGACCGCCACGCCGGCCCGCTGCCCGGCGTCGTCGGTGAGCCAGCGCAGCGCGGCGGCCAGCCCCAGCTGCTTGAGGACCATCGGGTGAAGCCGGTTGAGGATCCGCCGGAACACGTCGTGGGTGCGGAGCATCTGCCCCCGGGACTCCGTGACGAGCGCGGCGGCGCCCGGCGCGTCGGGCGCGTCACCGACCGTGTCCACCAACCGCCGCAGCCCGTCCAGCTCCGGTGCGAGCTCCGCCCGGATCTCCTGGCCCAGCGTGAGCCGCTCCCGGTCGCGCACCTCACGCAGGTGCGCGGTCAGCGCCTCCAGCTCCGACTGCTGGGCCGCCACCCGGTCCTCGAGCTGCGCATGCAGCGCGGCGACCTCGGTCTGGCGCTCGCCCAGACGGATTCGTTGGATCGCCGCCCCCGACGAGGCCCAGTAGACGAAGTGGCCGTTGGCGATGCCCATCGCCAGCGTGAACCCCATGAACGACAGCTGCGTGGCGAACTCCGGCGAGCCCCACCCGGCCGCTCCCGCGGACGCCAGGTAGCCGCCGATGGCCGTCGCCTGCAGGAACAGCGTGACGACGATCCGGCGGCCGATTCGGAGGAGGAACACGACGGACGTGGGACCCCACAGATAGAGCCAGGCGAGTGACCGGGGGCCCGGGATGGCGCCGAGCCAGCAGCCCAGCGCGAACGTGTAGGGCGTGAGCACCAGCAACCCGACCGCATTCGGAGCACGAGCCAGCCACGCCTCCCCGGGGCCTCGGAGGAAGCCCAGCGTGAGCAGGAGGAGCGCGCCATGGGTCGTCGTGGCCGTTCGGCTGACGCCCCCGTCGTTCCAGTCGAGGAACCACAGCAGCACGTCCACGCAGGCCGCGACGCCGAGGATCACGCGCATCAGGGCCGCCCCGGCGGTCCGGGAGTGTTCGTGCACCGCGTCCCACTCCCGCTCGGTCCAGGCCGGCTGCGGGTGGGAGTCCGGCATCCGGAACAGGAGGCTGGGCATCGCGCCATCCTCGCCCAGGACCGCACGAACCGCGCGTTTGTAGACGTCCGTCCACACAACCTTGTGGCAATTGTTCGACGTTGGCCGCAACCCGGGCCCGGCTCCCTAGCTTGGTGGTCAGAACCGAACCGAAGAGGACCGACCATGAGCCGACGCCCGACCCTGATCCCGACCCTCGCCGCCCTGCTCTCGCTGACCGCCTGCCCGCCCGCGGTCGACGACGACGACGTGGCGGCTGACGACGACGACGCGGCGGCTGACGACGATGACGCGGCCGATGACGACGACGCGGTCTCCGACCCGGAGCCCTGCGAGGTCCCCGACGACCCGCTCGAGCTCGGCGCCGACAGCACGGTCGGCACCCTCGTCGGGGGTCAGCGGGACTTCTACCGACTCCCGGTGGACGACGACACTGGCCTCTTCCTCCGCCTGGACGTCGACGGAGCGACGAGTGAGGACGTGGGCGAGGCACCCCTGGTGCGCGTCTGCACCCCCGGCGGCGAAGTGCACGCCTGGTCCGCCGGCACGCCGACCTGGTTCTACGAGACCAGCCACCAGACCCGGCTCGCCGCGGTCGTACGGGACGGCGGCGACTGGGGCATCGAGGTCATCGCGCCCGACGACGAGGACTGGGGCTACGAGCTGACCCTGCAGACCTTCGCCGACGCCCCCGGCACCAGCACCGAGGAGAACCCGAGCAGCCGTGAGTTCGACGCGGGCGAGCTGCGCTTCTTCCTGTTCACGTTCGAGGACGAGCACCCCGTGAGCTGGAGCCACTTCTGGACCGCCTGCGATGACTGCTCCATCTCCATCGCCGGCGCGATCGGCATCCCGGGCAGCGACGCCAACGCCCGGTTCACGATCTTCGGACCGGACGGTGCGCAGCTCGACCAGCTCGACGATCCCGCCGGCGGCGCGGACGGCACCGAGTTTCTGAGGGGCGGCGGCGGCCTGCCGGCGGGCGAGGACCAGGGCCTGACGATCAAGGTCGAGACGGTCGACGGCGCCACCGGCGACGACCACTGGGTGCCCCTGTGGGTGTGGGTCTTCGAGACGCCGGAGTGACCGGAAGCGCGATGACCATGAGGGAGGTGCGCGCGATGACGACGCCAGCGGATCACCTGGAGCCACCGACCCGTCCCGGCAGCGCCCGCACGGTCCGGGGCCGGCTGAGCCACCCGGCCAGCCGGCCCCGGCCGAGTCGGCTGGGGCGCTTCGAGGTCACCGGCCTGCTGGGCGTCGGCGGCATGGGACAGGTGCTCGAGGGCTACGACCCCGACCTGGACCGCGCCGTCGCGATCAAGCTGTTCGACCCCGGAGGCCGGTCGTCGGGGGGCGCGTTCCAGCTGGCGCTGGAGGAGGCGCGGATCGCCGCCCAGCTCGAGCACCCGAACATCGTCCCGGTGTACGAGATCGGGGAGGGAGAGAACGGCGAGGTCTTCTTCGTGATGCGCAGGGTCGGGGGACAGTCCCTCGGATCGGTGCTCAAGGGCCTCCGCGCCGGTGACACCGTGCTGCGCGCCCACTGGAGTCGCCACCGCCTGCTCGGCGCCTTCGTCTCCCTGTGCAACGCCGTCGCCTACGCCCACCGGCTGGGGGTGGTGCACCGGGACATCAAGCCCGGCAACGTGATGCTCGGCTCGTTCGGCGAGGTCCAGCTGCTCGACTGGGGGGTCGCCCACCGCGTCGACGACGCGCTGGGGCGCAAGAGCGATCCGGGCCGCGGCATCGTCGGCACGCCGGGCTACATCAGCCCCGAGCAGGTGATCGCGCCGGACGATGACGTCGACCTGCGGGCGGACGTCTGGAGCCTCGGCGTGCTGCTGTACGAGATGCTCACGCTGCGCCCCGCGTACGGGGGTCGGACGCCGACCCGACGGCTCGAGAGCGTGGTGGTCGAAGACATCGCCGACCCTCGGGAGCGCGCGCCGGAGGCCCGGATCCCCGAGGAGGTCGCCCTGATCTGCCTCCAGGCCCTGGCCCGGGAGCCGAGCGATCGACACGCCGGCGCGGACCTCCTCGCGATGGACGTGGAGCGGTTCCTGGACGGCTCGCGGCAGCGGCAGCGCGCGTTGGAGCACCTGGACGAAGCGGCCGAGCTCTGGATGAAGCACGCGCAGCTCGAGGCGCACCGCGGCGTCCTGATGGAGCGGGAGCGCAAGCTGGCCGCGAGCACCGAGCCGTGGGCCCCTCTCTCGGAGAAGAGGCTGCTCCTGGCCGTGCGCCAGGAGCTCACCCACATCGAGCCGGATCGGGCCGCGCTGTTCGCCCGGTCCGTCGGCTCGGCCGAGCGGGCTCTGTCCCAGGACCCCGATAACCGGGACGCCCGCGCCTTCCTCGCGATGGCCTACTGGACGCGCTTCCTGGAGGCTGAGGAGGCGGGAGACGTCGTTCGCCAGCGCTACCTGGCGGAGCGGGTGGCCGAGTACGACGATGGCTTCCTGACGCGGGTCCGGGTCGGCACCGGCGCGCTGACCCTCCAGACCGACCCGCCGGGGGCGGAGGTGGTCTGCCGCCGAGTGGACCGGGAGACCCTGCCGTGGAGCCTCGGGGAGCCGACCCCCCTGGGCGTCACCCCGCTGCACGAGGTGCCCCTGGAGATGGGCTCCTACGTGCTCACGCTGAAGCACCCCGAGCACGCGGACACGACCTACCCGGTGTTCATCGGGCGCGGCGGGCACTGGACGTCCGGGGTGCGCCCGGTCGGCCTGGCGCCCGCCCGTCCTGCGGCCGAGGGGTTCGTCTACGTGCCGGCGGGGGCGTTCCTGCTTGGCGGCGACCCCAAGGCCCAGGACGCGGCGCCCCGGGAGGAGCGGTGGGTCGACGCCTTCGAGATCTCGGCGCTCCCGGTGACGATGGGCGAGTACTGCGAGTTCATCAACTCGCTGGCGGCGAGTGATCCGGAGGCGGCCTGGCGGCGCTCGCCGCGGCAGGACATGGGCGTGCACGAGTCCGGTGGCCAGTACTGGGAGCGACCCGCTGCGGGGGGGCCGTTCGTGGTGCCCGAGCGGGACCGGGACGGCGACCCCTGGGACGAGAACTGGCCGGTCATGGGCATCTCCTGGCACGACGCCAAGGCCTACGTGGCGTGGCGCTCGGAGCGGGACGGCGTGACCTGGCAGCTGCCTACCGAGGCCCAGTGGGAGAAGGCGGCGCGCGGCGTCGACGGTCGGATCTTCCCCTGGGGCGACGAGCTCGACCCCTCGCTGTGTGCCATGCGGACGAGCTTCCCGGGGCGGCCCCAGCCCCGGCCGGTGGGGATGTTCGACTCGGATCGATCGGTCTACGGGGTGCGAGACCTGGCCGGCGGGATCCGCGACTGGTGCCGTGAGCGCAGCTACCTCGGGGACTCGGCGCGTCGGCCGGTGCGGGGCGGGTCGTGGGACTCCGAGGCGGCCTACTGCCGGGGCGCCCACCGGACCGGCTACATCCCCACCTACGTAGGCTCCAGCTTCGGGTTCCGGTTGGTGCGGGAGCTGGAGGAGGGTCGGTCCGAGGAGCCCTGATTGCGGGTCGTTCGGGCTCGGCTACGGCGACTCGACCCGGTCGGCGCCCGCGCGGATCTCCCGGGTGATCCCCTGGATGAACGGCAGCCCCACCAGGGCGCGGCCGACGAGCAGGGCGCCGGTGAACACGACGGCGAAGGCCATCACCTGGCCCGGCTGGGCGGCGGAGTCCCAGGGGCCGAAGAGGGCGGGGATGGTGAGCTGGTCGACGCCGACCCCGAACGCGGAGACGGGCAGCGATCGCACGAGCATCACGATCTGGGTGAAGCCCATCGCGGTGAGGATGGGGACGCCGAGCCCGAAGCAGGCGAGCCCGGCGGCGGCGAACAGCCCGATCGCGCACGCCTTGCAGCAGCGCATCGCCCAGAAGATGACGAACCAGTGGGGCTCGATCCGCAGGAAGATCTGCAGGACGGAGCCGTACTGGAAGCGGCGCGGGAGGCGCCTCCAGAGCAGCGCCGCGACGACGCAGAGCCCGTAGAAGCTCAGGCTGCCGATGGCGAACCAGCGCACTCCGTCCAGGGCGCCCGCGGCCTCGGGGGGCATCGCGTCTCGGGGCACCACCGACGTGCCGATGAGGGCCAGCGTGCCCAACGCCGCGAGGTCGTGGAGCATCTCCACCAGCATCGCCCCGGTCGCGGTCTTCCAGGACAGGCCGTAGCGTCGGCGCACGTAGACCGCGAGCCCGCCGAACCCGGCGACGAAGTTGATCAGCATCAGCATCTCGCTCGCCGCCCGCGCCCGGAGCAGCTCGCGGAAGCTCCCGACGCCCTCCAGCCAGCGGAACATCACCGTGAAGAACGCGGTGTCGATCAGCAGACCAACGATCAGGAACGACGCGAGCGCGCCCAGGAACGGCAGCCACCGACCGCGGGCGAGCGCCTCCCCCAGGGCGTCGAGGTCCTGGCTGCCGAGCACGAAGGCGAGGATGCCCAGGGAGATCGCCCACGGGAGGAGCGCCTGGAGCAGCCGGGCGGCGCGGGAGCCGGTCGAGCCTTCGGCGGCCAAGCCTACTCCCAGGTCTCCACCGGGCAGCCGAAGCTCCCCCCGCTGAGGAGCACGTCGGGCGAGTCGGAGACCGTCTCGTTGAGCGTGCAGGAGAAGGTGCCCGTGAACCAGTCGCCGTCCCGGTTGGTCACGATCTCGCAGGGGGCGGTGGAGGCCCACGGCATGGCCGCGGAGGTGGCGCCGACGCTCATCTCGAACTCCGCGATGATGCCCGGGCCGTTCTCGCACTCGAAGCCGGGCTCGCCCGGGGAGTACGTGTCGGTGCTGAGGCCGCCGCAGATCCAGATCCGGACGAACTCGCCGTCCCAGTACGGATCGAAGAAGACCGGGGCGAACAGCATCAGCCCGAAGTCCTTCGCGAGCATCTCGTCGCAGTCGAAGACCGCCCCGTCCGCAGAGGTCCAGGAGACCGAGTCGCTGCCCGTGTCGGTGCTGTAGTTCATCGAGAACCAGGAACCGTCGTCCGCGCTGTCGTCGTCGTCCGTCGCGTCGTCGTCGTCGGTGGCGTCGTCGTCGTCCGCCGCGTCGTCGTCGTCGGTGGCGTCGTCGTCGTCCGTCGCGTCGTCGGCGTCGTCGGCGTCGTCGTCGTCCGCCGCGTCGTCGTCGTCCGTCACCGCGTCGTCGTCGTCGTCGACCGTGGGACAGGCGACCAGCAGCAGGCCCAACAGGCAGATCAGTCCTCGCATGGCTCCTCCGGATCGGCCGCCTCACCCACCGGGGGCATCTGCGCCGCTAAGCTCCGCCACCATGATGCACCGCCTCTGGCGTTTCGTGCTCGCCCAGTGGACGGCGCTCGAGGACGAACACGAAGCGCTCGGTCCGCCGTCGGGGTCGGACCGGGCGAAGGTCGCGGGCATGTACCTCGTCGCCCTGCTCACGCTGTGGGCGACCCAGGACCTCATGAAGCCGACCTGGCGGCTCCTCCCCGACGACTGGACCTCCGGCCCCCAGCGGCGCTTCTACCGCCACGTGTACTGGGCCTGGTTCCTCGCCGTCGTCTACGTCGCCCCCCCGGCGCTGTACGCCCGCTACGTGATGGGCCTGTCGCTCCGCGACCTCGGGGTCCGGTTCGAGGGCACGTTCAAGCACGCCTGGATCTACGTCGTCGGCTTCGCGCTGGTGCTCCCGTGGGTGTTCCTCGTGGCGCCGAGCGAGGCGTTCCAGGACGCCTACCCCTTCTACCGCCGCGCCGGCCAGCACCTGGGCCGCACCGCCGCGTGGGAGCTGAGCTACGCCGCGCAGTTCGCGGGGCTGGAGTTCTTCTTCCGGGGCTTCCTGTTGTTCGCCGCCTTCCGGGTGCTCGGGCCGTGGTGCATCCCCGCGATGGTCCTGCCGTACCTCGCGCTGCACTTCAGCAAGCCGGAGCTGGAGGCGCTGGCGTCGATCGTCGCGGGGATCTTCCTGGGCATCGTCGCGCTCCGCACGAAGTCCGTCGTCTTCGGGGTGGTCATCCACGTCGGGGTCGCCTGGACGATGGACGCGCTGGCCATCTGGTACCGTTCCGGTTGATGCGGACAGCCCTCTCCATCGTCGGGATCGCGCTGCTGCTCGGATGCCCGGAGCCGGAGCCGGAGCCCGAGCCGCCGACCCCCGAGCCCGTCGTCCTGCCCGTCACGGACCTCGTGATCAGCGGGGTGACCGTCAACCAGTCGGTCGAGATCCCGCTCGTGGACGCCGACGGTCGCGTCGAGGAGCTCGCCGGCCCCGTGATCGCCGGCCGCGCGGCGCTGCTGCGCGTCTACGTGGAGACCGACTTCCTGTGGATCGACCGGGAGGTGCGCGCCGAGCTCGTCCTGGAACAGGCGGGCGGCGCCACCGAGGCGTTCGAGGAGATCGAGGACATCGACGGGGACTCCGAGCCCGGGGACCTGGACACCACGTTCGACTTCGAGCTGCCCGCCGAGTCGGTGACCGTCGGCGCCCGCTGGTCGGTGGCGATCACCGAGGTGGAGCCGGGGCAGCCGGACGAGGACGACGATGCCGGCGAGCCGGCTCTCTGGCCGACGGAGGGCACCGCGCCTCTGGAGGTGACGGACTGGGGCGGCGCGCTCCGCGTGCACCTGCTGCCGCTGCGCTACGACGCCGACGGCTCGGGCCGCGAGCCCGACGTCAGCCCCGAGCAGATCGCGCTGCTCGAGCGATGGCTCTTCACGCTCTACCCCGTGCGCGAGCTCGAGCTGACGGTGCTCGACGTGATGCCGACGGAGGTGGTCTTCAACCCCGACGGCGAGGGCATGGGGGACGTGCTCTCCGAGCTGCGCGACCTGCGCGGCGAGCTGGGCGTGCCGTGGGACACCTACCTGTTCGCGATGGTCACGCCGCGGGAGACCTTCGCCCAGTTCTGCAACACCGGCTGCACCGCCGGGCTCGCGTACCGCGTCGGCAACATCAACAACGCCGCGCTGCGGGTCGGCATCGGCCTGGGCTACCCCGGCGAGGAGACCGCCGAGGTGATGGCCCACGAGCTGGGCCACAACCACGACCGGGCCCACGCCCCGTGCGGCACCGACGGCGGCGTCGACAACGCCTACCCCCACGACGGCGGCTCCATCGGGGTCTGGGGTTGGGACGCCGAGACCGGTGACCTGGTCGACCCCGAGGAGCACGCCGACCTGATGGGTTACTGCCGGCCCCGCTGGGTCAGCGACCACAACTGGTCCGCCTTTCATCGGCGCGCCGTGGCCGTCGAGGGGCTGCGCGACGACTTCGGGCTGCGCGCGCCGGCAGAGCCGTGGCTGAGCGTGGTGGTGAAGCCGTCGGGGCTGCGGTCCCTGGGCGTGCGCGACCGCCGCTTCGAGCCCGAGGGAGAGCTCCGCGCCGTGCGCCTGCTCGACGCACGGGGCCGCGTGCTCGACGTCGTCGATGGCTGGCTGGTCCCGTTCGACCACCTCGACGGCGGTTCGTTGATGGTCCCGGCGCCTGCGCCGGAGGTGTGCGCGATCCAGGTCGAAGGGCGGACCCTGACGCTGCCATAATCGACCTTCGTATCCGCAAACGGAGCGTCACATGAGATTCCGCCTGGCCTCGATCACCCTGCTGTCCTGCATCGCCCTCGTCGCGTCCGGCTGCCCCCAGGAGGTCTGCGGCGACGGCGAGGACAACGACGGCGACGGCGACATCGACTGCGCTGACGTCTACTGCTCCGCCCAGCCCGAGTGCGGCGACGACGACGCGACCGACGACGACGACGCGACCGATGACGACGACGCGACCGACGACGACGACGCTGCGGACGACGATGACTCCGCGGGTGACGGGCTGGCGTTCCTGTACGTCGACAGTCGGTTGTCCGCGCCGGGGATGCTCGACTACGACATCTTCCGCTTCGAGGGCGGCGAGGTGGAGCGGGTCCTGGCGCGGCCCGGCGTCCAGGAGCACCCCACCGAGGCCCCCGATGGCACGATCTGGTTCACCGAGGTGACGGACGGCGGCGGCTCGGAGCTGTTCTCCCTGGCGCCCGGCGGCGACGAGCCGCTGCAGCGCACCGACGACACCGGCGGCGGGGACTGGCTGCACAACCTGCATCCGATGTCGGCGGTAGATGGCTCCGAGGTGTTCTTCACGTCCGAGCGGGCCTCGGGTGGCAGCGTGATCCGTCGGCTCGACCTGGCCACCGGCGAAATCGACACCCCGATCGACCTCGGCCCCGACGGGCTCGCGGGCGGCCCCCGGATCTTCCGCGGCGACGGGACGGGGAGCACCCTGGTGCACTTCACGGGGCACGCCGGGACCGGCGACAGCGCCGTCTACCGGTGGAGCGACACCGCCGGCGTCGAGGCCATCGCCGGCACCGAAGCCAACGGCCTGTTCGACGGCGGCCCGGTCCCCCTGCGCGACGGCCTCGTGGTCTGGTCCCAGGGCGCCTCGGGGCGAGGCGACGGGCCGTCGACCGCCCTGGCGTGGGCCGACCAGGACGGCGACGGGGTCATCGACATCCCCGGTGGGCTGTTCGGCACGGAGATGGCCTCCCCCGACCCGTCCGGTCCGCCGACCGCGCTCACGACGAAGGGGGGCGATCTCAAGGGCCTGGAGATCGTGCCCCAGGGGCCCGGCCTGGAGCCGACCTTCGTGCCCTCCTACCTGGTCCCGGTCGACCCCGCGGCGCCCCAGCCGGCGTTCGTCACCCCCACCGCCGACCCCGCGATTGGCCACCCGTTCCACATCCACACCAACCCGTTCCAGCCGCTCGTCCAGGTGGGCGAGCCGCAGCTGTTCGAGACGTGGATCGAGCCGCCGAGCCCCGATCCCGGGATCATCACCGTCTTCCCCGGGGACGGCTCGGTGCTCCACCGCCAGTACGTGCCCGGGCAGGATCCCCAGGTCACCCCGTTCGTACCCGAGGTGCCCGGCGAGCTGCGCCCCAGGGTGCGGTACCGCTCCTTCGAGGGGGACTACGTCCTGCATTGCCACATCCTCAATCACGAGGACATGGGGATTATGCATGTGATCTCGCCGGTGGACGGCGACGGCGACGGTGTCGGAGTGGGCCAGGGGGACTGCGACGACGAGGACCCGGAGGTCTCACCGGAAGCCCCGGAGTCCTGCAACGGCGAGGACGACGACTGCGACGGCTCGAGCTCGGACGAGAACACGGACGAGGACGGCGACGGGGAGACCGCCTGCGGCGGCGACTGCGATGACACGAACGCCGCGACGTTGCCGGGCGGGACGGAGCTGTGCGACGCCGAGGACAACGACTGCGACGGGCTGATCGACGAAGAGCTGAGCTGCACGGACACCGACGGCGACGGCTACCCCGACGAAGTCGACACCGACGACGACAACGACAACGTGCCGGACGCGTCCGAGTGCGCGCCGACCGACCCGTACGTCTCCCCCGCCGCCCTGGAGGTGTGCGATGGGATCGACAACAACTGCAGCGGGGTGATCGACGACGTCGCTGACGTCGACGGAGACGGGGTCGGGTGCGGCGACTGCGACCCCTTCGATCCGGCGATCCTGGACGACCAGGGGGACGCCGACGGTGACGGCATCTGCGACACGGTCGACATCGACGCCGACGGCGATGGCTCCCTCCAGCCGCCGCCGGGCTTCGCCGCGGACGACCTGGACGGGGTCCCCTTCGACTGCGACGACACCGACCCGAACGTCTACCCGGATGCCCTCGAGATCACCTGCGACGGCGTCGACAACAACTGCAGCGGCAACGGCGACGAGGACCCCGACGGTGACGGCGACCTCGTCGGCGTGTGCAACGACTGCGACGACGGCGACGCCGACGTCTTCCCCGGCAACGCGGAGATCCTGGTGTCCTGCCAGGATGGGCTCGACAACGACTGCGACGCGAGCCTCGATTGCGCCGACGGCGGTTGCTACAACGCCGTCGGCTGCGTCTCCGAGCCAGGCGCAGAGTCGTTCACGGGCCTGGACTCCGACGACACCGCGACCGGCATCGCCTGCTTCGGCGCCGACGACGAGTGGACGTTCACGGTGGCGCCCAGCGGGTCGGTGGGTGGAGACCTGTCTGCGTTCTCGGACGCGGCGATGAGCAGCCTGCTCAGCATCGACAGCTTCAGCTGGACCAACCCATCATCCGACTATCCCGGCTTCTACACGGTCACCTACACCGTCGAGACGGAGGGGGCCTGCGTCTGGTGGGAGATCGTCTACGCGTTTCCGTGACGCTCGCCCGGGCTACAGCCCCTCGCCGAAGAACACGTAGACCACGCCGGCGCCGAAGCCGTTGGTGTCGTTCTGGTCCTCGCTGACGATTATGTCGCTTCGGCCGTCGCCGTTGACGTCCATCTCGGCGACCACCATCCGGCCGGCCTGGAACGCGGTGCCGGTGCCGTTGAGGATGAGGTCGGCGTCCGCGCCCGTCATGTCGGACACGACGGGGCCGTAGAAGAGGTAGGCGGCGCCGGCGTTGACGAAGGAAGCGACGTCGTCGTTGCCGGCGCCGATCAGGATGTCGGGGACCGCGTCGCCGTTGACGTCGCCGACGGAGAAGTCGTCCCCGAACGTGTCGCCGAGGTCCCGGCCTGTCAGGTGCAGGTCGGCGTCGGCGACCGCGTGGTCGCCGGCCGCGATGGGGCCGTAGAAGACGTGGATGCCGCTGTCGTTGGCGGCGTCGCTCTGCTGGAACAGCACCGCGTCCGCGAGGCCGTCGTCGTTGACGTCGGCGCCCCAGTGGGCGTAGCCGATGCCCGGGCCGGCCGAGTCGCTGGTGAAGCGGGCGTGGGCGTCGGTGGTGGCCAGGCTCGCGGCGAGCGGCCCTTCGAACAGGTAGACGTAGCCGTCCTGGTCTTCGGCGAAGGGCTCGCCGACGAGCGCGTCGTCGAAGCCGTCGCCGTCGACGTCCCCGAGGATCGTGACCTCCTCGCCGAGGCGGTCCTCGGTCGCGCCGTGGAGCACCGAGAAAGCCAGGTCTTCGAGGGTTCCGCCCGCTGAGCGATCGCGCGATCAGCCTTCGTCGTCGCCGGGCGAGTGCGTCCAGTCGACCGTGCGGCTCGACGGCGGCTCGGGGATGCCGGTCCAGTCCTGGGTCCTGCTGGAGGGCGGCTCGGGGATGCCGGTCCAGTCCTGGGTCTTGCTGGAGGGCGGCTCGGGGATGCCGGTCCAGTCCTGGGTCTTGCTGGACGGCGGCTCGGGGACGCCCGCGAACCGATCGGCGGAGCTCGTCCGAGGGGTCTTGCGACGCCGCCTCAGGCGGTCGATCTCGTCGCGGAGCGACCCGGCCGGGGGCGCCCGCAGGAGCAGCCCCTCCAGCGCGTCGACGAGGGGCCCGAAGCGCCTGACGCCTGAGCTCGGCTGGGCGAGCACGCCGTCGATGAGCTCGCTCAGGCCAGCCAGTCGGGCCCCCGGACGTCCGTCGGTCTGCGCTCCCTGGAGGAGGTCGGCGAGCATGCGCGCGAGGGCGGCGTGGTCCAGGCGGTTGTGGTCGGGATCGGGCGTCGCGAAGCCGGAGACCTTCACCGCGCCGTCCCAGCCGACGAGCACGTCGTCGGGCCCGAGCAGGCCGTGCGCGAGGCCGCGTTCGAGCGCGGCGTCCAGGCCGCGCGCCGCTCCGACGCCGAACTCGACCACCGCGCGCGGGGCCATGCCCCGCCCCCGACTCACCAGCTCCTCCCAGACCCGCCTCGCCGTCCACGCCTTGGGGCGCTCCCGCACCACCACCCCGGCGCCGCCCACGGTGCCGACGGACAGGACCCGGACCAGGTTGTCGTGGTCGAGCCCCTGGAGCCTGCGGCCGAGGGTGACGAGGCTGGAGTCGGGCGCGCTGACGCTCACCAGCACGGGCCCCTTCCCGCCGCGGAGCAGCGGCCCGAAGCCCTCCCACGTCTGCACGCCGTCCTCCTGGGTGAGGCGGCGGACCAGCTCGTAGGCGCCGACCCGGCCACCGGTTCGGAACACCTTGTTCTGTGTGCCCTTCATGCCATCTACAGCGAGACTGCGAGGGTCAGCATGCCGCGGAGCACCCCGTAGGAGCCCGCGAAGCCGCCGTGAACCACGGGCTGGAGCGACAGCGGGGTGCGCCCCAGCGGGATCTGCACCCCGGCGAGCCCGGCGACCCCGGCGAGCAGCCGAAACGCCTCGTCCCCGGCCTGGTTCGCGTCCGGCCCCGCCTGGAAGTAGGCGCCGAACACGGGCTGGACCGGTCCGGGGACGCGGACCACGGCGCCGACGCCGAACATCGGGAGGACCGGGGTGTGCCGCTCGGTCTCGTCGAGCAGGCTGGTCCGGGTCTGGCCGACCGAGGGTAGCGCGAAGACGCCGAGCCGCAGCGGTCCGACGAGGCGGATCGTCACGTCGACGTCGAGCGCCAGGTAGTCCCACCGGCCGAGCCGCTGGTAGCCCGCGCCGACGGCCAGCTGAACGCTCGGCTGGCCGGCCCGGGAGCGCCCCGTCGCCGTGACCGCCTGCTCCGGCGCCTTGCCGCCGAGGGCCGTGACCCGCGCGTCGTCGTCGACCAGCCAGGCGTCGCCTTCCCCGCCGCCCGCGACGCTGGCCCACAGCCACGCCGCGAGCTGCTCCTGCTCGGACGCGGGCAGGGGGCTGATCAGCGCGGACAGCGAGGGGGGAGGGGAGACGACGACCGTGTCGCCGCCCTGGACCTGCAGCCGGCCCCCGCGGAGCACCCCGTCGGCGCCGCGCACCTGGAGCAGGTGGATGCCGCCGATCAGCGTCAGCCCGGCCGCCGGCACCACCGCCCCGTCGACGAGGGTGACGGCGCCCTCGTCGGTCGGCGCCAGGAGCGTCGCCCAGCCCGGCTCACGGACCCTCGCCTGGGCCTCGTTGTACAGGTCCCGCAGCGCCGGCGGGTAGGACTCGTCGAAGGCCTGGCCGGGGCGGACCGCGAGCGCTCGCTCGAGCGCGGCGGGCGCGCCCTCGAGGTCCTCTTCGTAGAAGGCGGCGACCGCCTCCAGGAAGTAGAGCGTCCAGAGGTTCGAGGTGTCCGCGGGGCTCTCCAGGCAGCCCAGGCGGGGCCGAAGGCCGGTGAGCAGCGCGCGGCCCTGCTCGATCTCGAAGTTGTCGATGTGGTCACGGACCTGCTCCAGCGTGGTCGTGACCTCCTCCGCCGTCACCGACGGGATCGGGCAGGAGTCGAGCAGCTCGGCGCCGAGCACCCAGGCGTCCGAGAGCACCCGGTCCGCCGGGAACTCGACGACCTGGCGGGCCGCCTCGTCGCGCAGCAGCGAGCGAGCCGCCTCTTCGCCGACGTCGCTGGACGGCGCGACCAGCAGCACATCCGGTTCCGCGGCTGCGGCGCTCGTCGGGATGATCGGCAGCAGCAGAGCGAGGGCGATCGATCTCACAGAAGCAGGGCTCCCCCTCCGGCCGAATGTGCCGGACCGTCACACTAGCGGGGCCCGAGCCTCCTGAGGAACGTCACCGCCAACTTCGTCCCTACCGCACCCGGATCACGGGGACGCTGTACCCCCAGGCGACGCCACCGCCGGTGAACACGCCGAGCTCGACCGCCACGGGGAGGACCGCGCCGGCGGGGAGGCCGCCGAGCTCCGGCTCGGGGTCGCCGACGTCGCCGTCGACCTGCGAGATCGCGGCGTCGGTGGACCACAGGTACCAGCTGCTCTGGCTGCCCGACGAGGGCCAGCCGTCCGCGCCGCCGCAGTCGCCGCCGCTGCCGGGGGTGAGGAGGAACCAGTCACCGTCCGCGGTCAGGGCGTAGACCTCCAGGCCTCCGCCGCCGCCCCCCTGGACGTCGCCGCCGTCGTCGTCCCCGACCATCGCCACCATCCGGCCGCTGGTGTGAAGCTCACCGACGTGGGCCCGGAGCGCCGACAGCTGGCGCGCGGTGTAGGGGTCGCCGCCGTCGGGGTGGCCGTACGACGGCTCCGCCTCGAAGAAGGCGCTGCCCGAGAAGTCGGGCGTCACCTCGTCCTCGTCCGGGGCGGCCAGGAAGTGCAGCGTGCCGTCGTCGGCGCACTTGTTCCAGGGGTTGTCGTCCGAGCGGGTGGCGACCGTGACCCCTTCGCTGTCCAGGACCGCGAGCTGGATCCAGCCGCCGTCGTCGGTGCTCATGTCGCAGGAGACGACCATCACCTCGTCCAGCGAGCCGGCGTCGATCCAGTAGTCGCCGTCCTCCGCCGTCGTGTCGCCCTCGAGCACCTCGGCGCAGTCCAGCGCGGGGCACTCCTCGGCCAGGCCGAGCCGGTCGGCGCAGTCGGGGCCAGGATCGGGCGTCGGCTCCGGGGTCGGCTCGGGCTCGGGCTCGGGCTGCTGCTCGGGGCAGCCGAGCAGCAGCGTCAGCAGGGCGACGAGCGGTGCGGGCCTCACGCGCGGTCCGCCGCGGCGACGGGCGCAGGGTCGGCGGTCTCCGCGATGGGGTCCAGCGCCTCGGCGAGGTCGACCGAGCGGGGGGGCGGCCGCCGGTCGCGGAGCACGACCTCGACCAGCAGGCGCAGCCCCCGCGCGTATCGCATCGGCCCGTACTTGCTCCGGCCGAACGCCCGCCGGGCGTGGTGGACCTGGACCTCGACGATGCGGAAGCCCCGCCGGTGCAGCATCACCGGGATGAACCGGTGGGTGTCGTCTCCGAGCTGCAGGGTGGCGGCGGCCTCGGCCGTCATCGCCTTGAAGCCGCAGTTGACGTCGTGGAGCACGAAGCCGGACGCCAACGAGCACATCGTGTTGAAGACACGGCTGGCGACCACCTTGTGAGCCGCGTCGTGCCGGTCCTTGCGCCACGCCTGGACGACGTCGGCCCGACCGGAGCGGATCGGCTCCAGCATCACGAGCAGCTCCTCCGGCAGGTCCTGCAGGTCGGCGTCCATCGTGACGACGAGTCGGCCCCGGGCCGCCTGCAGCCCCGTCCCCAGGGCGGCCGACTTGCCGTGCCGGTGTCGCAGGATGCGGGCGCGGTTGCGGGGGTCGTCAGCCGCGAGGTTCCTGAGCAGGGCCGCCGTGCCGTCCCGGCTGCCGTCGTCGACGATGATCAGCTCGAAGCTCAGCCCCTCCCGGTCGAGCACGTCCCGCACCCGGGTCGCGAGCACCGCCAGGGACGGCTCCTCGTCGTGGGCGGGGACCACCACCGAGACGTCGGGGCGGGGCTGGGACTGGCCGCCGGGAACGACCCTCAGTTCGGGCACCTCAGAGCTCCATCGCGGCGAAGAGGAACACGTAGTACGCCATGCAGCAGGCGCAGCACATCACGATCGGCACCACGACCGCGGCCGCTCCGCGCCAACCGTCGGTCCGGTGCACATAGCTGTATCCGATGCCCTGGACGATCGCGACCCAGATCCAGGTCACGTAGTTGAGGCACGGGATGCCCTGCAGGATGACGATCCCGAAGCTGTACATGCCGGCGCGGTAGGTCGCGCGCAGCCCCTGGGTGCCGCCCCCGATGACCAGCAACACGAGGTGGTGGATCAGCGGCTGGATCATCCCCCAGATCATGGTGACGAGCGGGAACCCGATCGCGTAGATCCCGAGGATCATGGCGATCATCCCGATCTCGGCCGCGCCCATCGCTCCCTCGGCGATCATCACCAGCGCGATCAGCGCCCCGATGAGGGACATCAGCGCGATCCACATGCTGAACAGGACGCCGGTGCTGAACAGCGCGAAGAGGATGGACTCCCCGATCGGTCCCTGCGGGTTGGTCCGCGTGTAGAACCCGACCGGGTTGGAGACGGTGCCCCACACCGTGGCCCCCCACGCCTTGAAGATCCCCAGCTCCTTCCGGCGCTCCCAGGGGATCCCGTAGACCGTGACCCGCTGCTCCTGCACGCAGGTGCGGCAGATCCGCCGCCCGTTGAGCATGCCCAGGCAGTCCCCGCACGAGAACGTGCCGCAATGCTGGCACGCGCCGAGCGCCGCCTTGTCCGGGTGGGTCGCGCAATGAGCCGCCGCGCCGCCGACCGTCTCCGCCATGGCTCAGGCCACCCCGGTCAGGCCGACGTACATCCAGTTCGCCGTCACCGCCGCGATCGCGCCCCCGCGCAGCGTCCACGCTTCGCGCTTGCTCGTGCGCAGCCGGATCGCCGGCATGCCGGCGAAGGACCGGAGCGCGGTGTACAGCAGCAGCGTCGCCGTCATCAGGGCGAGGGCGGCGCCCGCCGGATTCTGGGCGATGGCGGCCACCGGGTGGCCGTGGGCGAGGTGGATCCAGGACCGCGTCATGCCGCACGCGAGGCACGGCCACGTCGTCGCGAGCTTGAACGCGCACATCGTGGGCAGCGCGTGGAACGGGATGAACCGCGCCGCGATCAACGCCGCCGCGCCGATGCCGACCAGCACGGCCTTGAGCCAGGGGTCCGGCGCCGGGACCGTGCGGTCGAACTCGAGCCTCATGCGGTCAGGTGCCCGCCAGCATCGCGCCCAGGAAGCCCATCGCGAAGGCGCCGCCGAAGCAGAGCCCGCACGCCAGGCAGGGGGCGTACAGGACCGCGAACGCGGCCTTCCAGCCGGCGGTCTTGTGCATCGCCGCGAGCCCCATCCCGAGGACCACGAGCATCCAGAGCCAGGCCAGGCCGCCGACGATCGGGATCACCATCCAGAAGAGGCAGGCCGCGTACGCGTAGGCGGTCACCTTGATCGTCGCCTCCAGGCCGCGGGTCGCCCCGCCGACCAACATCAGTCCGAGGTGGCAGACCAGCCCGGTGATCGCGGCGTACAGCGCGCACAGGCCGGGGGTGAGGAAGATCGCGAGGGCGGCGTCCAGCAAGCTCGGCTGGTACGCGGCGACCATCATGTCGCTCAGCGGGTTCCCCGGCGGGCCGTAGACCTGCCGGATGAAGCCCTCCATGAAGTCGATCAGGAAGAACTTCATCGCGTAGTTGCTCAAGCCCCCGCTGATCCCGGCGGGGATGAGCAGGAGCACCAGCAGACCGAAGGCGCCGGCGGTCCGCCCGGTGGGGGCGAGGCGGCTGAAGAAGTCGCTGGGGCGGGTGCCGCCTTCGACGATCGTCTTCCACATCGCCGCGGGCCAGCCGAGCTCGGCCCGCTGGTCCCAGGGCGTCAGGCCGCCCTCGACGCGCCCCTGGGTGACGCAGGTCCGGCAGATCACGCGGCCGTCGAGCTTGCCCAGGCACTCCCCGCAGCCGAAGTTGCCGCAATGGGTGCAGGTGCCGACGGCGGGGGTCGCGGGGTGCAGAGCGCACAGGCTCGGTTCGGCCGCCTGGGGGCTCGGGGGGGCTTCGCCTTCCATGAACTCCTCCGGAGCGCCGAGGGTACCAGCGCGAGCGTTGGGGGGCCGAGTCGATCCCGCGCCGCAGGCGTGCGATGATCCCTCGGGTGCGGGGAGTTCTGCTGCTAGCCGTGACGCTGGCCCTCGGCGGATGCTCCGCCGGGCCCGCTTCCGTGCAATCCGAGGCCGCGGTCGACGCCGGCGTCGTTCGCCTCGAGTTCTCCACCGAAGGCAAGAACTCCTTCACCGCCCTGGGCAGCGTCTCCTGCGACGCGGAGAAGGAGGGGACCTGCCAGGTGGAGATCCCGGTGGCGGACCTGCAGCCGGGCTGGAACGAGATCGAGATCGACACGCGGCGGCGCACCGGGGGTGACGGCCCGCTCGTCGCCCGGTTCTACGTGGGCGACGAGGCGTTCGCTCGGCGTTGCGACGTCGAGCGGCTCGGAGGGCCCGACGTCGACTCCCTGTCGTACGAGTTGACCTGCAGCTTCCCCGATGGCTTCGCCGGCCGCCTGTTCGATCGAGAGCTGACCGACGGCAAGGTGACGGTGCCCGCGCTCGACGTGCCGCTGAAGGGGCTGCCGGAGGACGCCGGGGTGACCCGGCCCCTCGTGGTCGCCGACATCCCGCTCGAGGTCGTCAACCGCGCCGGTGGGGTGGTCGCCCGGCCGGTCCGGGTCGTGCTCCCGCTGCCGCTGGTGCAGCTGTCGGTCGAGGGCTGGCAGGACCCCTGGTACGAGCCGAGCCTCCCGCTGCGCATCCGCGCCGAGGCGGGGTCGGAGATCCTCGTCGACGGCGAGGCGGTGCGTCCCACGCGAGACGGCGGCTCGTTCGTGCACACCGTGCGCGCCGATCCAGGACCCAACAAGGTGGTCGTCGAGGCCCGCCGAGCGGGTCGACACCCCGCCCGCGTCGAGCTGCAGTTCACGAGCAAGGCGCCCGACACGCCCCTGTACATCGACGAGCCGGGGGGCTCGGAGATCGTCACCACGAGCTCCAACCTCACCATCCGCGGCTCCACCCTGCCCGAGGCCAAGCTGTACCTCGGCGGACGACCCGTGGACCTGGGCCGGGGCGGCACCTTCGAGGTGGTGGTCTCGCTCAACGAGGGCGACAACGACGTCGACCTGCTCGCGGTGGTCGACCCGGGCCTCGGGGTACGTCAGCGCCCGGCGACCCGCCGCTCGTTCAAGGTGCACGTCACGCCCGACCCCGAGGGTCGGGAGCAGGCCGAGCAGGAGACGTTCGACCCGACCGGCATGAGCAAGGTCCTCGGTGAACTGCGCACCGACCCGTGGCGCCACCTCGACGCGCTCGTCCAGTTCGCCTTCCGGGTCGAGTCGGCCTCGACGTCCCTCGCGGGCGGGAGCTGCTCGGCGAAGCTCGAGGGCCTCGCGTGCACGCACTCCGTCGAGCAGGAGCTCCGCGTCGGCTTCGACATGCGGCTCGCCCGGGCCTGCGACGGCGAGGAGCTGCCCGCCGTCATCGAGCTCGACGCCTGCCCCGACGTGGAGGTGGGCCAGCGGCTCGACGTCATCGGACGGGTCAAGGGTGGCCTGGGGGGGCGCGTCGGCGAGTGGACGGTGGAGCGGCCCCGGATCCAGGGGCTGTCGCTGTCGCCGTCGCCCTTCCTCGAGCCGAAGCCGGGGGCCCCCTGATGGAGCTGCGCGGCTATCGGCTGGAGGAGATCGCCGGCGACGGGCGCACCGGCCGCGTCTATCGCGCCGAGCGGATCGCCGACGGCGCGATCGTCGCGTTCCGGCAGGTCAAGCCGCGCCTCGCGGAGACCCCCGGCGTGTCCGAGTCGGTGGTCAAGCTCGAGGCCGACTGCCGGATGCTCCGCAACGTCGCCCTCGTCCCGGTGGTCGCGGCGTTCGACGTCGAGGGCGCGATCTGCGTGGTCGAGCCGTGGCTCGAAGGCAAGTCGCTCAAGGTGCGGGGCCGGGAGGCGCCGCTGCCGCCCGAAGAGGTGCTCACCCTCGGCGTCGAGCTGTGCGAGGCGCTCGAGGAGCTGCACGACCGCGGCCTCGTGCACGGAGACGTGCAGCCGGGAAACATCCACCTGACGTCCCGGGGCGCCCGCCTCACGGGGATCGGCGTCGCCGCCCGCACCGAGCGCCGCCGCAAGTCGCGGGCGATGTTCAACGACCCCTACGACGCCCCGGAGCTGGAGACCACCGGGAACTCCACGCCGTCCAGCGACCTGTTCGGGCTGGCGGCCAGCCTGGACATGGCCCTGCACGGCGAGGCCGACGCGAGCGGCGGCTTCATGCTCGCGGACGCGACCGGCGAGGACCCGCTGTCCGCGGTCATCCGGGAGGGCATGGCGTCCCACCCGAACATGCGGTTCAAGACCGCGATGGAGTTCAAGCGGGCGCTCATGGCGGTCCAGCTCGGGGTCAACCCGAAGGACCCGCCGCCCGGCTCCCGCCGCTCGGGCACCGCCCTCGAGCCCGAGTGGGACGACGAGGGCGGCTCGGTTCGCCCGCCGCCCCCGCCCCCGCCGAAGCGGGAGCTGACGAAGGAGACGAAGATCGCCATCGCCGCGGCCGCCGGGGCGGTGGTCGTCGGGGTGTTGATCTGGTTCGGCATCGGGCTGCTCCCGGACGTGCCCGACGGCATGGTGGAGGTCCCGGAGGCGACCGCGGCCCTGGGCGACCCCGACGGGGCGGCGGACGAGGGGCCGGGCAGCACCTGGCGCCACCCGCGGTTCTTCCTGGACAAGGCCGAGGTCACGGTCGGCGAGTACCAGGGCTGCGTCGACGCGGGCAGCTGCTCGCCGGTCGGCACGCGGCTGCAGCGGCGCCAGCAGGACCCCAACGAGGCGGTCGCGGGGGTCACCTGGCTGCAGGCGAACACCTACTGTGGCTGGGCCGGCAAGCGGCTGCCGTCGGAGAACGAGTGGGAAGCGGCGGCCCGGCACTTCGGCGGTCTGTACCCCTGGGGCGACGCCGCTCCCGACTGCGGCAAGGCCTGGTACGCAGGCGCCGAGGACGCGCGCTGCGGCACCGCGGGGCAGATCCCTCACGCCCGCCCGGCTTCGGGGGTCGTCGAGGAGACGAGGGTGCCGCTCGACCTGGCGGGCAACCTCTGGGAGCTGACGGCGAGCGACTACGAGCCGCACCGCCGGGCCGGCAGCGGCGGCCTGCCGCCGCCGGGGAGCTCGGTGCTCAAGGTCATCAAGGGGGGCGCGTTCTCGACCGACGACAACGAGCTGCGCAGCGCCGCCCGCCTGGGCGTCGAGATGGACCACTGGGCCGCTGACGTCGGGTTCCGGTGCGCCTCGGAGCCCGAGAAGTAGACCGCCGGACCGCGCTCCAGGCGGATGTGCTACATCGCGCCGGCCATGTCCCGCCTCACCGACGAAGCCGCCCGGCGCCGCACCTTCGCGATCATCTCCCACCCGGACGCCGGCAAGACGACGCTGACCGAGAAGCTGCTGCTGTACGGCGGCGCGATCAACCTCGCCGGCTCGGTGCGCGCCCGCAAGTCCGGCCGCCACGCGCTGTCCGACTGGATGGAGATGGAGAAGACGCGCGGCATCTCCATCACGTCCTCCGTCCTGCAGTTCGAGTACCAGGGCCGGGCCCTGAACCTGCTCGACACGCCCGGCCACGCCGACTTCTCCGAGGACACCTACCGCACGTTGTCGGCCGTCGACTCGGCGGTGATGCTCATCGACCACGCCAAGGGCGTCGAGGGGCGGACGCTGCGCCTGTTCGAGGTTTGCCGCCTGCGCAAGCTGCCGGTGATGACGTTCATGAACAAGCTGGACCGCGACGGCCTGGAGCCCCTGGAGCTCCTCGACGACGTCATGAACCAGCTCGGCGGGCTGCGCTGCTGCCCGATGAACTGGCCGATCGGCATGGGTCGGAACTTCCGGGGAGTGGTCGACCTGCGCACCCAGGAGGTGACGCTGTTCGAGGGCGGCAAGCACGGCTCCGAGATCGCGCAGACGAAGACCTGCACGCTGGACGAGGCGGCGGAGTTCGTCGACTCGATGACGATGGAGACGCTGCTCGAGGAGCTGGAGCTGCTCGACGGCGCGGGCGACGCCTGGGACCTCGACCAGTTCATCGCGGGGGAGCTGACGCCGGTGTTCTGGGGCTCGGCGCTCACGAACTTCGGCCTCGACCCGTTCGTCGACTTCCTCGTCGACACCGCGCCGCCGCCGACCCCCCGCACCACCGAGGACGGGGAGGGGGTCGACCCCTCGGACGACCGGTTCGCCGGCTTCGTCTTCAAGATCCAGGCGAACATGAACCCCCGGCACCGGGACCGCATCGCCTTCATGCGCGTCGTCAGCGGCAAGTTCGAGCGCGGCATGGACGTCGTGATCGGCCGCACCGGCGAGACGATCCGGCTGCGCAAGCCGCACACGTTCATGGCCCAGGAGCGGTCGATCGTGGAGGAGGCCTGGCCCGGCGATATCGTCGGGCTGTTCGACCCCGGCAACCTGCGCCTCGCCGACACCCTGTGCGCCGGCGACCAGCTCCGCTTCGGCGGCATCCCGCGGTTCGCTCCGGAGCACTTCGCCAAGGTTCGGATCGAGGACCCGATGCGGCGCAAGCAGCTCAAGGCAGGCCTGGAGCAGCTCTCCTACGAGGGCGCCATCCAGCTGTTCGCGCGGCCCGACGTCGGGCTGCAGGACCCCTGGCTGGGCGCGGTCGGCATGCTGCAGTTCGAGGTCCTCAAGGAGCGCCTCAAGAACGAGTACAGCGTCGAGGTGCACCTGCAGATGCTCCCCTACAAGCACGCCCGCTGGGTGGAGGCGGACGCCGACACGCTGGCGTGGCTGGGTCGGCGGAGCAACGAGCCGCTGCTGGAGGACCGGCACGGCAACCCGGTCGTGGTCGCCGCTTCGCTGTGGCCGCTGCAGACGGCCCAGAGCAAGTTCCCCGACCTGGTCCTGCACGACGTCGAGCCGCTGTAGGCGGTCCCTCCGTCGCTCAGTTGTACAGCTCGGCCTCCTCCAGGCACTCCGCCGTCGCGTCGCACGGGATCCCGGTCTGCCCGCGCTGGAGCTCCTCGGTGCAGCCCGTGGCGTAGGCGGCGTACTGGTCGACGCAGACCTCGTCGCAGATCGAGGCGTCCGCGCCGCACACCTCCACGTAGAAAGCGCACCGGTCGTCGCACGCCTCGATGTACGGGGAGCACGCCGACGGGATCGTCCAGGCCGCGGCCGCGACCAGGCTCAGTACAGCGTGACCCAGTCTTCGGCCTGCGCGGTCAGCCACGTGCCGTCCTCCTGTTCGGGGATCTCCAACTCGTACTTCACGTACCAGCCGTCCACGCTGATGGTGCCGGCGTCGTCGTCGTGCTCGAGGACCTCGATCGAGCCGGTCCCCTCCCATGTCGGCCCGCCGCCGTTCAGCAGCGTCGCCTCGAGCACCGCGCGGCCCTCGATGACCGCGCCCAGGGCCCACTCGTCCTGGGGGATGTAGAGGCTGATCGAGAAGATGTCCGACGCCCACAGGTTCTCGTTGTTGTACTCGGGCTCGACGGGGATCCAGTGCTCCCCGTCGTCGAACGGGTGGACCCGCGCCCCGAAGGTCAGGCCGCAGGGCTCCCAGGCCTCGCCCTCGTCGATGTCGGCGTCCCACGCGTACACGTAGGCGACCACGTCGCCGCACCGGGCCGGGAGCAGGGGGTCCTGGGCGCCGACGCAGCCGACGAGCAGCACACAGAGGAGCGCGGAACGCACCCGGAGAGTCTAGACCGACCAGAACCCCTGGCGGGGAGCACCAGGCGCGATCCGGCCGGCCGAAGCGGCGTAGCATTCGCCGATGCCTCGGTCTGCACTCCCCCGCCTGCCGATCCGCGCGCTGCCGCTGGTCCTCACACTCACGCTCCTCGCCTGCGGCTCGGACACGGTCGTCACGCCGGTGGACGTCGCCGAGGGGCTCGGCCTGATCGACCAGCTGGGCCTCGCCCCGCCGGAGTCGACCGACGCCAGCGCCCGCAAGAGCACCCCGCCGGCCCGGGCGGGCAACACCGTCCGGCTGCTCACCAACGGCGAGGCGGCGTTCGCGGAGCGGAACCGCCTGCTGTGGGAGGCGAAGGAGTCGATCTACGTCCAGGTCCTGATCTTCAAGGCCGACACCAGCGGCCGGGCGCTCGCCGACGCGCTGCTGGAGCGCAAGCGCCGGGATCCCGACCTCGACATCCGGGTCATCGTCGACGCCTACTCCAACATCCAGGATGTGCGCGCCCAGCTGATGTACACCGAGCTCAAGGCGGCCGGGATCGACGTCGAGGGCTTCGAGGCGCTGTACCTGCACTGGCTCAACGAGGTGAACCTCACCGACTGGATGGCCGGCAACAAGCGCTACCACGAGAAGTACTGGATCGTGGACGGCGAGCAGGCCGTGGTCGGGGGGATGAACATCGGCGACGAGTACGCCCGCTGCTCGGGCGACCCGGTCATGACCTGGCGCGACCAGGACGTCTACCTCCAGGGGCCCGTCGTCCGGGACGTGCAGCGCGCGTTCCTCGACAACTTCGCCCAGCTCAAGGCGATCAAGGAGGCGAAGCCCGCGTTCGCCGACACCGACGGCTACTGGGAGGCGTGGCGCGCGGTGGTGCCGGGCGGCGAGACGATGCTGCGCACCGCCGTGTCCGCCGGGCGCGTGCTCGAAGGCGGCCTCGCGCTGCGGGAGCGGGCCGGACCCTGCGACGGCGTCCCCGTGCCGGCCGCGACCTGGGAGGACGTGGAGGTCCGCTTCCTGCGGAGCCGACCCCGGGCCGGCGAGCGGCACATCGAGGACCTGTACGTCGCGCTCATCGGGGCCGCCCAGAGCAGCGTGTTGATCGAGAACGCCTACTTCGTGCCGTCGGAGGAGCTGAGCGCGGCCTTGATCGCGGCGGCCGGCCGGGGGGTCCGCGTGCAGGTGGTGAACAACAGCATGGAGACCAACGACATCCCGGTGATCACGACGGCCGGGCGGCTGCGCTACCTCGCCCTGGTGGAGGCCGGGGTGGAGGTCTACGAGTGGCACGGCGAGCGGTTCGGTGAAGGCACGATGCACGCCAAGCTGGCGGTGTTCGACGACCGCCTGGCGGTGATCGGCTCCTACAACCTGGACCCCCGCAGCCTGGGCCTCAACTCGGAGGACGTCGTCGTGATCGCGGACCCGGGGCTCGCGGCCGAGCTGTCGGCCTGGTGCACCGCCAACGACCTGCCGAAGTCGGACCGGGTGAGCCGCGAGACGGCCCTGGAGTGGGCGGACCCGGCGACCCTGCCGCCGGCCCCCGAGGACGGCTTCCGGCAGTCGGCGGGGCGGCTCGACCCCCAGCAGCTGGAGTACTTCCTGCTCCGCCAGATCGAAGGCAGCCTCTGATCCCGGCTGCTAGGTTCGCCGCTCGGAGGTCCCCATGTCCCAGCCCCTCGGCTTCGCCGGCGTCGTCTTGTTCTGCACCGACACGGAGGCCAGCCGCGGCTGGTACGAGCGCGTCGGATTCGAGTACGCCCACGGCTACGAGGGCATGCACTGGCTCAGGCTCGGCGACGGCGTGGTGATGCTCCACCCCAGCGACTCCGGCCCCAACGGCGCGGTCCCCGAGGTGCACGTGAAGGTCGCGGACGTCGACGGTCAGTTCCGCCACGTCGTGGCCCAGGGGCTGACGCCGATCGATCACCAGCAGCCCGGCGTCGAGCTGACCGGCCCGGTCACGATGCCGTGGGGCACCCGGCAGTTCGAGCTGGACGATCCCGACGGCCACCGCTGGTGCGTCGAGGAGGCCCGGTCCGAGGGGTAGCGCCTCGCGCTAAACGGCCCCTCACAATACTGAGGCCCTCCGCGCGGGTCTGGAGACCCGATTCCTGCGTCCCTCATCGGTCACGGGGGGCAAGCCCCGCTCCCTCTTCGGTCCTTGAGCTCGGCCCTCCATCCTCCCCGCTCCCGGGGCCTCATGATCATGAGGGGCCGCTTAGGCCTGCTCGCGGTCCCGGTGGCGTCGGATGACCGTCGAGATCACCCGGGCGACGCCGACGAGGAACGCCTGCTCGAACTCGTCCTCGACGTGCCCGTCGCTCAGGTACAGGTTGAGCACGCCGACCACCTCGCGGTCGAGCAACACCGGCACGCAGTAGTGGCCGTGGGGGGTGATGCCCTCGTACTGCGTCACGTGTCGCTCATCGAGCCCGGCGGCGAACACCGCGTCCCGGGTCTGCGCCGCGACGCCGCAATGACAGTGCCCGAACGGCACCCGGGCGCAGGCGCGAAGGAGGTCCGGCGCGAGCCCCCGGGCGACGCGCAGCCGGAGCTCACCGGAGCCGGGCGCGGCGTCGAAGAAGGCGCCCTTCTCTTCGAGCGCCAGCCACGGGATCCCGATCACCAGGTCCAGGATCCGCTCGACCTGGTCGTCCATCGTGCCCGGCCCCAGGGCCACGCGGAGCAGTTCTGAGAGCACGAGCACCGACTGGTGCTTGCGTCGCCCATGCTCCTCTCCGCGCCACTCCTCGGAGACGTCCCGCATCGTGTGCAGGAGGATCGGGCTGCCGTCTTCGGTCTGCAGGCCGGTGAAGGACGCGGTCAGCTCGATGTGGGCGCCGGTGGCGGCGTCGAGGGCGACGTACCGCTGAGGGGCGCCGGCCTGCAACGCGCGGTCGACCGGGCAGTAGGGTGGAGGGTCGTCGGTGCCGTGGGCCACGGGGGCGCAGCGTCGGCCGCAGGGATCGGCGTCGAGTCCGCACAGGTCCCGGAAGGCCTGGTTCGACGCGATGATCCGGTGCTCTGAGTCGACCAGGATCGCGTTGTCGATCATCGCGTCCAGGAGGCTCTGAAGCTCCGAGGGGACCGGAGTGAACAACTGCACACCACAAACCTACGTGGCTGCAGCGTCCACGCCATGAGCGTGGTCGGCTCGGGGACGGTGGTAGCGTCTTCGGATGCACGCCCCGCTCCGGCTCCTCCCTTCGCTCGCCGGTCTCGCGCTCGTGGCGGCCGCTGCGGTCGCCTCCGTCGGTTGCCAGGTGACCGGGCTCGCCGCGGTCACCTATGGCCCGCCGTTGGTCTCCATCCTCACCCCGCTGTCCGAGACGCAGTTCGCCCAGTCCGAGCTCATCGAGTTCGGCGGCGTCGTGCGGCACGACTCGGACGTCTACGACGACATCGAGGTCGTCTGGAGCTCCAGCCTGGACGGTGAGCTGGCCGTCGACGCGCCGGACTCGGACGGCGCGACCAGCCTGGCGACCAACGCGCTGAGCCAGGGCGAGCACGTCATCACCCTGACCGCCGTGGACCGGGACGGGCAGGACGGCGACGCGTCCATCGTGGTCCTGGTCGGGCCGCCGGTGGCGGGCGGGCCCGGCGCGCCGACCGTGATCCTCATCGGTCCGGCCGACGGCGACAGCTTCGTCGTCGGCTCCGCCATCCACTTCGTCGGCACGGTGACCGACGAGGAGCAGGCCTGGGACACGGCCGACGTCTCCCTCACCTCCAGCGTCGACGGGCAGTTCTGGACCGGCAACCCCAACGGCGACGGAACGGTGTCGGTCGAGTACGGCGACCTCGGCCCCGGGGCGCACATCGTGACCCTCACGGCGGTCGACGAGGACGGGAACTTCGACAGCGACCAGGTCGAGTTCGAGATCACCGCCGACGGCCGCCCCGAGGTGCTGATCGTCGCCCCCGCCACCGGCTCGTCGCGGTGGCTCGGCGAGACGGTCCTGTTCGAGGGCCAGGTCTCCGACGACGTGACGGACAACGAGGATCTGCTGGTGACCTGGACGTCGAGCGTCGACGGCACGCTCGCCTCCGGCGGCGCCGACAGCTCCGGCTTGACCACCGTGCCCGTCGACACCCTCCTGGCGGGCACCCACGTGATCACCCTGACCGCGGTGGACGCCGAGGCCCAGGAGGGGACCGACACGATCACCGTCGAGGTGGTCGACCCGCTGGACCACGACGGCGACGGCGACGGTCAGACGGAGAACGAGGGCGACTGCGACGACGACAACGCCGCCGTGTACGCCGGCGCGACCGAGGTCTGCGACGCCTTCGACAACGACTGCGACGGCAGCCTCAACGAGGACTCGCTGGACAGCGACGAGCCGAACCAGACGGACGCGGCGGCGATCGACCTGGGCGAGATCGACGACCAGATCGGCGGCCCCGAGACGCTGACGGTCTCCGGGCTGACGCTGCACGACGGCGACGACGAGGACTGGTACTGGTTCGACGGCGACGACGACAACTACGACAACGTCGACATCACGATCCACGTCTCCCTGCCCGCGACCGGCAGCTACACCGTCGAGCTGTACTGGCTCGACGGCGGGCTGCAGCTGGAGGACAGCGCGACCGGTAACGGCACGTTGACCGTCGAGTACGAGGGCGAGCAGTTCGAGGACGACGAGGACGACTGGTACATCCGCGTCTACTCCACGACCTGGGACCCCGCCGCCTGCTCGGCGCCCTACGAGATCGAGATCACCGTCTGACCTCGGAGCCTGGTCCGCCGAGATCGGGTCTCCAGACCCGCGCGGAGGGCCTCAGGATTGTGAGGGGCCGTTTAGTGGTCGTACCACTCGGGCTTGACGAGGTTGGTGTAGGAGTTCGTCTTGATCGGGTTGATGCGCTGCTTGAGCGAGTCGAGCGTCACGCTCAGCGCCACCTTGATCCACCACATGTACATGTCGCGCTTGTACTTGTTGCCCGACAGCAGCCCCTTCACGAGCCACTTCGGGGTCACGAACTTGCGGTTGATGTCGTACAGCGCTCGGGAGATCTCCTCCCGCGTCATATAGTCGCTGTTCATCATCGGGGTCATCCAGTCGAACTCCGTGAAGTCCTCCAGGGTGATCCAGCCCTCCTGCATCGCCTCGTCGAACAGGGGCGTGCCGGGCACCGGCGTGATCGGGTGGAACGCCGGGTAGTCGACGTTGAGCTCGCGGGCCAGCTCGGCCTGCCGGAACATCGACTCGCGGGTCTCGTACTTGGTGCCGACGATGAACGTCGCCTGCTTGAAGATCTTCGGATACTTGTCGAGGATCCGGAACGTCTCGCGCAGCTGGTCGTTGTTGTAGAAGCCCTTGTTGAAGTCCTTGAGGCGCTCGTCCTCGGCCCGCTCGACGCCGATGCACAGGTGGCGCAGCCCGGCGGCGACCAGCTTCTCCATGATCCCGCGCTTGTCGTCGCGGATGATGCAGTCGCTGCGCATGAACGCGAACCAGGTGATGTCCATCCCCGAGCGGATGATCTCCTCGGCGAACTGGTCGTTCCAGCGGGCGTCGATGTTCCAGGACTCGTCGACCCAGACGTAGCAACGCTTGCCGTACTTGTAATAGAGCTCCTCGATCTCGGCGATCGTCTTGTCGACAGACTTGGTGCGCCAGCGCGGGCGCAGGCTGACCATGCCCTCGTCGTCCTCGACCCGGTGGGCCATCTGCGTCCACCAGACGCAGAAGCTGCACGACGCGGTGCAGCCGCGGCTGTGGTGGATCGTCGTGCCGCCGGGGCTGAACAGCAGCTGGGAGGTGCCGTACTTGTCCATCGGGACCAGGTCGTAGGCGGGCATCGCCAGCTCGTCGAGATCCTCGATGAGGTGGCGCGGGCGGGTCTTGATCAGCTCGGACTCGATCAGGTCGTCGCCCTGCCGCCAGACAATGCCGGGCACCTCGTCGTAGTCCGGGTTGGATTTGCCGATCTCCTCGATCAGGTCCACCAGTGTGTACTCGCCCTCGGCGCACACCGTGAAGTCGATCGGGTTCTCGCGCATGTACTTGGCGTACAGGTTCGTGAAGTGCGCTCCTCCGACCACGCGCTTGGCCCGCGGGATGACGTCCTTCGCCATCTGGACGACCCGCATCGCCTCGTGGGCGTACAGGGCGTGGTTCTCGCCGACGCACAACACGTCGGGATCCTCGTCCCGCATCGTCTGCTCGAGCGTTCGCCAGCCCATCTTCAGCGGCATGCAGTCGTAGATCGACACCTCGTGGCCCGCCGCGCGCACGGCAGCGCCCAGGTACACCAGCGCCTGGGGCACGAGGTAGTTGTCGCCCTCACTGACGAACGGCCAGTAGTAACGAGGGCTGAAGACGAACATCACCCGCATGGAACGGTACCTCTAGGGTCGGCGTCCTACCGCGAGGACGGCGCGGCTCAACTCCGCCAGACCGGGCTCCGCCCCGAGGCTGGCTTCCAGCGCGAGCAGCGAGTCGCGATACGCGGGGGACTGCATCTGGGTCGGATCCACGATCGACATGAGCGGACCGTCGAGCACCCTCAGCAGACCCGTCGAACGCACGACATCGAGCCCGGCCTCCTGGAGTATAGCCGCCAGTTCGTCACCCGCGAGGAGTCGGACCCAGCGGTCGTCCGGCACCGACACCACCCGCGTGCGCAGGGCGTCGGCGAGCGCGTCGGGGTCGAGCCCCGAAGGATCGGCGAGCAGGCCGCCGGGCCACGCCTCGACCGACGCGACGAGGTGCCCGCCCGGAGCGAGCGCGGACGCCAGGCGCCGGGCGGTGGCGGCGGCGTCCGGCAGGTAGCAGAGCAGCTCGAAGGCGAGCACGAGGTCGAACCCTCCGCCGGGGTCCCACGTGTCGACGTCGGTGTAGACGAGCCGGAGGCCGTCGGCGACGCCCTCGCGAGCGGCGTACCGCTCGGCCGCCTGGAGCGACGGGAGGCAGGCGTCCAGCGCGACGACGTCGTGCCCCGCGGCGGCCAGGGGGACCGCCCAGCGGCCCACCCCGCACGCGGCGTCGAGCACCCGCAGCGGCCGGTCCGCCTGCAACAGGTCGTCGACCTGGTCCCGGTACAGCCGCGTCTGCAGCGCCTTGAAGTGACGGTTGGGCGAGTCCGGAGCCTCGAAGTCCATCCAGTCCGGGTAGTCCTCCCAGCCCTGGAGGAGGCCGCGGAGGTTCCAGCGGACGGCTTCGGGGCCGCCCTGCAGGTCCATCAGCCAGGGGGGCGCGGCGTGCTCGATACTCACGGGCCGAAGGGTAGCCTCACCGCCCCCCGCCGTTGTCTTCGAGCACGATCGCGCCGGCGATGTTGGCGACGCCGATGGCGTCTCGGAGGGCGTCCGCCTCGGCGACGGACAGCGCCGCGTTGCCCGTGACGATGAGGTCACCGCCCACCTGCTCCACGCCGTGCAGGCCGGCCAGCGAGGTCAGCAGGTCGTCGTCGCTGACGTGCAGGTTGCCGCCGACCGTGCGCAGCGCCTCGACCCCGTCGACCGACAGCAGGCCGTCGCTCCGCTCGATCGCGACGTACCAGCCGACGGCGGACAGGCTCGAGAGCCCCGCCAGGTCGGTCAGGGTCCGGTTGCCGAAGAGGATCAGGAAGCCCGAGACCGTCTGCAGCGACTCCAGCCCCGCGAGGCTCACCAGCTCGGGGTTGCTGTGGATCTCGAGGTTGCCGGTGACGTGCACCAGCGACTGCAGGCCCGCGACCGACGCCAGGTCGGCGTTGTCGACCAGGGACAGCGAGGAGAGCTGCTCCAGGCGTCCGAGCTCGTCGACGTGGGTCAGCCCGGGGCTCACCGCGACGGTCAGGCCGCCGCTCACCGAGCAGAGACAGGCCAGGGGGGCCAGCGTCGTGACGCCGGTGATCGACAGGTCGCCCGCCACGGCGTTGAACGAGTCGCAGAAGCCGGTGGCGTCGTCGTCCGAGGTGATCTGCACGTCGCCGAGGTGGGGGAGCACGCCCGACGCGCAGTCGCCGGGGGTGTCGTCGTCGTCGTCGCCGGGTTCGGACGAGTCGTCGTCGTCGGCCGGGGGGGTGGCGTCGTCGTCGTCCGGGCTGGCGCTGTCGTCGTCGTCGTCGTCAGCCGGGTCGTCGTCGTCGGACCCCGGGGTCGGGGGCTCCGCTGGCGGCTCGGATGGGCACCCGGCGAGCAACCCGAGCAACGCGGCGAGGCGCAGCGTCCTCATCGCAGCCATCGGAGGCGGCCGGCCGCGAGGGCGCGCTCGATGGCGGCGGGGTTGCTTCGGTGGCTGGGCTCGTCGACCCGGAGCCGGCCCACCAGGCGACCCCTCGCCCGCCACGGACCGAGGTCGCCGAGCAGGTCGAGCAGCTTGTGCCAGGTGGGCTCGGCGGCGAGCCGGGGGCGCCCTCCGTAGCGGCTGCTCGAGCCGTTGAGGACCAGCGCGCAGCCGGGCCGCGCGCCGGGGAACAGGCCGGCGAGGCGGCGCGCGTCGCCCAGCTCGACGAACGTGCGCGCGCCGCCGGGGTCGCCGCCGGGCCAGGCGACCGTCGCGCCGCGGGCGCTCACCTCGACCCGCAGGGCGTGGTCGGTCCGGGGGCCGACGACGCCGGCGGCCTGCAAGGCCCGGACGAACGGGCGGGCCGAGCCGTCGAGCACCGGCGCCTCCCCGTCGTGGAACCGCAGGTCGCAGTCGTCCACGTCGAGCAGCACGAGCGCCGCGAGGACGTGCTCGGGGAGCTGGACCCGCCCCCGCAGGGTGCTGCGGTGGGGGAGGGGGGCGAGGTCGTCGGGACCCAGGGGCGCCATCGGCTGTCCGCCCAACGCCCACCGCCAGCCGGCCCCCGGTCGGCCCGGCGCGATGGTCACCTCGGCGGGTCCGCCTCCGAACAAGGCGCGGCCGCGCAGGCGCGTGGCGCGACGGAGGGTGCGACGGGGGGAGCGGGACACGTCGGCAGTCTATGATCCGAGCCGCCGTGGCACCCGCCTCCCCGACGTCCCAGCCCTGCCCCGACTGCGGTCGCGGCGCGCGCCTGGAGAGCTTCGTGGCGTCGCACCGGGAGCGGTGCGAGGTCTGCGGAGCCGAGCGGTTCGTCTTCGACATGGACCACGGGCAGCACTGGGAGCGGGTGATCCCGGGCGACGTCATCCGCGCCGCGCTCGCGGGGGAGGTCGGCCCGCTCGCGGAGCGCCTCGCGGACGAGCGCATGGCGCTGCCGATCCAGGACGGGCGACCGTACGCGGAGCTCTGCGCCAGCTACCACCCCGACCTGACCCGCTGGGCCGAGGCGTTCGCCCGCGTCGAGCGGCCCGGCAACGCCTGGATCCTCGAACGATACGTCCAGGGGGTCGGCGCGCTGCTCCACGAGGCCGAGGCGGGCGCCGCCCCGGCGCCGCCGCGGTTCGTCGAGTCGACCCCGTGGCCGGCCGGGGCGGGCGATCCGCGGCTCTCGGCCCTGGTCCGGGCCGATGGGGACCGGCTCCTGGTGCAGCCGCGCGACTCGTCGTGGGTCTGGGAGCGGGGCCGGGCTCCCCGCCGCGCCCCGCCGTGGGGCGCCGGGGGGCCTTCCACCGCGCCGCGCGCCGCCTCCCCGTTCGATGAGCTGCGCGCCCGGGAGCTCCACGCCCCGGATCGGGTCGTGCCGGTCGGGAGCGAGCGCCGCTACCTGGTGGTCTCCGCCGAGGCGGTGTCGCTGCACGACGCGGGGAGCGGCGCGGCCACCCCCGCCCGCGACCTGCCGCCCCACGTCGAGCGCCTGCTCGGGGTCGAGGCGCACGGCGGCGTCTACGTGACGGCGGGCCTGTACGTCGGCTTCTTCGGCCCCGGGGCGTGGTCCGGCTGGCGGGTGATGCCGTTCCCGGTGCACCCCACCTACGCGACGTTCCCGGACCGGGTGGTGCTGTCGTGCGCCGCGAACCGGGCCCGGAGCGTCGTGCTCCGCCGCGCGGGGGAGGACTTCGAGCTCGAGGGGGCCGTCGTCGGCGCCCGGGCGGCGCGATTCCCCCGGACGTGGCCGTACCACCTGGCCGGTCCCGCGGCGGGGCCGCCGGTGTTCACCGGCCCCGATGGCTGGTTCGCGCTGGCGTGGCCCGGCTGAGACGGCTCCGAGATCAGTCCTTCGGCCAGTCGAACTCCGCCTTCGCGCCGGCCTCGATCCCGTGCTCCTCGAACCAGCCCTGGTTCACCTCGAGGGCGTACATCGCCGGCTTGGGGGAGCGGTGGGCCGTCCGGGTCTGGGGGTGCATGTCGTCGATGCCGACGATCACCCCGTCGGCGTCGATCCAGGCGATGGACAGCGGCACGAACGTGTTCTTCATCCAGAACGACAGCGTGCGCGCGTCCTCGTAGACGAACAGCATCCCGGCGTCGCGCCCCAGCTCTCGGCGGTACATCAGGCCCCGGCTCTGCTCCGCCGCGCTGACCGCGACCTCGGCCTTGACCTTGTGGCCCTCGATCTCGATCGGGATGACGGGCAGCCCCGAGCTCGCCTTCCCGCACGATCCCGACAGGACCAACATCAGCGCCACCGGGGCGAGCATCAGGATCCGCATCAATAGACGTCGTTGGGCGTGATCATCGTCGCCTTCTGGGCGCGGTTGGCCCGGTACACGGCGTACACGCCGTCCCCGTCCAGGTCGCACTCGGCGATGGCGACGAAGTCGTCGTCGTAGGACCGACGCCGGTTCTGGGCGTCGACCCGGTAGCGGCACCGGACCTTGCCGTCGGCCACCCAGCCCAGGTTCTCGAAGCTGCGGTAGCCGCCGCCGGAGAAGCCGACCTGGGCCTGGCCGGAGACGGCCGAGGGCGTCCACATCGCCGTGGTGAACGCGTCCCACTCGGCGTGGTAGGCCTTCTCCGCGGTGCGGATGCCGTCGAGGTTCGTCGGGGCCTCCGCTCGCATCGCCCGGAGCCGCCGGGCGCTCATCCGGTCCTGGTTGAAGACCGCGGTCTTGTAGCCGTCCTCGGTCGTGGCCGTCAGCGTCAGCGTGGCGAGCACCTGGCGGGTCGTCCAGTCGGTCGTGTAGGTGATCGAGCGCGTCGCCTCGAGCATCGGCCAGATGTCCCGGAAGTCACGGTCCTCCTTGAGCATGTCGCCCAGCGGGGACCGCACGATCTCCTGCATGTCGATCCACATCATCCCGGCGGGGCCGTCGAGGATGCCGGCCTTGAGGGACCGGTCGACGCCATCGACGAACGAGCCGCCGCCGCCGCCCACGCCGCGGGAGACCTCGTCGAGCAGGCTGCGGCCGAACACGAACACGAAGTGGTCCCGGACCACCGCCCAGCCGAGCGCGGCCGAGCCCTCGCTGACCGTGGTCCACTCGGCGCCGTCGATCGTGTCGGTCACCGGGCGCACGCCCTCGTCCTCCATCGACCGCCGGACCTGCCGGAGCACGCCGTCCAGGTCGTGACCGCTGTTCAAGGGGATCCAGAAGGCGAAGCCGTACGGCACCTCCGCCCCGACCTCGGAGTCGAAGACGGCGGCGCTGATCGGCGACCCCAGGAACGGGATCACGTCGGTCTCGAGGTCGACGCCGACCTCGGTCCGGACCGCGCGATAGGCCTCGCGCATCTCTTCCCGCACGGTCGCGTCGCTCATCAACCCGTCCAGCGTGGCCGGGATGTTCGTCGACATCCGCGCCCCCGCGACGGCCCGGCCGGGCACCCGCCCCGCCAGCTTGTCCTTGGTCGCCCCGGTCAGGGCGCCCCAGCCGGCGTCCACCCCCGCGTCCGCCGACATGAGGGCGTTGAACGTCACCGCCCCCGGCGCGAGGTGCACGGTCGCGCCGGCCCCCTCCAGGTCCCGCAGGAACTGCATCACGCGGCCGCGGGACGACTCGAGGTCGGCCTCGTCGATCAGCTCGTCCACCAGCGCAGACGGCAAGTTGGGGTTGAGGGCGAACAGCCCGTGCCAGTCCCCCGTCCCGGCCAGCTTGGTGACCGCCGGGTACCAGTCCGAGTCCGCCAGCGTGCCGCCCGTGCCGCGGACCCGGTCCTCGACGAACCGGCGCGCGAAGTTCGGCTCTTCGGCGTGCACGAAGACCGTCCAGCGGCCGATGTTGGCCCAGGAGATCTCCTCCCACCGCTCCGTGATCGTATAGATCGTGGTCTCTTCGATGACGTCGGTGCCGACCGTCTCGCCGCCGTCCTCGGCCAGCCGACGCAGCAGCGTGGCCGCCTGGTCGCCGCCGATCGCGGGGATGTAGACGGCGGTCACCAGCTCCTCGCGGACGAGGTGGAAGCTCGCGCCGCCGACCCGGGTCGGATCCACGCCCAGCTCGACCAGGGCGGTGGGGCTGTCGAGCCGGACCCCGAGCACCTGCTCCGCCTCGTCGAACGCCTCCTCCATCTCCTCGTCCACCTGCCCCAGCTGGGTCAGGTCGGGGCCGACGAAGTCGAGCGCCAGGCCGGGCAACCCCTTCACCGCGACGACCGCCATCGCGTCGTCGGGCACGAGCTTCGCCATGCCGCCGAGGCCGCCTCCGCCCCCGCCCTTCATCTTCCAGGCCATGAAGCCCAGCCCGGCGCCGCCGCAGAGGCAGAGCAACAGGCAGCCGGCGGCGATCCCGGCGATGAGTGGCTTGCGGGACTTCTTGGTCTCTTCGGACATGCTTCCCCTCCCGTGCGGTAGCTGGGAGTGAACGTGCTATCAGAGACGACGATGAACTCCAAGACGGGTTGCCTCGTCGCCCTCACCGGTCCCTCGGGAAGTGGCAAGACGACCGTGCTGCGGATCGCCGCCGGGTTGATCGACGGTCGTCTGCCGCCCGGCGTGGTGCTGCCCGCCGGGCCGCGGGCCTTCGTGCCGGCCCGACCGCGCCTGCTCCCCAACTGGTCCGCGCTCGAGAACGCCGCCCTCGCGGCGCGGCTCTCCGGCGCCTCGCCGTCCACGAGCCGCGCCCGGGCCGCCGACCACCTCGCCGCCCTGGGCAGCGGGGACCTCGCGCCCCGGGACGCCGGCGGACTGTCGGACGGCGAGCGCGCCCGGGTGGCGCTCGCCGGCGCGCTGGCCCGCCGGTGCCCCGTCGTTCTGGTCGACGAGCCGACCGCGAACCTGGGTCCCGACGACGCCGAGCGGGTCCGCCCCCCCCCCGCCCGCCCGGCCCCGGCCCCCGCCCCCCGGGGAGGGGGGCCCCCACACCCCCGCGGGGGCCCGGCGGCCCGGGGCGGCCGCGGCCGGGGACGGCGCGACGGTGCTCGTGGCGACCCACGACCCGCACCTGCTGGAGGCCGCGGACACCCGGGTCGCCCTCGGGGAGGCTCCCTGCCGCCCTGGCGACCCCAGACCGGCGCCGGCCGGGCGGGCGGCGCCGGCGACCTGGGCGGGCCTGGCGGTCGGCCTCGGGCGGCGGGGGCGGGTCCGCCAGCTGCTGACGGCGGCCCTCGGGGCGATCCTGCTGGGCGCGCTGGTGCTCGCGGCGGGGCTCGCCCGGGGCGCTCACGACGTCGTCGTCGAGGACCTCCTGGGCGGCCTCCCCGCGGGGCAGCTGCGGGTCACCCCCGTCACCGTCTCCATCGGCCCGGTGAGGCTGTCCCTGGGCAAGGCGGGGGCGCGCCTGGACGACGAGCGGGTGGCCCAGCTGGGGGCGATCGACGGCGTGGTGGCGGTCCATCCCCAGGTCTTCGCCGACTTCCCGGCGACCGCCCGCATCGACCTCGGGGGCGTCGGGCTCGCGACCGACGTCGTGCTCGAGGGGCTCACCGCCGAGCAGCTCGCCGGCGACGTCGCCCCGGCCGAGTTCTCCTGGACGCCGGGCCAGGCGGAGCCCGTGCCGCTGGTGTTCTCCCAGCAGCTGCTCGTTCTGTACAACGCCGGCTTCGCGCCCGGTCGCGGGCTGCCCCGGCTCTCCGAGCGCGCGCTGCTCGGCATGGAGGCGACCGCGACCCTGGGGAGCGGCGGCGACCGGCGACGGCAGCGGGCCCGGGTGGTCGCGATCTCCTCGGACGTGGCGCCGGCCGGCGCCACCGTGCCGGCGTCCTTCGTTCGGGCGATGTCCGAGGCGCTGGGCGGGGCCGTGCCCGACTGGACCTCCGCCCGGCTCGTGCTCGCGGACGACGCGGACCCGTCGGCGGTTCGGCGCGCGGCCGAGGACCTCGGCCTGCGGGTCGACGACGAGGGCGGGCTCCAGGGGGCGCGGGACGCCGTGGCGCTGCTCCAGACCGGGGGCCGCTGGGCCGCCGGGCTGCTCTTCGGGACCGCCGCCGCGCTGCTCGCGCTGGTGCTCGCGACCCGCCTGGAGGGGCGCCGCCGCTCCCTCGACGCCTTGCAGGTGGCGGGCTTGTCATCGGGCGGGGGGGCCGCGGTGGTGGCGACCGAGACCGCCGCGGTGGCGACCGCCGGGGTGGTCGCGGCCGGGGCCCTGGCCTGGCTGGCGGGGGCGGCGCTCGAGGGGGCGCTGGAGGAGGCGTTCCTGACCACCTTCGGGCTCGCCGCGCGGGACCTCGTGGTGATCCCGCCGATGGCGGTGGCGCTGCTCGCCGCGACGGTGCCGGTCGTCGTCCTGGCGGTGACGTTGCGGGCGGTCTGGTACCTGCGTCGGCCGCTGGCCCGGCGGCTCGACTCCGACTGAGCGGACCCTCATGACCATGAGGCCCCAGGAGCGGGGAGGCCTTCAGGGCCGAGGTCAAGGACCGAAGAGGCAGCGGGGCTTGCCCCCCGTGCCCGATGAGGGACGCAGGGATCGGGTCTCCAGGCCCGCGCGGAGGCCCTCAGTATCGTGCGGGGCCCGAGATGCGCAGCGAGGAGTGACGCAGAGATCGGGTGGATCCGTCCACGGAGCGACCGAGCGACTATGTGATTGGTGCTCTAGCGCCCGAAGAGGCTGCCGGTGCGGCCGGCCGGGGTGCGCACGCCGAGGTGCTGGTACGCGCGATCGGCGGCGATGCGCCCCTGGCGGCTGCGCAGGATGAAGCCCTGCTGGACGAGGAACGGCTCGTAGACGTCCTCGAGGGTGTCCCGCTCCTCGCCGACGGCGGCGGCGAGCGCCTCGATGCCGACGGGGCCGCCGGCGAACCGCTCCACGAGGGTGCGCAGGAGCCGACGATCCATCTTGTCCAGGCCCGCGGCGTCCACGTCCAGCCGCTCCAGGGCCGAGCTCACGATGACGTGGTCGATGGTGCCGTCGCCCTCGACCTGGGCGAAGTCGCGGACCCGGCGCAGCAGCCGGTTGGCGATCCGCGGGGTCCCCCGCGATCGCTTCGCCAGCTCGACCGCCGCCTCCTCCACGATCGGCACGTCCAGCAGCGACGCCGAGCGCCGCACGATCGTGCCCAGCTCCTCGGCCGAATAGAAGTCGAGCACCGCGACGTAGCCGAACCGCGCCCGGAACGGCGAGCTGAGCAGCCCCTCGCGGGTCGTCGCGCCGACGAGGGTGAACGGCGGCAGCTGGAACTTGAGCGCCCGCGCCGCCGGCCCCTGGCCGAGCACGATGTCGATCTCGTAGTCCTCCATCGCGGGGTACAGGACCTCCTGCACCGCGCGGTTGAGGCGATGGATCTCGTCGATGAACAGCACGTCGCCCGCTTCGAGGTTGCTGACGATCGCCGCGAGGTCGCCGCCGCGCTCCAGCACCGGGCCGGACGTGGCCTTGATCTGCACCCCCATCTCCCGCGCGATGACGTAGGCGAGGGTGGTCTTGCCGAGCCCCGGGGGGCCGGCGAACAGCACGTGGTCGAGCGCTTCGCCGCGCTGCCGGGCCGCCTCGATGAAGACCTTCAGGTTGCCCAGGATCGAGCGCTGGCCGACGTACTCGTCCAGCGACGACGGGCGGAGGCTGATCTCGTCGGCGACCTCTTCGGGGTCGGGGGCGAGGGTGGTGCTGAGGTCCCGGTCCACCCCGAGACTCTACCGGTACTCTGGGCGCCGATGCGGCCCCGAGACCACCTCGTCGCGCTCTTTGTCCTGGCGTACGGCCTGTCGATGCTCGTCCTGTCGTTCGGGAGCATCCCGCTGCCCCGGGACCAGGGGGGGATCGTCGGCGCCTGGAACACCGTCCGGCTGGAGTACCGGTTCGCAGCGGAGCCCTGGGCGGAGGTGGTCGGCGTCAAGCAGCGGTGGCGCATGTTCCGCAAGGTCAACACCACCGCCACCCGAGTCGAGATCGCGGTGCGGGTCGACGGCGCCTGGACCGACGTGTTCGTCGAGCGCTCGCCCGACGCGGGGTGGAACCGCAGCCGCTTCGAGCAGCATCGCTGGCGCGAGTTCAGCAACCACCTGCGGGGCAAGCGCAAGAAGCGCGAGTGGCGGGTGTTCGTGCCCTGGGTCGCCGAGCGCCTGTTCGCCGAGCACCCCGACGCCGACGCCGTCCGCGTGCGGGTCATGAAGACCCGGCTGCCGAGCGCCGACAAGCTGCAACGGAAGCGTCGGCTGAGGTTCCGCAAGGAGGTCGTCAGCGAGGTCGTGGAGCGGGCGTCGCCGTGAGCGCATGGAGCGGCTGGGTCCGCGTCTGCGGCCGCCGCGAGCGGGGCACCTCGCTGGCGCTGTTCCGCATCGCGATCGGCGCGATCCTGCTCGTCAACTGCGCGCGGCTGCTCACGCCGGGGATCCTCCACCCCCTGTTCACGCCGGTGGCGGAGGGCGGGTTCTCGGTCGCCGCCGAGGCGCACCCCCTGGTCGGCCTGCTCGGGGGGCACACCACGGCGCTGACCTTCGGCCTCGCCTGGGCGGCGGTCGCGCTCTCCGCCGCGCTCCTCGTCGGCTTCGGGGGGCGGATCACCGCGCTGCTGCTGCTGCAGACCCTCGTCGCGCTCCACTCGCTGCCCAACGACCTGGGGGGCGGGTACGACCGGCTGCTGAGCAACGGCGTGTTCTTCCTGGTGCTGGGCGACGGCGCCGCCACGCTGAGCGTCGATTGCCGGCGTCGGACCGGGGGCTGGAAGAGCGATCGCCTCGTCGCCGCGTGGCCGCGCTACCTGATGGTCCTGCAGCTGGTCGTGATGTACGTCGTCACCGGGCTCGGCAAGACGGGCGCCGGCTGGCACCCGCCTTACGACGGGCTGTACCACGCGATGCTGCTGGTGGCGTACGCCCGCTGGGAGCTGGGCTGGCTGGGGGACGTCTACCCGCTGCTCCAGGCGCTGACCGTGGTCACCTGGTGGTGGGAGGTCACGTTCGCGGTGCTCGGGGTGTGGTTCGCCGCCCGCCAGGGCTGGCTGGGGGGGCGTCTGGAGCGGATCGCCGGCCGCTGGGACCTGCGATGGCCCTACCTGGGAATCGGCGTCGGCATGCACCTGACGCTGTTGGTCTTCATGAACGTCGGCCCGTTCAGCGCCGCGAGCCTCGCGTTCTACGCCGCGTTCGTGGAGCCCTGGGAGTGGCCGAGCTGACGCCTACCCGGGCGACAGCGCCTTGAGCGCGCGCTTGAGCAGCGACTGCACCGTGTCGTCGTCGGTCGCCGCGGCGGCCTTCATCGCCTTGTCGATCTCGCGCCTGGTGTAGCCGAGGGCGGACAGCGCGCCGATCGCGTCGGCGACGGCCGGCCGCAGGTCGGTCGACGGCGCCTCCAGCGGGACCCCGCCCACCACCGTCGGCGGGGGGAGCAGCTTGCCGAGCTTGTCCTTGAGCTCCAGGCAGAGCCGCGCGCCGGTCTTGGCGCCGAGCCCGGGGATGCGGGTCAGCCCCTGGATGTCCTCCATCGCGATGGCGTCCGCGAGGGCGCCGGGCGAGATGGAGCCGACGATCGCGAGCGCCAGCTTCGGCCCGATGCCGGTCACCCCTTGCACCACCCGGAAGCAGCGCTTGTCGGCGTCTTCGGTGAAGCCGTACAGCGTGATCGCGTCCTCCCGGACCTGCGTGTGCACGTGCAGGGTGACCTCCTCGCCGACGCCCGGCAGCTCGGTCAGCGCCCGGGGCGGGATCAACACCTCGTAGCCGACCCCCGCGCCGGTCTCCAACAGCACCCGGTCCGGCTCCTGCGCCACGAGGCGCCCCCTCAGTCGTCCGATCATGCTCGCCTCACCCTTTGACCTTGCGGGTCGGTCGCACCGCGCCGGGCCGCCCCGCGTCCTTCGCCTTGCGCAGCTTGCGGGTGAAGTCCGCGGCGTGGGCGTGGCAGATCGCCACCGCCAGCGCGTCGCTCCGGTCCATCGCCCCGTCGATCTTCGTCCCGAGCAGCGTCCCCACCATCTGTCGCACCTGGTCCTTGGCGGCGGCGCCGTTGCCGGTGACCGCCTTCTTGACCGTCGCCGGCGGGTACTCGGCGATGGCCAGCCCCGCCTGGGCGGCGGCGAGCACGAGCACCCCCCGCGCGTGGCCCAACTGCAGGGCCGACCGGGCGTGGTGGGCGTGGAACACGGCCTCGATGGCGAACGCGTCGGGCCGGGTCCGCGCGAGCACCGCGGCCAGCCCCTCGTGCAGGAAGCGGAGTCGCTCGGAGAAGGTGGTCGAGCGCCGGGGCCGGATCACGCCGCTGTCGATGAGGGTCACGCGGGCGCCGCGTCGTTCGACCAGGCCCCAGCCCGTCACGAAGCCGCCGGGGTCGACCCCGAGGACCTTCACGACGTGGGCCCGGACGCGTTCAAAGCGCGGCGATCCGGTCCATCTCGTCGTCGGAGATCTCGAAGTTGGCGTGCACGTTCTGCACGTCGTCGTTGTCCTCGATCACCTCGATGAGGGCGAGGAGCTTCTCCGCGTCGGAGCCGGCGACCGGTACGGTCACCGTCGGGACCCACCACAGGCTGTACTCCTGCAGCTCGAAGCCGTCCGTCTCGAGCCCTTCGCGCAGGACCTCCAGGTCGGCCACCTCGGAGACGACCGACCAGACCTCGTCGCCGTTCTCGTTGGTGTCCTCTGTGATGTCGTCCCCGCCGTGCTCCATGGCCGAGAGCATCAGCGTCTCCTCGTCGGCCGCGGCCCGGTCGATGAGGATCCGGCCGACCCGGCGGTAGGAGTGGGCGGCGGCGCCGGCGGCGGCCAGCGCGATCCCGCGCTTGCTGAAGATGTGCTTGATCTCGGGGGAGGTGCGGTTGCGGTTGTCCGTCAGGCACTCGACCAGCAGCGCGACGCCGCCGGGCCCGTAGGCCTCGTACATCACCTCTTCGTAGTCGACGCCCTCGAGGGTGCCGGAGCCCTTCTTGATGGCGCGGTCGAGGTTCTCGCGGGGCAGGGACACGGCCTTCGCCTTGGCGACGGCGAGCCGCAGGCGGGGGTTGGCGTCGATGTCCGGCCCGCCGAGTCGGGCGGCGACCATGATGTCCTTGACCACCTTGCTGAAGATCTTGCTCCGCTTGCGGTCCTGGGCGCCCTTGCGGTGCTTGATGTTGGCCCATTTGCTGTGGCCGGCCATCGCTCCCCCGGGGTGGGTGGGTGTCGTCGTCGGCCGCGCCCTGACGCGGCGGAAAACCCCGAAGTCGTGCGGACTTCGGAGCGCCGCTGGGATAGCATGCGGGCACCCTGTAGGCAATATCGCGGAGCAGCATGTCGGGCCCTTCGGAACAGCGCCGCAAGCGCCGACGACCACTGATCGTCGAGGTCCGCGTTCGGGACGCCGACGAGGTGTACCTCTACACCGCGCGCAACCTGTCGGGCGGCGGCATGTTCATCGACACGCCGGTCCCGCTGCCGCCGGGCACGCGGCTGCAGGTCGAGTTCAAGCTTCCGGGCAGCAACGGTGACGTCGTCGTCTCGGCCGAGGTCCGCTGGAACACCATCACCATGGCCCGCGACGCGAAGGTGAAGTACCCCGGGATGGGGGTCATCTTCACGGAGAGAGACGAGCTGGCGCTGGCGCCGATCCTCGCCTGGGTGGACGGCTCGTGATCGAGGTGCCGGTCGCCTGGTGCCCCAAGTGCTCCCGGGACGCCATCGTCCACCGCTGTGTGGCTGACGGCGAGGACCCGCTGTCCGCGGATCTGCAGGTGCGGTGCGTCGACTGCGACACCCGCCTGGATCGGTTCGGGCTGGAGCCGGACGTGCGGCAGCGCCCCCTGGAGGCCCTCGTGGCCGACGGCTACGTCGACCTCGACAAGCCGCCCCCGATCGGGCGCGGGGGCTGTTTCGAGAGCCGGGGTTGCGAGGGCTGCAGCAAGATCGACAGCCGCCCCTGGTAGATCGGGCGACCGGTCCCGCGCTCAGCGCTTCTTCTTGATCACCTCGCGGGGACGCTTGAGCGTCTCGACGAACGGTCCCGCCCCCGGAGTCGAGCCGCCCTCAGCGACCGACGGGGGGGCGATGTGGACCTGGTTCCGGCCCGCGTTCTTGGCGGAGTAGAGCGCGACGTCGGCCCGGCCGAGCCACTCGTGCAGCTCCTCCTCGGGATCCAGCGACGCGACGCCGACCGACGTGGTGACCGTCAGGCCGGGGTCCAGGCTGTCCAGGTTGAGCTTGGCGACCGCCTCACGCACCCGCTCGCCGACCCGGGCCGCCTCGGGGCGCGCCGTGCCGGGGAGGATCACGCAGAACTCCTCGCCGCCGTAGCGCACCGCGCTGTCGGCGGTGCGCACGGTGGCGCGCACCGCTTCGGCGACCCGCCACAGCACCTCGTCGCCGACGAGGTGGCCCAGCGAGTCGTTGATCCGCTTGAAGTGGTCCAGGTCGATGATCAGCAGCGACAGCGGCTGGCCGTTGCGGCGGTGAGCCTTCATCAGGCCGGGCAGCTGCTCGTCCATGTACCGGCGGCTGTACAGCCCGGTCAGCGTGTCCTTGCGGGCGTTGCGGACCTGCCGGCTGACGTCCTCCTGGAAGGCGATGTCGGCCGGGTCCATGAGGCGGAACCGGAGCACCACGTCGCCGACGCGGATGAGGTCTCCGTCCTCGATCGCGGTCGCGCCGTCGACCTTGCGGCCGCGCACCCGCGTGCCGTTGGTCGAGCCGAGGTCCTCGACGGTGACCGACGGGGAGCTCGCGTCCACGGAGTTGACGACGAAGCGGGCGTGGTTTCGGGAGACCGACGCGTCCTTGACCTGGAAGCCGGTGTCGTCGCCGCGGCCGATCACGACCTCGGTGGCGTCCTCCGGGAAGAGGTGCCAGTCCCCGATCGTCGGGCCGCGCTGGACCAGCAGGCCCGGCCGCAGCTTGATGACCTGAACGCCGGAGGTCTCGCCGAACCCCCGCGTCGTGAAGAGCGTGTGCTCCTCGGTGGGGGCTCCCTGCGTCTGCCACTCGGTGCCGGTTGTGCTGTCACCCATCGCCTCACCATTATCGTCCGACCCGGGCCTCTTCTTGAGGCGCGATTGAAAGAAATGGTGAGGATCCCCTCTTTCGACGCTACGCGGCCTCTCCCTCGTCCGTCTTGGGCTTCGCCGTGAACGTGAACCGGTCGCCCTCGCAGTCGACGAACACCTGGTCGCCCTCGCCGAACTCGCCGTCGAGCAGCGCCAGGCTGAGCGGGTCCTTGAAGTTGCGGAGGATGGCCCGCTTGAGCGGGCGCGCTCCGTACGCCGGGTCGAAGCCCAGGTCGCCGATCATCACCGTCGCCGTGTCGCTCAGGTCGATGGTCATGTCCCGCTTGGCGAGCAGGCCCCGCAGGTAGCCCATCTGGATGTCCACGATCCGGCCGATGTCCTCGCGGGTCAGCGGGTTGAACACGACGATGTCGTCGATCCGGTTGAGGAACTCGGGGCGGAACCCGGCGCGCAGCGCGGTCATCGCCACCTCGGTCATCTTCTCCCGGTTGCCGGCGTGCTCCATGATCTCGTGGGCGCCGGCGTTGCTCGTCATGACGACCACGGTGTTGCGGAAGTCCACCGTCTTGCCGTGGCTGTCGGTCAGCCGGCCGTCGTCGAGCATCTGCAGCAGGATGTTGAAGACGTCGCCGTGGGCCTTCTCGATCTCGTCGAAGAGCACGACGGAGTACGGCCGGGTGGCGACGGCGTTGGTCAGCACGCCGCCCTCGTCGTAGCCGACGTAGCCAGGAGGAGCGCCGATCAGCCGGGCCACGGAGTGCTTCTCCATGAACTCGGACATGTCGATGCGGACCACCGCGTTCTCGTCGTCGAACAGGAACTCCGCGAGCGCCTTGGCGGTCTCGGTCTTTCCGACGCCGGTGGGGCCCAGGAAGATGAACGAGCCGATCGGGCGGCTCTCCTCCTGGAGGCCGGCCCGGGCGCGGCGCACCGCGTTGGAGACCAACTCGAGCGCCGGGTCCTGGCCAACCACGCGCTTGCGCAGCTCGTCCTCCATGCGCTTGAGCTTTTCGACCTCCGACTCCTTGAGGCGGCTGACGGGGATGCCGGTCCACTTGGCGATGACGCCGGCGATCTCCTCTTCGGTGACCTCCTCGACGATCAGGGCGCCCTCGCCCTTGTTCTTGATCTCCTCCTCGGCGGCGTTCAGCTTGCCTTCGAGGTCGGGGATGCGGCCGTACTTGAGCTCGGCTGCGAGGGCGAGGTCACCGTCGCGCTCCGCTCGCTCCATCTCGCCGCGGGCGGCGTTGAGGTCGGACTTGACCTGAGACAGGCCCGACAGCGTCTCCTTCTCGGCCATCCAGCGCGCCTTGAGCGCCGACGCCTCCTCGTTCAGCTCCGCGAGCTCGCCATCGATGAAGCCCCGGCGCTCCTTGGAGTGCCGGTCGCGCTCCTTGCTCAGCGCCTGCTTCTCGATCTGCAGGGTGCGGATCTTCCGCTCGAGCTGGTCGATCTCCAGCGGCATGGAGTCGATCTGCATGCGCACCGCGGAGGCGGCCTCGTCGACCAGGTCGATCGCCTTGTCGGGCAGGAAGCGATCGGCGATGTAGCGGTGCGACAGCCGCGCCGCCGCGATGAGGGCGCCGTCCCGGATCTGCACCCCGTGGTGGTCCTCGTACAGCCCCTTGAGGCCGCGGAGGATGGCGACGGTGTCCTCGACGCCGGGCTGGTCGACGTAGACCTTGGCGAAGCGGCGCTCCAGGGCGGAGTCCTTCTCGATGTGCTTGCGGTACTCGTCCAGGGTCGTCGCGCCGATGCACCGCAGGTCGCCCCGCGCGAGCGCCGGCTTGAGCATGTTGCCCGCGTCCATCGAGCCCTCGGACTTGCCGGCGCCGATGATGTTGTGCAGCTCGTCGATGAACAGGACGATCTCGCCGTCGCTGTTCTGCACCTCCGAGAGGACCGCCTTGAGGCGCTCCTCGAACTCCCCGCGGAACTTCGCGCCGGCGACCAGGGACGACATGTCCAGCGCGATCAGCTTGCGGTCGCGCAGGTTCTCGGGGACGTCGCCGTCGACGATGCGGTTGGCGAGCCCCTCGGCGAGGGCGGTCTTGCCGACGCCGGGCTCGCCGACGAGCACCGGGTTGTTCTTCGTTCGGCGGGAGAGGATCTGCATCATCCGCCGGATCTCTTCCTCGCGGCCGATGACGGGGTCGAGCTTGCCGGACCGGGCCATCTCGGTGAGGTCGCGGCCGTACTTCTCCAGCGCCTGGAACTTGCCCTCGGGGTCCTGGTCGGTGACCCGCTGGCTGCCGCGCACCGCCTTGAGGGCCTTCATCACCGCGTCGCGGGTGACGCCGGCGCCCTTCATCGCCTTCCCGGCGTCCCGCTTGTCCGAGACGATCGCGAGCAGCAGGTGCTCTGTGGAGACGTAGTCGTCTTTGAGTTGGGACGCCTCGTTGAGCGCCGCGTCGACGATCTTGTGCATGCGGTCGCTGACGAAGGGGCGGCCGCCGCTCACCTTGGGGCGTCGGTCGACCGACTCCCGCAGGGCCCGGTCGATGGCGCTGGCGTCGGCCCCGACCTTGGCGACGATCGCGGGCACCACGCCGCCGTCCTGGTGGAGCAGGGCCAGGGCCAGGTGCTCGACGTCGACCTCCTGCTGGCCGGCCTTGGAGGCGAACTCCTGGGCCGCTGAGATCGCCTCGTTGCTCTTGACGGTCAGCTTGTCGCTGCGCATGGGGGCTCCTCGTTCGCTACTAGCCGCAGTTGCGGGTCTTGGCGGCGTGCACGAAGCGGATCCGCAGATCCGCCAGCAGGTTCTTGAGCAGGTGGGCCTCAGCGTCGCTCAGGTTGCCCGAGGTCTTCTGCTGGAGCAGCCCCAGCAGGTCGATGGTCTGCTTCGCGCCGGCGAGATCGGCGCATGGCGTGCCGCCCTGCGTCGGGTCCGGGGCTTCGCCCAGCTGCACCAGCGCGGAGGTCCCCAGCGACAGCAGGAAGGTGCTGAAGTCGAGGGGGCGGGCGCCGTCCTCGGTCGGCTCGGCGCTTGGGTTTGTCTGCTCGACGCTCATCCGTACTCCTCGGTTCGGACCGGGGAAGGAGCCGGGGGCTCCGGGGGTTCGAAGGCAACCTAAGAGGGAGCGGCATTGTGTCAACCACGCCCCACCAAGGCGGCCATCCTACGACGGGCGCTTGCCTGGGGCGCGGGGGGTCTGCAAGATGGCGCGCGCTCGTGCCCAGGACCCTCCCATTGCTGTGCCTCCTGTTGCTCGCTGCGGCGCCCGCCGCGGCGCAGTCGACCGGAGGGGCGACGATGCCCGAGCCGGATGGCTACCGGGGCGCCCGGCCGGCCGAGCCCGAGGACCTCTACAACCGCGGCATCCGGCAGATGAAGCGCGGCTACTACGATGAGGCGATCCTCAACTTCGAGCGGGTGCGGAACCACTTCCCGTTCAACCAGTACTCGGTGCTCAGCGAGCTGCGGGTGGCCGACTGCCTGTACGAGAAGTCGGCCTACCTCGAAGCGGTGGACGCCTACCGCCAGTTCATGCGCCTGCACCCCCGCCACCCGGAGACGGACTACGTCGTCTACCGGACGGCGCGGGCGGAGTTCAAGCTGGCGCCGACGGTGGCCCAGCGTGACCAGACGCACTCCTCCCGAGGCCTCCGTCGCCTGGATCGCTTCGAGGAGCGCTTCCCCGAGTCGGAGTACATCCCGGAGGTGAAGCGCCTGCGCGGCAAGGTGCAGCTGCGGCTGTCCCGGGCGGCGGTCCAGGTCGGCCACTTCTACTGGAAGGCCAAGGAGTGGAAGGCGGCCGAGCGTCGCTACCGGATCGCGGCCGAAGATCACCCCGACTCGCCCCTCGTGCCCAAGGCGGTCTACCGCCGCGGTCTGTGCCTGTGGGAGCTGGCCGCCCTGGCCGAGACGGCGGAGGAGGCGGCCGCGCTGCGGGACCAGTCCCGGGTCGTGCTCGGAGCCGTGATCACCAACTACCCCGAGTCGCCCTTCTCGCAGCGGTCTCAGCGGTTCCTCGTGGCCAACCCGCCCGAGGCGGACCCGGTCCCCGAGGCCCCTGAGGCGGCGCCGGCCGAGGCGGACGCCGCCCCCCCCGCCACCCCCTGAGTCCGTGCACGTCTCCGACCCCCTCGACCCGTTCGTCATCAAGGAGCGGTTCGACCGCCTGATCGGGTGGCCCGTGCCGTCGGTGGCGATGGCCCGGGCGTGGGTCCGGGCCGGCCGCGCCGCGCGCCGGGTCTGGATGCCGATGCCGTGGGAGCGTCGCGGGAGCAAGGCGCCGTCGCCCGACGGCGTGCTGCCCGGGCCCCGGCCGGTTCCCGGGCGGCCGCTGGAGGGCCGGAAGGTCGGGCTCATCGTGTCCGGCGGGTCGGGCAACCTGGTGTCGCTGTGCGGCGTGGTCCGGGCGATCGAGGAGGCCGGCGGCACCATCGCCGCGGTCTCCGGCTGCTCCGGCGGGGCGCTGTGGGCCGCGCAGGTGGCGCTGGGGTGGAACGCCGACCGGATGATCCGGTTCTCCCTCACGGGGCTGGACCCGCGGCGGTACCTCGACGTGCGGCCGGTGCGGGCCGCCGCACGCACGACCCTGGGGGGCGAGGCGTTCGCCGGCATCGTGCGGGGCGACAAGGTCGAGCGGCTCTGGGACGACGCGTCCGGCGGCGCCACCCTCGGCGACCTGCCGGTGCCCTTCTATACGATCCTGTGGGAGCTCGAGAGCAACCGCGTCGTGCACGCCGGCACCGCGACCACCCCCGACTGGACGCTCGGCCAGGCGGTGCGCGCGAGCCTGTCCCTCGCCCCGGTCGTGGAGCCGATGGTGCGGGACGGCAAGCACTACCTCGACGGCGGCGTCGTCAACGTCTTCTCCGCCGCACCGCTGGTGGAGCACCACCCCGAGATCGACGCCTTCGTGGGGGTCAACGCGTTCCTCCCCAGCGGCTTCGTGGGGCCGGACCTGACCGGCTGGCGCCGGGGTCGCCTGGGGCTCCTGAAGGCGGCTCGTCAGCTGCAGCTCGCTCCGTTCCAGGAGCTCGCCCGGCGGGACTGGGCCCGGGTGGGGGAGCGACGGTGGATGATCGAGCCGATCGCGGACGTCGACGCCTACGGGGTCAACTTCTTCGCGGCGATGATCGACCGGAGCGTCTGGCCCGACCGGATCCGCGACGGGCACGACGAGGCTCGCCGGGTGCTCGGCGCCGCCTGAGCCCGTCTCGCCGCGCCCCGCTCCGGGTAAACACCGTGTTTACTTCTCCTTGATCCGATCGCTGACTTGAGCGAGGCTGCCGCCGGGAGCAGCGGAGGAGTCGTGATGAATCGCCTGGGATGGTGCGCCGTAGCGGCGCTGCTCGTGACGTCGGCCTGCGCGCCGGAGGCGCCCGCCAACCCCGAGTTCGACGACTCGGCGCTGTACCTGTTCCGGGAGTTCGAGACGGACGAACCGGCGCGGCTGGCGTTCGCGCTGCGACAGCTCGAAGGTCAGATCCGCGGCTCGGTGGACCTCGCGTCGGACGACTCGCGGGACCGGGCGATGACGCCGTCCCCGCTGACCGTCGAGGACCTCGCCGACGTCACCGAACCCGCCTCCCCCCCCGAGGAGGCGGTCGCGATCGCCGTCGCGCGCCTGTCCCCCTGGACGGCGGATGATCACGCGCGCATCCCGCTGCTGTCCGACCAGGTCCCGGTCGAGCCCAACTCACCGGACTACTACGCCCGCAGCTTCCTGGACGGGACCGAGGCCTGCTGGCGCGATCGCGACTGCATGATCCTGCGGACCGACAACGACCTGGAGCGGCGGAACATCGCCCTCCACATCCCGTACCGGCAGTTCAAGGACTTCCGATGGGTCGACCTCGCGCTGCCCGACCCGGCCGATGTCCCCCCTGGTGAGACGGCGACGAGCGACGTGCCGTCGTGGGGCATCCTGGCGCGCTCCTGGATCGAGGACGAGTTCGAGGGGGTCAGCGGCAACACCACCCTGCTGCACAGCTACTCCGTCGAGGTCTGGCTGCCCGACGAGGAGGGCGGCCTGCTCCGCCTGATCGCCTTCTGGACGCAGGTCGACCCGTTCGAGGAGAGCGTGACCGTCAACACCGCCCGGTCCGGGATCGAGGACATCTTCGTCACCCACGACGGCTGGCTGGACGATCACCCCGAGTAGCCGGCCGGGCCGGCGCCCGGCTCACTTCATTCCCGGGTGCCCCAGGACGACAGCCCGGCGAGCCCCGCGGCGGCGCCTCCACCCTCGCGCGCCATCTCCCCGAGCACCCGGACGACCGTGTCCACGATCACCTGGGTGTTCCGGTCCACCTCGACGTTGACGAGGTCGCCCACGCCCTTGGTGCCGAAGGTGGTGCGCTGCAGGGTCTCGGGGATGAGGTGCACGGTCGCGGTCCGGGCCTCGCGGTCGAGGGTCGCGACGGTCAGGCTGCAGCCGTCCAGCGCCAGGAAGCCCCGCTCGAAGACGTAGGGGAGGCACTTGTCGGGCAGCCGGAGCGTGACGACGCAGTTGTTCTCGGGCCGCAGCACCTCGACGATCTCGGCGACTCCGTCGATGTGGCCCGAGATCGGGTGGCCGCCCACCTCGTCGCCCTGCTTGAGGGACCGCTCGACGTTGACCCGGTCCCCCGCGTCGAGGGCGCCGAGGGTGGTCACGTCCAGCGTCTGGCCCATGACGTCGAACGACGCCCGCGCCCCGTCCAGCCGCGTCACGGTGAGGCAGACCCCGCTGACCCCGACGCTCGCGCCGATGGCGAGCCCGGGCAGCAGCTCGTCGGCGAGCTCCAGGGTCAGGGTGGTCAGACCAGTCTTCCGGTCGAGCTCCACCACGGGGTAGGTGTCGTGGACGATTCCGCCGTACATCGTGACCTCCGGCCGGGGAGCCTACTCGAAGCAGACGACCGGCAACCTGCGCGGTGACAGCTCCAGGACCAGGTCCTTGCGCATGCCGGCCGCGTCGCCGCCGACCTGGTAGGGGACCTCGCTGTCGTAGTGGATCGCCACCGCCTCGGCGACGTAGTCATACAGCCGGTCGTCCTCGTAGTCGCCCGTCCAGATGCCCGGGAGGTTGTTGACCGCCTGGGGGATGGACAGGGCGGAGACCCGGATCTGGAAGTGGCTGTCCAGCACCTCGGCGTGGGGGAGCATGCGCATCGCGTAGCCGTAGAACGGCGTCGAGCCGAAGGCGGTGACGAACGCCGGGCCCGAGTGCAGCACGTCCCCGACCGAGTAGGTCTTGCCGATCTGGGAGCCGGTGCGATCCACCCGCCACGCCTCGCCCCGGAGCACCTCGATCGTGACCATCGGTGGGTTCCGCTCCGCCGCGATGCGGGGGACGGTGCGGCCGAACGCGGCCGCGAAGTAGGCGGGCAGGTGGTAGACCTTCGCCGCGAACGGCGTCCCCTCCAGGTGTCGCTTGACCCACTTGTAGTCGTTGAGGATCGCGGCGTCCCACCCCATGCCGGCGAACGGGAAGTGGGAGTCTTCGTCCCGCACGAAGCGCAGCTGCCGGCGGTGGTATGCCTCGCCGTCGGACCACGCCTGGAGGTCCTCGGGGATGGGCCGGGCGCCGACCCAGCTGGCGAGCGCGTTGCCCGTGCCGAGCTTCAGGATCCCGAGCTGCGGGGCGTGCTCGTAGTCGAGCAGCCGATTGGCGAGGTCGATGATCGTGCCGTCCCCGCCGCCCGCGAACAGCGTGCCGATGCCCGACTCGATGGCCGCCTCGACCGCGTCGACCGCCTCGTCGAACGACCGGGTCCAGAACACCGTCGCGTCCGGGGCGGCGGTGCGGATCGCGCGGACCGTCGACCGCTTGACTCGGCCGGCGTTGGCGTTGAGCAGGACACCCACGCGCCCTTCGGGCACGAGGTAGGCGGGCATCGCGTCGGTCACGACGTCAGCAGGGCCTCGACGACCTCGACCAGGCCGAACGGCTTGCCGAGGAACTTCGCCCCGTGCTCGTCGATGGCGTCCTGCTCCTCGTCGGACGGGGACAGGCCGGAGGTGACGATCAGCCTCACGTAGGGGTCGATCTCCCGCAGCGGCCCGAGCGCCTCCGCCCCGCCGCCGCCCGGCATGCGCAGGTCCAGGAGCACGGTCTCGAACGGCTCGCCCCGCTGCTTGGCGCCCCGCGCGGCGTCGACCGCGTGTCGACCGTTGGTGACGGTCTCGACGATGGCGCCCCGGCTGGTCAATGAGCTCTCCAGCAGCAGCCGCAGCGACGGCTCGTCGTCCGCCACGAGCACCCGGACGTCGTGCAGCGGCGGCTTGCCGCCGCTCTTGAGGATGAAGGACGGCACGGTCATCGCCCGGGTCGGCTCGTCGTCCTCGACCGAGCCCGGCCAGATCGGCAGCTCGATCTGGAACGTCGCGCCCCGCCCTTCGAGATCCACCAGGCCGATGCGGCCGTCGTGGTCGCGCACCGTCCTCGCGACGACCGCCAGCCCCATGCCGGTGCCGCCCTCCGGCCCCTTGGTCGAGAAGAACGGCTCGAACAGGCGGTCTCGCGCGCCGGCCGGGATGCCGGGGCCGGTGTCCGAGACCCGAAGCCGCGAGTAGCCGAGCCCGGGCCAGCCCCGACTGCGACACGTCTTGATGTCGCTGACCTCCTCGAGCTCCAGGAACAGGTCGCCGGCGCCGCCCATCGCCTGGCGCGCGTTGACGCCGAGGTTGAACAGGCTCTGAAGCAGGGCCGTCCGGTCGGCCATCACCGGCAGCTGCGTGCTCGGCAGCGACTTGTGGATCCTGACCTTGGCGCCGAAGGAGTTGCGAAGCAGGTCCGCCGCCTGCCGCACGGGCTTGCGCAGGTCGAGCGCCTCCTTGCGCTCGTCCCCCGGTCGCGCCGCCCGGAGCAGCTGGCCGGTGACGTCCCGCGAGCGGCGGAGCATGCCTTCGAGGCTGTCGAGCAGGGCCGGGTCGGCGGCCTGGCCGAGCCGCAGGATCTCGACCGTGCCGCCCAGCGCCGTCAGCAGGTTGTTGAGGTCGTGGATGACCCCGGTGACCGCGACGCCGACGAACTCCATGCGCTGCGCGGCCCGCAGGCGATCCAGCAGCTCAGAGTCGGCCCGGTGATCGTTCGAGTCCCCGCTCACGTCGCTCCCCAGCGCGGCGATGGTACCTCAGCTACCCGGGGTCGGGACCCGCATTACGAAGGCTCAAGAGATGGCCGACTCGACGAGCGCGTAGCTGCGCTCGATGGCGTCGGGGAGCGCGCCGGGGTCCTTGCCGCCGGCCTGCGCCATCTCCGGCCGACCGCCGCCGCGGCCGCCGACGATCGGCGCGAGCTCCTTGACCAGGTCCCCCGCGCTCAGGCGCCCCGTCAGGTCCTTGCTCACCTTGACGAGCAGCGACGCCTTGCCGCCGCCTCGCGCTCCGAGCACGACGACGCCGCTGCCGAGCTTGTCCAGCAGCAGGTCGGCGTGACCTCGCAGCTCCTTGCCCGACGCGCCGTCGATCTCGGTGGCGAGCACCTGCACTCCGGCGACGTCCCGCGCCTGGGGGCCGGAGCCGGACGCGCCACCGGCCACGAGCTTCTGCTTGAGCTGCTCGATCTCTCGGCGCATCGCCTTGCCGTCGCTGAGCAGCTTGTCGACCTTGGCGATCGTCTCGCTGCCCTTGGAGCGGAGCCGCTCCCCCAGGGCCCGGCTCTGACGATCGAGCTCCCGGAGGTAGCCGAACGCGCCCCGGCCGGTGAGCGCCTCGACGCGCCGCACGCCCGCCGCGATGCCGCCCTCGTGCAGCAGCTTGAGCTGGCCGATCTCACCGGTCGCCGCGACGTGGGTGCCACCGCAGAGCTCGACGCTGAAGCCCGGCACCTCGACGACCCGCACGTCGTCGCCGTACTTCTCGCCGAACAGCGCCATCGCGCCCCGCGCCTGCGCGTCGTCCATCGTGGTCTGCACGACCTGCAGGGGGGTGTTGGCCAGGATCTGCTCGTTGACGAGGTCCTCGATGTCCGCGATGGCGGAGTCGGGGATCGCCTCGAAGTGGGAGAAGTCGAACCGCAGCCGATCGGCGTCGACGAGCGATCCCTTCTGCTGCACGTGCTTGCCGAGCAGCTCGCGCAGCGCCGCGTGCAGCAGGTGGGTCGCGGTGTGGTTGCGCATGATGTCGGCGCGGCGCACCGCGTCCACCTCCAGGTGGCCCGTCTGCCCCACCTGGATGGCGCCTTCGCTGACCTCGCCCCGGTGCACGAACAGCGCCCCGTCGGGCTTGACGCAGTCCAGCACCCGGACCTTGCCGTTGGGGCCGGTGATCCAGCCCACGTCACCCACCTGGCCGCCGGACTCGGCGTAGAAGGGGGTCGACTCGACGACGACCTCGACCTGCTGACCCGCCTGGGCCGTGCCGACCGGCTGACCGTCGACGATCAGCGCCAGGATCCGGCCGCTCCCTTCGGTCTGCCCGTAGCCGACGAAGTGGCTGCCCGCGCCGAGGCCCAGGTTGCTGTAGACGGTGCCGCCTTCGGCGTCGCCGGTGCCCTTCCAGGCCGCGCGGGAGCGCTCCCGCTGCTCGTCCATGCACGCTTCGTAGCCGGTCATGTCGACGCCGAAGTCACGCTCCGCCGCGATCACATGGGTCAGGTCGGGGGGGAAGCCGTAGGTGTCGTGGAGCAGGAACGTGGTGTCGCCCGGCAGCGTCGTCTTGTCCTGCTCGCGCAGCTTCGAGAACGCCCCGTCGAGCAGCAGCAGGCCTCGCTCCAGCGTCTCCCGGAAGGTCGTCTCCTCGTTCAACACGACCTTGTGGATGAACTCCCGCCGGTCCGACAACTCGCCGTAGGCCTGGTGCATCAGGTCGACCACCTCGTCCGCCGCCTCGTGCAGGAACGGGGTGGTGATGCCCAGCTTGACTCCGTGTCGGATCGCGCGCCGCATGATCCGCCGCAGGACGTAGCCCCGCCCCTCGTTGGACGGCATGACGCCGTCAGCGACGAGGAAGGCGGACGCCCGCGCGTGGTCCGCGATGACCCGCAGGCTCTGGTCGTGGGGCTCGTGCTCGCCGTACGTCACCCCCGCGATGCCGCCGGCGCGGCGGATGATCGCCTGCAGCTCGTCGATCTCCCAGTTGGACTTGTGGCCCTGCATGATCGCCGCGAGCCGCTCGAGGCCCATGCCGGTGTCGACCGACGGTCGCGGCAGATCCCGCTGCTTGATCTCTCCGTCCTCCTGGTACCGCTCGTACTGCATGAAGACCAGGTTCCAGATCTCCATGTAGCGGCCAGCGTCGTGGCCGTAGCCCCAGGGGTCGGGCTCGTTGTCGAGGACGAAGTCCTCCTGGAGGTCCCAGTGGATCTCCGAGCACGGCCCACACGGTCCCGTCGGCCCCATCGACCAGAAGTTGTCCTTGGCCCCGCAGCGACCGATCCGTTCGGCCGGCACGCCCCGGTCCAGCCAGAGCTGCGCCGACTCGTCGTCGTCCTCGTAGACGGTGATCAACAGGCGGTCCGCCGGCAGCCCCAGGTCCTCCGTGAGGAAGGTCCACGCCGCGTCGATCGCCTCGACCTTGAAGTAGTCGCCGAAGGAGAAGTTGCCGAGCATCTCGAACAGCGTGTGGTGCCGCGCGGTGAAGCCGACGTTCTCCAGGTCGTTGTGCTTGCCGCTGACGCGCATGCACTTCTGGGTGCTCGTGGCCCGGCTGTAGGGGCGCTCCTCGGCGCCCGTGAACACGTCCTTGAACTGGACCATGCCGGCGTTCACGAAGAACAGCGTGGGGTCGTTCTCGGGGACCACGGACGAGCTGGGCACGATCGTGTGGTCGCGCTGCTCGAAGAACGTGAGGAACCGGGTTCGGATGTCGGACGCCTTCATAACCACTCCGGAGTGGCCGCGAATCCTAGTCCTTCAATCGGAGCCTTGGGGGATTGCCGGTCAGAAGCTGTCGTTGGAGGAGACGACGCCGCTGACGCGCAGCGCGAAGTCGTCCGGGTTGGACGCCGACTTGAGCGCCTCCTCGTACGTGATCGCGCCCGCCTTGTAGTGCCGGAACAGCGACTGGTCGAAGGTCTGGGTGCCGTACGTCGCGCTGCCTCGGGCGAGCGCGTCGGTGATCTCCTTGGTGCGCTCCTTGTTCTCGATGTACTCGCGGATCCGGCCGGTGTTGACCATCACCTCGAGCGCCGGCACGCGGCCCTTGCCGTCCGCCTTGGGGACGAGCCGCTGGCTGATCACCGACTTGAGCACCGAGCCGAGGCGCAGCCGCACGCCGTCCTGGTGGTGGGGCGGGAACATGGAGATCATCCGGGTGATCGTCTCGGCGCAGTTCATGGTGTGCAGCGTCGACATCACCAGGTGGCCGGTGTCCGCCGCCTCCAGGGCGATCTCCATCGTCTCGACGTCCCGGATCTCGCCGACGAGGATGACGTCGGGATCCTGCCGCAGGGCCGACTTCAAGGCCGCGGCGTAGGCCCGGGTGTCGGTGCCGACCTCGCGCTGGGTGATCACGCAGCGCTTGTCTCGATGCATGAACTCGATCGGGTCCTCGATGGTGAGGATGTGGCCCGACCGGGTGCTGTTGATCTGGTCGATGATCGCCGCCAGCGTCGTCGACTTGCCCGAGCCGGTCGTGCCGGTCACGACGACCATGCCGCGATGCTCGTTGGCGATCTTCTCCATCACCGAGGGCAGGTTGAGCTCGGCGAAGCTCATGATCTTGCTGCTGATGGTCCGCAGCACGAGCCCCAGCGTCATGCGCTGCCGGAAGATGTTGACTCGGAACCGCCCGAGGCCGCGCACCCCGTAGGCCATGTCGAGCTCCATCGTCTCGGCGAACTTCTCCTTCTGGGTGCGGTTCATCATCGCCGCCGCGAACTGGGCGGTGTCCTCGGGCGTCAGCCGGCTGTAGTCCCTCAGCGGCTGGAACGTGCCCTGGATGCGAAGCATGGGCGGGATGCCGACCCGCAGGTGGACGTCACTCGCCCCCCGCGACATCGCGACCTTGAGGATTTCGTTGACGTCCAACGTGCGCTCTCTCCGGCCCCCCGGCGAACGACAAGGGTACCAACGACGAGCGCCCCGGTGGACCGGTCGGGTCCACCGAGGCGCCTCAAATCGAGGGAACGGCTGTTTTCAGCCGGTCGCTCAGGCCTCCGCGACGGGCTGTCCGCCCGACTTCGCGCCGTCCGCCGACGGCGCCTTCTCGCCGATCCCGTGCTCGGCGAGCACCGCCGCCTCGATGGTGTCCGCCGCCTCGGGGTTGTCGATCAGGAAGGCCCGCGCCTGCTCGCGACCCTGGCCCATCCGCTCGTCGCCGTAGGAGAACCAGGAGCCGCTCTTGCGCACGAGCCCCATGTCGACGGCCATGTCGAGCAGCTCGCCGCTCTTGGAGATGCCCTCGCCGAACAGGATGTCGAACTCGCACTGCCGGAACGGCGGCGCCACCTTGTTCTTGACGATCTTGACCCGGGTGCGGTTGCCGAGCACGTCGGTGCCCTGCTTGATGGAGCCGATCCGCCGGATGTCGATCCGCACGGAGCAGTAGAACTTGAGCGCGTTGCCGCCCGTCGTCGTCTCCGGGCTGCCGAACATCACGCCGATCTTCATCCGCAGCTGGTTGATGAACACCACGATGGTGTTGGACTTGCTCACCAGGGCCGTCAGCTTGCGCATGGCCTGGCTCATCAGCCGCGCCTGGAGGCCGGGCAGCGAGTCGCCCATGTTGCCTTCGAGCTCGGCCTTGGGCACCAGCGCCGCGACGGAGTCGATGACGATGATGTCGAGCGCGCCGCAGCGCACGAGCGTCTCGCAGATCTCGAGCGCCAGCTCGCCGGTGTCCGGCTGGCTGATCAGCAGCTCTTCGGTCTGCACGCCGAGCTGGCGGGCGTAGGTGACGTCGAGCGCGTGCTCGGCGTCGATGAACGCGGCGAGCCCGCCGGCCTTCTGGGCCTGGGCGATCGCCTGCAGCGTCAGCGTGGTCTTGCCGGAGCTCTCCGGGCCGAAGACCTCGATCACCCGCCCGCGCGGCAGGCCGCCGACGCCGAGGGCGATGTCGATGCCGAGCGAGCCGGTGGAGACCACCCCCCGCTCGTCCATCAGCGTGTTTCCGTCTCCGAGGCGCATGATCGCGCCCTTGCCGTGTGCCTTCTCGATCGAGGCGAGGGCGAGGTCCAGCGCCTTCCGGCGGTTGGCGTCGGAGGTCTTGCTCTTGCTCTGGGACATGCTCATTTCTTCTCCGGGATCGGCGAGGCGGTGGGCCCACTCGGTGCGTTCGAGCCTAGGCTGAACGCGTGTTCAGGTCAACCAATCCCTTGCAGGTTCAAACTATTTCCTGGGGAACCGGTCGGCGCAAGGCGTTTATTGCCTTCGTGCGGGACGGAAAACGTCCCGGCCGCGCTCCATCAGGTCCGGAGCAGCTGCCGCCTCAGCATGTCCAGGGCGATGTGGGCGCTGAACCGCCGGACGGTGGTGCGGTCCCGGGCGGGGAGGCGCAGCGTCTTGACCCGCGTGCCCGCCGGGCCCGCCACGGCCACGCAGACCGTGCCCACGGGCTTGTCCGGGGTGCCCCCGGTGGGTCCCGCGATGCCGGTCACGCCGACCCCCCAGTCGGCCCCCGCGACGCGGCGGCAGCCCTCCGCCATCTCGGTCGCGACCGGCTCGGCGACCGCGCCCAGCTCGTCCAGGGTCGCCTGGGAGACGCCCAGCTCGGCGACCTTGCTGGCGTTGCTGTAGGTGACGAACCCCCGCTCCAGCCACCGGCTGGACCCCGGCTCGCTGACGCACAGGTGGGCGATCCAGCCGCCCGTGCAGCTCTCGGCGAGCGCGAGGCGATGACCCCGCTCCACGAGCAACTCGCCCACCCGGCCGGCCAGCCCGACGCCCTCGTCCTCCGAGAAGAGGTCCCGGCCCAGGCGCTCGCGCACCTCCGCGATCGCTCCGCACCACGCCACCTCGTCGATGGAGGGCTCCGCGACCAGCTTCACCTGGTTCTCGGGCATGCGCGTGCGGAAGCCCAGCTCGACCCCGCCGAAGGCGTCGGGCACGTCGCCGAGCAGGTCCTGCAGCTGGGACTCGCCCCGCCCCAGGACGCGGAACAGGTGCCGCCGTGGGGGGCTCAGGGTGAGCTCCTCGCGCAGCCGCGGGAGCACGACGTCGCGCCACATCGCCTTCATCTCCGGCGGCACCCCGGGCAGGAAGTAGAGCCGCGCGCCCGCCTCCGTCCGCAGCGCGAACCCGGGGGCGGTGCCGCGCACGTTGGGCAGCACTTCGCACCCGGCGGGCAGGAGCGCCTGGCGTCGGTTGGCGGGGGCCATCTGCCGGCCGGCGCTCGCGTAGCGGGCCTCGACCTGCGCCAGCGCTTCCCGGTTCAGCTCGACCTCCCGCCCGAACGCGGCGGCGGCCGCGTTCGCGGTCAGGTCGTCGGCGGTGGGGCCGAGCCCCCCGGTGCAGATCACGACGTCGGCGCGCTCGGCCGCGTTGCGCAGCGTCTGCGCGATGGCGTCGTCCCGGTCGGGGGCGGTCGCCCCCCCGACGACCCGGAACCCGAGGTCGGTGAGCGCGCCGCAGAGGAAGTTGGAGTTGGTGTCGACGGTCTGGCCGGTGAGGAGCTCTTCCCCCTGGCTGACCACGAATGCCCGAAGGGTGCGTCTCATCGTTCTCCCGCCGTGCGAAGCAGCGCCCGCGGATGGTCGCATGGGATCTCACGGGCCGCGCCTCGTTTATAGTCGCGCCGTGTCGAGGCTTCCGATGACCTGCCGCTTGCTGTTGATCGTCCTCCTGCTGCCCGCGTGCACCAACGGCCTGGAGCTCGATCCCTCCCGGGGCTTCCTGCAGTTCGACGACACGCCGGTCGGCGGCGCGGACGAGGAGGGCCTGGACGTCGTCATGAAGATCGGTGGACCGGCCGAGGTGACCGCGTGGATCGAGCCCGCGGGCTCCCCGTTCGTGCTCGTCGCCCACCCCGATCCGGTCATGGATCGCGGCCAGCCGTCGTTCGTGTCGGTCCGCTTCCAGCCGACGGAGGCGGGGGACCACCTGGGCCTCCTGGTGCTCCTCGCGACCAGCGTCGAAGGGGAGAGCCGACAGGACATCGTGCTCACCGGCGAGGCGTTCCTCGACGGGCTCGACGGGGACCGGGACGGCGTCGACTTCGACGAGGACTGCGACGACGAGGACCCGCTCGTCTACCCGGGGGCGCCCGAGCTGTGCGACGGGATCGACGGAGACTGCGACGGCCTGCTCCCGGCCAACGAGAGCGACTTCGACGGTGACGGGTTCCCCGCCTGCGGTGGCGACTGCTCCGACGACAACGACAGCGTCTACCCCGAAGCCCCCGCGCTGTGCGACGGGGTCGACAACGACTGCGACGGCGAGATCCCGACCGACGAGATCGACGTCGACGGCGACACGTTCGCGGTCTGCGCCGGAGACTGCGACGAATCCGACGCCTCGATCCACCCGGGCGCGACGGAGGCCTGCAACGGGATCGACGACGACTGCGACACCGTGGTGCCGGCCGACGAGAGTGACCTCGACGGCGACGGGTTCCGCGGCTGCGAGGAGTGCGACGACGGCGACGACACGGTGTTCCCCGGCGGCTCCGAGGTGTGCGACGGTCTCGACACCGACTGCGACGGGGTGGTGCCGACCGACGAGGCCGACCTCGACGGCGACGGGTTCCTGGCCTGCGACGAGTGCGACGACGGCGACGGCGCGGTGTTCCCCGGCGCCGACGAAGCGTGCGACGGCGTGGACTCCGACTGCGACGGCGTGGTGCCGGCGGACGAGGTCGACGACGACGGTGACACCTTCCTGGCCTGCGCCGAGTGCGACGACGCGGACGACACCACCTTCCCCGGCGCCCCGGAGCTGTGCGACGGCGTCGACACCGACTGCGACGCCGTGGTGCCCGACGACGAGGTCGACCTCGACGGCGACTCCGCGCTCGCGTGCGACGACTGCGACGACCTCGACGACACGGTCTTCCCCGGCGCGCCGGAGCTCTGCGACGGCCTGGACAACGACTGCGACGGCGCGGTGCCAGCCGACGAGGCGGACGAGGACGCGGACGGGCAGGCCCCGTGCGCCGGCGACTGCGACGACGACGAAGCGCTGGTCTACGACGGCGCCGACGAGGGCTGCTTCGACGCCGTCGACAACGACTGCGACGGGGTCACCAACCAGGGCTGCGCCTGCCCGATCTGGGGTCACACCTCCACGCCGGCCAGCTGCCTGGAGCTCGGCAGCTTCGACTGCCCCCACCCGACCGCCCAGGAGGCGATCGACGAGGTGATCGTGGAGACCTCGTGCGACGAGGCGTGGCTGCGGCCGGGGACCTACGTCGAGAACATCGAGATCGAGGGCGTGGTGCTCGTCCGGGGGCCCGGCGATCCCGCCGACGTGGTCCTCGACGGGGACGGCGACCGGACCGTCGACATCGCCTTCGGCAGCTCGGTGATCATGAGCAACCTGACGATCACCGGCGGCGAGGCGGAGGAGGGCGGCGGCCTGTTCGCGGAGTCCTCCGAGCTGGAGCTGTACGACCTGGTGATCGAGGGGAACGAGTGCGAGTCCGAAGGGGCCGGCGGCGGCGCCTACCTGGAGGACTGCGACTTCGACATCGCGAACATCACCTTCGCCGACAACGAGTGCGGCTTCGGCGACGTGGACGACGGCAACGACGGCGGCGGCCTGTACGTCGACGGCGGCGGGGGCGGCATCCAGGGGGCCGTGTTCACCGGCAACGAAGCGGGCGACGGCGGCGGCCTGTTCCTCAGCGACGTGGTCGAGGTGACGGTCGCCCAGTGCAGCTTCCTGGACAACGCCGCGGAGGACTCGGACGACCCCCTGAGCGAGCTCGAAGGCGGCGGCGGCCTGGTGATCGACAGCGACGACGTGTTGGTGCTCAACAGCGTCTTCGGCGGGAACCAGGCGGACCAGGGCGGGGGGGCGATCCTGGTCGCGGTCGACGGCGACGGCACCGTGATCGCCAACAACGTGCTGATCGCGAACAGCAGCCCCGAGGGCGCCGGCGTGCACTTCCGGGCGGCGCTCGGCGACCTGGACGGTCAGGACGTCGACTTCGTCAACAACATCGTCGCCTTCAACCAGGGCTACGGCGCCTACACCGAGCTGACCCTGTTCGGCGACAACTTCCAGTACAACGACGTCTTCGGGAACACCGCGGGCGGATACGGCGCCCCCATCGGCCCGATCCTCATCCCCGCGAACAACATCGCGTCGGACCCGCTGTACGTCTCGCTCAGCCTCGACGGGGACTGGACCAACGACGACCTCGCCCTGGACACCGGCTCCCCGTGCATCGACGCGGGCGACCCCGCGACGTTCTACAACGACCCCGACGGCACCCGGAACGACATGGGCATCTACGGGGGCCTGCTCGGCGATTGGCTCTGGCCCTGACCGGTCGGTCCATGGGCCTGGACGTGGGGAGTCGGACGATCGGCGTCGCCGTGTCCGATCCGTTGGGGATGTTCGCGCAGCCGGTGGAGACCTGGAGCCGGGTCGGCCGCAAGCGGGACGTCGCCCACCTCGTGGAGGTCGCGCGCGAGCGGGAGGTCGCCGCCGTGGTGGTCGGGCTCCCGATCCGGACCGACGGAGGGGAGGGCCCCCAGGCGGTCGAGGCGCGACGGATTGCCGACGACCTGTCGGGGGTCCTGGGGGATGACGTGGCCGTCGTGCTCCAGGACGAGCGTTTCACCACCGCCCAGGCGGAGCGGACCCTGATCGAAGGACGTGTGCGGCGCAGTCGCCGCAAGCAGGTGGTCGACCAGGTCGCCGCCGTGCTCATCCTCCAGGGCTGGCTGGACTCGGGGTCTCCAAGGACGTGAAGAAGCTGCTCAAGATCCTCGGCCTGTTGCTCGTGCTCGGCCTGCTCGTCGCAGGCGGCGTCGCCGGCTACGGCTGGCAACAGGCGCAGGAGTTCCTGGCCGCGACGCCGTCGGACAGCCACGAAGAGCGCGTCCTCGAAATCCCCCGCGGGGCGGGCCCCCAGACGGTCTCCCGGCTGCTCTTCGACGAGGGCGTGGTCACCGACGCCGATCGGTTCGCGCTGTACCTCCGGTACCAGGAGGCGGCCCCGAAGCTCCGGGCCGCGGAGCTCCGGTTCTGGACCGACCAGACGCCCGAGCAGGTGCTCGACGTGCTGCTGAACGCGCCGGAGGTGACCTACTCGGTCACGCTGCCGCCGGGCCTCCGGATCGAAGAGATGGGCGCCCGGGTGGAGGAGGCGGGGCGCGGCTCGGCCGACGAGTACGTGCGGCTGGCCCGGGACGCGGACTTCATCGCGAGCCTCGGCCTGGACCTCGGCGAGACGCCCACCAACCTCGAGGGGCTGCTCGTGCCCGAGACGTACCTGTTCCCCCGGGAGGCGGGGGCGGAGGACGTGCTGCGGGCCCAGGTGGCGCGCTGCAACGAGATCTGGAACGCCGAGCGGCGCGCCCGGGCCGCCGAGATCGGCCTGACCCCGTACCAGGTGACGACCCTCGCCAGCGTCGTGGAGAAGGAGACGGGCGCGGCCCACGAGCGGCCGCTGATCGCCGGCGTCTTCCACAACCGCCTCCGCAAGGGGATGCGGCTGGAGAGCGACCCCACGATCATCTACGGCCTGAAGGACTACGACGGCAACATCCGGCGCAGCGACATCCGCCGACCCCACGCCTGGAACACCTACGTGATCCCCGGACTCCCGCCGACGCCGATCGCCGGCCCCGGCGTCGAGGCGATCGACGCGGTGCTGCACCCGGACGAGACGAAGGCGCTGTTCTTCGTCAGCAAGAACGACGGCACGCACCACTTCAGCGAGACCTACCGCGAGCACGCCCGGATGGTCGACCGGTACCAGCGCCGGCGCTGACCGACCGGACCCCTCCGATCCCGGTGGACACCCCCGGAGGCCGTCGCTATCTTCCGGCCGCCTCGTCCGCAGGCCATCGAATGGAGTCCGCCATGCTCGCCCCCTCCAAGTCCTTCCAGGAGCTCGACCTCTACGACCTCGACGGGCTGCTGTCCGACGAGGAGCGCATGGTCCGCGACATGGTCCGTCGCTGGGTCGACGCCGAGGTGCTCCCGATCATCGAGCAGCACCACCGCGACGGAACCTTCCCGCTGCCGATGCTCAAGACGCTGGGCGAGCTGGGGCTGTACGGCATCCCGCTGCAGGGCTACGGCTGCCCGGGCCTCAGCAACAACGCCTACGGCGTCGCCATGATGGAGCTGGAGCGGGGCGACTCGGGCTTCCGGTCCGCCGCCTCGGTGCAGGGCAGCCTCGTGATGTTCCCGATCCACGCTTACGGCAGCGAAGAGCAGAAGCACAAGTGGCTCCCCAAGCTGGCCGCCGGCGAGCTGATCGGCTGCTTCGGGCTGACCGAGCCGGACCACGGCAGCGACCCCGGCTCGATGATCACGCGGGCCCGGCGCGACGGCGACGGCTGGGTCCTCAACGGCGCCAAGATGTGGATCACCAACTCATGCATCGCCGACATCGCGATCGTCTGGGCGAGGGTCAAGGAGGGCGACCACGACGCCATCCGCGGCTTCGTGGTGGAGGCCGGCACCCCCGGCTACAGCGCCCCCGAGATCAAGGGCAAGTGGTCGCTCCGGGCGTCGGTCACCGGTGAGCTGGTGTTCGAGGACTGCCGGCTGCCCGGCGACGCGCTGCTCGCGCACTCCCCGGCCAACCTCCGGGGTCCGCTGAGCTGCCTCACCCAGGCCCGCTACGGTATCGCCTGGGGGGCCATCGGCGCGGCGCAGGCGTGCTTCGACTCGGCCCGCCGCTACTCCCTCGAGCGGGAGCAGTTCGGCAAGCCGATCGCCGCCTTCCAGCTGACCCAGAAGAAGCTGGCCGAGATGGCGGTCGAGATCACCAAGGCGCAGATGCTCGCGTGGCGCCTCGGCAAGCTCAAGGACGCCAAGACCATGACCCCGTCGCAGGTGTCGGTCGCCAAGCTCAACAACGTCGGGATCGCCCTGGACTGCGCGCGCATCAGCCGCGAGATCCACGGCGCCATGGGCATCACGGACGAGTACCCGATGATGCGTCACATGATGAACCTCGAGTCGGTCAAGACCTACGAGGGGACCAACGACATCCACACCCTCGCGATCGGTCGCGAGGTGACAGGCGTCAGCGCCTTCGCGTAGATCCCCCGGTCGTCACCAGCGGCCGATCAGCATCCCCCCGGCGCCGGACGGCACCGCCCGCATCGTCAGCGCGGGTCGGCCGTCGCGCTTGCGTTTGCCGATGCGCCAGGCCGTGGGGTCGCGCTCGTAGGGCCAGTCGATCTTCTGGGCGACGCCCGCGATGATCAGCCCCAGGCCGCCCCACTCGAGCACCGTCAGCACGATGGACGCGGGGAACTCGGCGCTCGTCCAGATCGTCAGGATGAAGTTGCCGACGATCGGCACCGCCGTGATCCAGGCCGAGTAGTGGGGCACCAGCCCGTTGAGGGCGAGGATGCCGGCGTGGCCGAAGCCGATGGCGTAGCCCGACGCGAGCAGCGGGATGCCGACCCCGAGCAGCGTCTGCTTGACCCGGGTGCGCTCCCGCCACTGGCGGTACAGGCGCAGCCTGGCGCGGGCGGCGGAGCGCTCGCGCCGCAGCTCGGCCCGGCGCTCCTCCTCCTCCGGAGTGAGCTCGCGCACCGGGCTGCGCCGGGGAGCGCGGGACTCGGTGACGCCGTCGCCCTCTCCCGTTCCTCCGGCGTCCGCCGTGCCCCCGGAGCGCTCCGCGGGCCGCACCCGCAGGGGCACCGCGACCTCGAACGGGATGCGCCGGCCGGGGGTGTGCAGCGAGATCGCCTCTTCGACCGCCGCCGCGATCCGGTCCAGCGACACGCCGTCCAGGAGCATCAACTGGATCGACTGGACCGCCCGCTCGACGTCGGAGGCGCCCGGCGCCGGCTCGCCCGTGCCGGCGTAGTAGCGCTGGGCGAGCTCGAGCATCTTCGCTTCGAGCGGGTCGGCGTCGTCCTCGGCCGCCTTCGCGTCGTTCTCCGAGGGTGGGGTCGCCTCGCCCGGCGCCGCTTCGTCGGCGGGCTCCTCGGCGTCGGCGGGCTCTCCGGCGTCGTCGGCCGGCTCGTCGGCGGGGGACTCCTGGCCGAGCGCGGCCGCCGGCAGCCCCACGGCGAGGACGAGGATCAAGAGCAGCCGTCTCATGCGTGGCCTCCGTAGAGCTCTTGCAGTCCCTCGGCGAGGGGCCGGGGGTGCCAGTCCAGGTCGTTGCGGGCGGGCTGGATGTCGACCTCGGTGTCCTGCAGGAACGCCATCACCTGGTCGACGTTGATGAACGGGTGCCGCTGCAGGCGGCCCAGCAGCCGCGCCCCGGCGATCGCCAGGGCGGCGGGCACGTGCAGGGGCCGCCGCTCCACGCCCTGGGCGCGGCCCAGGCGGTAGATGAACTCGTCGAACGCCAGCGGCTCGGGGCCGGCGACGTCGTAGGTGGCGCCGTGGGTCTTCGGCTCGTCCAGGACCTTGAGCACCAGGGCGACGGCGTCGTGCACGAACACCGGCCGCATCAGCGCCTTGCCGTTGCCGGGGATGGGGACGCGGGGGGCCTTGGCGACGACCTGGGCGAACAGGTCGAACTCCTTGCTGCCGTGCCCGTAGATCATGGTCGGGCGGAGGTGGGTCACCTGCAGGTCGTCGCCGGCGAACTCCGCCTCGGCGACCTGCTTGGTCACGCCGTAGGCGTCCTGCAGATCCCGCCCCGCGCACGTCGATGAGAAGTTCACGATCCGGCTCACTCCGACCTGGCGGCACGCCGCGACCAGGTTGCGAGAGCCGCCGACGTTGACCCGCTCGTTCAGGTCCGCGTCGCTGCTGTCGGCCACCGCGGCGAGGTGCACCACCGCGTCGCTCCCCTTCAAGGCCCGTACCAGCGAGCTGGGCTGAAGGAGGTCGCACACCTCCACCTGGGCGCCCTGCACCTTCAGCGGCTTGGCCCGGTCGGCCCGCCGCGCCAGGGCGACCGCCTCGTGGCCCGCCTCGATCAGGGCGGGCACCAGGTACCGGCCGACGAAGCCCGTGGATCCCGTCACCGCGACGCGCGCCATCAGCCCAGCCCCCGCTGGTGCAGGTCGTCTTCGTCCAGGCCCAGGAAGTGACCGACCTCGTGGTGCACGGTGATTCGAACCTCCTGCGCCATGTGGCGGCTGTCCGCGCAGACCCGCTCCAGGTTGCGCTGATACAGGTAGACGTGCGGCGTTCCGGACAGGCCGCTGAGATCGTCCCAGCCCTGGACTTCGGCGTAGGTCGGCCCGTCGAACAGCCCCAGCAGCCGCGGGTCCCACGGCGCCGAGTCGAGAATCCAGCGGTCCGGGTAGTCCTGGACGATCACGACGACGTTGCTCGCCGCCTTCAGGACGTCGTCCGGCAGGGCGTCCAGCGCCCGGGCGGCCCACCCGTCGACCCGGTCGGCGGAGTAGCGCGTGGGGGGCTGGTCGGGGTGGGTGTCGATGTCGTAGACCTCGGTGAACGCCTGCCGCATCCCGCGCTCGTCGCCCACCGCCGAGCGGGCGAGGGCGAGGTCGTACCAGGCGTCGGCGAAGTCGGGCTCCAGGAAGCAGGCCTCCTCCAGGTGGGGGAGGGCCGCGGCCGCGCGGTCCATGTCCAGCAGCGTGACGCCCAGGGCGTGGTGCAGGTCCGGCGCCTCGGGGAAGCGGGAGATGCCGTCCCGGGCCGCCTCGACGGCGGGCTGCAGGTCGTCGCCCAGGGACGCGAGGCGCCATCGGGCCCACGCGACGTCGGCGTCGTCCCGCTGCGCCGCCAGCTTGGCGAGCACTTTGCGAGCGCGCCGGCGGTCACCGTGGTCGACGGCGGCGAAGAACCCCTCGAGCAACCGCTCGCGGGCGGGGTCAGGCTTGGGGTTCACTCGGTGGGGATCCGCTGCTATGAGGGTCTTCTTCTCCGCTGGAAGTCTATATGAGCGCCGACAGTCTCCGCCCCGACCCGGTCCAGTTCACCGGCCGTGTCCTGTACCTGACCGACGATCCCGCCCTGCTGCGGCGGCAGCTGGACGGCGTCGACCTGGCGGAGCGTCCCGCCCCCGAGGACCTGGTCGACAACATCTCGACCGACGAGATCACCCCCGGCTGGGTCTGCTTCTACTACGACGAGACGCTCGGCCATTACTCCCTGGTGGGGCTCCGAGAGGGCACCGTCAAGCCCGGCGACCTGCGGGGGGGCGGGTTCGACGTCATCGTCTCCGGCCTCAGCAAGGGCTGCGGCAGCTCCCGGGAGACGGCGCCGTACAGCGAGCTGTGGGCCGGCGCGAAGCTGGTGATCGCCCGCTCGATCGAGAAGATCTACGGCCAGAACTCGCAGAACATCGGGCTGCTCACCTCGACGGACTTCGGCCTGCTGGACCGCATCGCGGCGGGCGAGGCGATCCCGCTCGACGAGTTCACCCGCGGCGCCGACCCCATCGCCGCGGACATCGTGCGCTACGGCGGGTTGTTCAACTACAACAAGGCGCGCCTCGCGGGCGACGTCACCCCCCCGCCGATCAGCACCCCCGCCCGCCCGATGAACATCGCCGAGAAGATCCTGGCCAGCAAGGCGGTGGCGGACGCCGCGACCGGGCGGCTCGGGGTCGACGGCGTGAAGCCGGGCGACGCGTTCTTCGCCCGCGCGGACATCCGGTTCAGCCACGACTACACGACGGCGATGGGCGCCTCGCTCTTCCACCAGGCGCTCGGTGACGACGCGAAGATCACCGAAGCCGACTCGGTCTTCGCCTTCCGCGACCACCTCACCTTCCTGGGCGACGTAATGGCCCCCAAGCACCGCAAGCTGGGGCTGCTCGAGAAGGCCGATCACCTGGCGGTGGCCCAGCGCGAGTTCTCGGCGCAGCAGGGGTTCCGCCTGTACGACGAGGTGCGCAACCCCGACGGCACCAAGGGGAGCGAGGCGATCTGCCACAACGCGGTCCTCGAGGACCTGGCGCTGCCCGGCGACGTGGTGGTCGGCACCGACTCCCACACCTGCACCGCCGGCGTGCTCGGCTGCTTCGCCTTCGGCGTCGGCACGACCGACATGGCCAACGCCTGGTACGCCAAGGACGTGCGCGTCCGGGTGCCCGACGTCGTCCGGTTCGAGCTGATCGGCAAGCCGGCGTCGGACATCACCGCCAAGGACGTGATCCTCGAGATCATGGCCCAGCCGTACATCAAGGAGAGCAAGGCGATCGGCCAGGTGCTCGAGTTCGGCGGCCCCGGCGTGCAGCACCTCAACTTCGACGAGCGGGCGACGCTGACCAACATGGCGGTGGAGGCCGGCGCATTCACCGGCATCATCGAGCCCGACGAGGAGGTCGTGCGCTACCTGCAGAGCGTTCGCCCCGAGCTCAGCCGCGAGCGGATCGAGGCGGGCTTCCTGCGCAGCGACCCGGACGCCGAGTACGTCGCCTCCTTCACGATCGACTTGAGCGCCATCGTGCCGATGGTGGCGACCCCCGGTGATCCCCGCAACGGCGTGCCGGTCGACAGCCTGGGCGAGCGCGTCCCGATCGACATCGCCTACGGCGGCTCCTGCACCGGCGGCAAGATGACCGACATGGACCTGTACGCCTCGGTGCTCGCGCCCGCGGTCGCCGCGGGCCGCAGGGTCGCCCCGGGCGTCGACGCTTTCGTGCAGTTCGGCAGCCAGAAGATCAAGCAGTACGCCGCCCGGCAGGGCTACCTGGAGCTCTTCGAGCAGGCCGGGGTGCAGACGATCGACCCTTCCTGCGGCGCCTGCATCAACGCCGGCCCCGGCGTCTCGGACACGGCCGAGCGGGTGACGGTGTCCGCCATCAACCGCAACTTCCCGGGCCGCTCGGGCCCCGGGCAGGTCTACCTCGCCAGCCCCCTGGTGGTGATGGCCTCGGCGTTGGCCGGGTACATCGTTCGACCCGACGAGGTCGGCTCCCAAGCCGGTATCATCGACGGATGCGCTACGCCCTCTGCGCCCTCGCCGCCGCCCTCTGCCTGAGCGGCTGCGCCGAGCCGCCGCCCGAAGACCTCGACGACGACGGCTGGCCCGGCGCGAGGGACTGTGACGACCTGAACGCCAACGTGTTCCCCGGCAACGGGGAGTCCTGCGACGGCGTGGACAACGACTGCGACGGCACGGTCGACGAGGGCTACGACGAGGACGCCGACGGCTTCAACACCTGCGGCGCCGACCGGGACTGCGACGACATGGACAACGACGTCTACCCGGGCGCCGAGGAGGTGTGCGACGGGGTCGACAACAACTGCGACACGGTCGTCGACGAGAACTGCGAGAGCGACGGCGACGGGGACGGCTTCCCGCCGTCGGTGGACTGCGACGACACCGACCCGCTCGTCTACCCGGACGCCCCCGAGCTGTGCAACGGGATCGACGACGACTGCGACGACGCGATCGACGAGGGCTTCGACGAGGACGGTGACGGCTGGTCCTACTGCGACGACGTCGACTGCGACGACGCCGACCCGGCGGTGCACCCCGAGGCCCCCGAGGTGTGCGACGGCGATGACGAGGACTGCGACGGCCAGATCGACGAGGACTTCGACGCGGACGGCGACGGCTGGACGACCTGCCACGACCCCGCCGACTGCGACGACGCGGTGGCGAGCACCCACCCGCTGGCGCCCGAGCAATGCAACGGGATCGACGACGACTGCGACGGCTCGATCGACGAGGACACCGACGACGACCTGGACGGGGACGGGGTCAGCGCCTGCAACGGTGACTGCGACGACAACGACCCCGACGTCTTTCCGGGCGCGGCGGAGATCCCCAACGGCATCGACGACGACTGCTCCGGAGCGGCGGATGACGGCTACTCGGGGATCATCGACGTGGCGCTGTTCTCTCCCAAGGTGACCGGTTCAGTGACCCAGGGGCGGGTCGGGGATGTGCTCTCGACCGACGGGTTCATCGACGGCGACGCGTACGCGGACTTCGTGGCCGGCAGCGCGACCCACGACGGGGGGCGCGGCCGTTCGCACCTGGTCCTCGGCCAGAGCTTCTCGGTGACCGCGCCGCCGGCCGCGGTCTCGCCCCAGGCGACGGTCACCGGACAGCCGGGCGACTACCTGGGCCACAGCGTCGACCTGGGGGACATCAACGACGACGGGTACGACGACTGGCTCATCGGCGCCCCGGAGCTCGGCTCCGTGGACCCGCCCAAGGGAGCGGTCTACATCTTCTTCGGGGCTGCCACGCCCCCGTCGGGCGAGCTGCCTCCGACGTCCGCGGACGTGACGATCACGGGCGGCTTCCCGACCGAGCAATGCGGGACTGCGGTGGCCGCGTTGGGGGACGTGGACGGAGACGGCGTCGGCGACCTGGGCTTCTCCTGTCCGTGGTTCAACCCCGGGGATGGCAACCTCCGGGGCCGGACGGTGATATTCCTCGGGCGGAGCGCCTGGTCGCCGACCTACACGTCGGACGACGGCGACGCCTGGATCGTCGGGTCCGTGTCGGACGCGGAGTCGGGGCAGGCGCTGGCTGGGGACTTCGACATGAACGGTGACGGGCTGGCCGACGTCGCCATCGGATCCCCGAACTACGCCGACGGGGACGGGCGAGTGGGGCTGTTCCTCGGTCGCCCGACCGCGTCCTGGGTCCCCGCGATGGACTTCGCAGCCGCGGATCGCCTCTGGGCCGCGAACGTCGACCTGGCCCAGGCCGGCGGGGCGACCCTGGGGACCGGCGACGCAGACGGGGACGCCTATGGCGACCTGCTGATCGGCGTGCCGCTGTTCAGCGGTGGCCGCGGCGCCATGGCGTTGATGCGCGGAGCCGCTTCCCTCCCGTTGTCGGGCTCGATCTACAGCGCCCAGCTGTGGGTCACCGGCGCAGGCGGCACCAACGAGGCGCTCGGTACCTCCGGTGAGCTGCTGGACGTGGACGGTGACGGCGTGCAGGACCTGGTGTGCGGGGTGCCCGGTTGGGACGACGACTCGGCCGGCGACCGGGGACGGGTCGCGGTGGTCTACGGGCCGCTCACCGCCTTGTCCGGCGAGGTGCCTGCACTCACCGCCCACGCCCTCATCCAGGGGGAGGTGGGGGGCGACTTCTTCGGCGGCGCGATGACGACGGTGGACGACTACAACGCGGCGGGCGGCGCGGCGGACCTGTGGGTGTCGTCGCCGTTCAGCGACGCGGGCGCCCCCAACGGCGGCCGGGTCTACTTCGTGCCGGGATTCTGAGTTTTTCGGGGGGCTGTCCCGTCCACCCCCCAGCGGAGATGGAGTTGGTGATGCGCGACATGCGTTGGTTGTTGGTGTTGGTCGCCGTGATGATCCTCCCGGGCGCGGACTGCCTCGGGCCGCTGGACGACGATGATGGCGAGCCGGTGCTCGTCGGCACCGACGGCGGCGAGGTCCAGCGTCTCAGCGCGTCGGAGGAGCAGGTCTCGGTCAGCTGGACGGCGTCCATCGACCCGAGCAACCAGGTGCTCGCGGCGCCGGCCGGCGCCGACGTGTTCGTGGCGAGCGGCCAGGAGCTGCGCGGCTTCGGTCGGGACTCGGGCGACGAGCTGTGGGACGCCCCGGTCTCCTTCGCGTCCGACGTGGTCGCGCTGACCGAGGGCTCCGGCCTGGTGTTCGCGCTGACCTTCGACTCGCTCGTCGCGCTCGACGTCAGCGACGGCGCCGAGGCCTGGCGGGTCGAGCTCTTCGACCTGGGCGACCCGGCCGACGCGGCGCTCGCGTTCGGCGCCGGGGCGGTGTTCGTCGGGGGCAATCCCATCGCACGGATCAACGCGTCCACCGGGGCGACGACCCACACCGCCGACGGCAGCTCGTCGATCAGCGACATCGTCGTCAGCGGCTCGACGCTCTACGTCGGCTCCCCGGACGGGGTCCAGGCGCTCAGCGCCAGCGACCTGTCCGAGGACTGGCTGCACCCGACGGCGTCGGAGGTCGACCACGTCGCGGTCGGCAGCGTCTCGGTCTTCTACAGCGTGTTCGGCGGCGGGGTCGGCGCGCTGACGCTGTCCGGCAACCCCACCGGGACGGCGCTGGACGGCGACGTCGTCCAGGCGCTCGCGATCGGGGGCAACCTGCTGCTCGCGGCCCGCAGCGACGGGCTGCTGTTCGCCTTCGACGAGGCCGACGTGAGCGAGGTCTGGAACGTCGCCGGGGACTCGGAGATCTGGGCCTTGTCGGTCAACGACCAGACGGTCTTCTACGCCACCGGCGGCGCGCTCGACGGCCTCAACCTGGCCGACAGCAGCTCCCTGTGGAGCTTCACGAGCAGCGGCCGGGTGGTCGCCGCCGAGGCGCTGTAGACCTCACCTGCCTGTCCCGATCGTTCAGGTAGTCCCCGCCCCCTCGTTGTCTCACGCAAAGGCGCAAAGGCGCAAAGGGCCTACGGCATCCCGTTGGCGACTCGGCGGAGGCCCTGGCGGATGGTCTCCGCACCGAAGTCGACCAGCAGGCCAAGCCGCATGTCGGTCAGTCGCAGGTAGGTCCGGACCTGCTTGGCGTGGACCGGAGCAAGGCGCTCCACGGACTTGAGCTCGACGATCAAGCAGTCGTCGACGATGAAATCGGCCCGAAACGCTTCGGTGACGTGCAGGTCCTCCCAAACGATGTCGATCGCTGGCCGACGCACGACCGTGCGGCCCTTGCTCTTCAGTTCGTGCTCCAAGACGACGGCATACGCCGACTCCAGGAGCCCGGGACCCCATGTCTCGTGGATTCGACAGGCGGCATCGACCACCTCGCGAGCAGCTTCGTTCTCCGGAAGCATCCGGTCCCCCCTTTGCGCCTTTGCGCCTCTGCGTGAGCCCCAGGACCACCGTCGGCTCGGCTTCACGCAGGTCGTAGAGCTTCGTGCGACGTCCAGGCTCACCGCATCATCCGCCGAGCGAGGAAGCCAAACGTGTCTGGATCTCGACGACGCCGATTGAATCGGTAGCCGTACTCCCGCAGATACCGGTCCAGGTACCGCGCCGATACACCACGAAACGTGCCGACCAGCCAGGCCTTGAGGTTGGTGAAGAGGCCCGCAGCCGGACGCTCCCAGCTCGCGCCCGTCGTCCTGGACGGGCGATGGGCTCGATCGCCCCGAGAATGGGAGGCCTGGAGGGCCGGGGTCAAGGACCAAGAAGGGAGCGGGGCTTGCCCCGCGTGACCGATGAGGGACGCAGAGAACCGGCGGCAGGATGCCGCAAGGTCGCACCTCGAGCGGAGCGAGGAGCGCCCGAAGGGGCGGGTCCAGGACGGACCCGCCATCGGGTCTCCAGACCCGCGCGGAGGGCCTCGGTATTGTGAGGGGCCGTCTAGGCCGAATCGGGGCCGCTCAGCGGCTGCCACTCCGAAGGGCTCCGCTCCCGGGGGTGGACCGGCTCCTCGGGCCGGTCCGGCACCCACAGCCTGCGGTGCAGCGGCAGCGCGACCGCCGTCAGCGCGACCCCCGCGATCACCGCCAGGACCGCGCCGCCTCCGGGCACCGCCCAGGGGTGCTGCTGCAGCCAGGGGAGGGCCTCGGCCGGCGCGCTCGCCCGCCAGACCGACGTCATCGTCTGCCACAGCGCGATCACCAGGGCGACGAAGCGGAAGTGCAGGTCGGCCCCGACCCGGCTGAACAGCAGCGGACCGGCGAGCACCTCCCCGATCGACATCAGCGCCACCCCGCAGCCCAACCCCACCACCGTCGCGCGCGCGGCGTCGACCGACAGCAGGCCCACCCCCAGCCCCAGGAGCACCAGCCCCGGGCCGGCGACGAGCAGCGTCGGCAGGTTCCTTCGGGTGATCACCAGCCGCAGGAAGATCGCGGCGAGCACGGCGGCCATCCAGATCACGACGATCGGGTTGGTGTTGAACCAGGCTTCGCTGGTCATCCCGACCGGTGACTCGGTGAAGGTCGTCGAGAGCGGCTCCCAGACCGCCATCACCGCGGTCCAGGCCGGCGCCAGCAGGACGAGCAGCCCCAGCGCGGCCAGCGCCGTCGGGGTGTGCCACACCTGGGTCGGATCGGGCTCGGACCCGGCCGGCGTCGGCCTCCGCGTGGCCAGCCAGAGGACCCCCAGCGCCGCCGCCAGGAGCGCAGCCAGCCCCTGCCCGGCGGCGGTCACGACGTAGATCGGCCGCACGTCCGAGGCGAGCGACAGGAACGGGCCCACCGAGACGCCGACGATCAGCCCGGCCAGGTTCATCGACCCCCACATGAGCACCAGGAGCCCGTTCCGGGCCGCTTCGTGCGGCCGCGCGAACGCCACGATCGCCGACGCCCACAGGGCGGGGCGGAGCAGCCCCCAGCCGCCGGCCTGGACCACCAGCCAGGTGCTCGGGTCCTCGATCCCGGGGGCCGAGGTCATCGCCGCGCCGAAGGCCGAGATGAGCAGCGCCAGCACCATCACCGGCCAGGGCCCGGCCACGATCGCGAGCAGCCCGCCCAGCAGCGTGCAGCCGGCGGTGACCCACAGCTCCGTCGCCATCAACGTCCTGATGGCTTCGCGCTCCCAGCCGATGTCGTAGAGCAGCGACCACTGGAAGGTGCGCCCGCCCCACGCCGCGAAGCGCTCGATGAAGACGATCAGCGGCAGGATCAGGAACGTCGCCCAGCGCCGCGCGGGGTGCATGTCTACAGCGACTCGGGGCTGTCGCCGTCCCCGGGCCAGGACTCGGCCGACGGATCGACCGTGAAGTGGCTCGCGAGCACGTCGCGCCCGAGCCGCAGGCCCCGGTCGGAGCGGTCCGCGACGATCGCGATCCGCGCCTTCGCGACCACGCCGGCGATCTCGATCTCGCAGTCGATGGCCGCTTCGTGGGGCGCCGCCGTGCGCACCGTCACCTCGGCGCCGTCATCGGCCAGCCGGAGCCGGAGCTGGCGCGCCCCCGGCTCGTCGTCGGCCCAGCCCCAGGACGCCACCAGCAGCGCGGTCCGCTCCCGGGCGACGTCGGCGACGTAGACCAGCTCGGGCAGGTCCGGCCCCAGCAACGTGGCGCGTCCCCGCCAGGGCAGGGGACGCCGGTGCGCCGGGCGCGACGTCGGCTCCCGGACCGCCAGCGCGGTCGGGGGCGGGACGTGCAGCGCCGGCGGGTGCACGACTGCGAGGCTGGAGACCGGCACGGGACCCGCGGCGACGGGGCCCCACGGGTCCGAGACCTCCTCGTGGAGGATCGGCTCCAGCTCGAAGTCCGCCTCCTCCTCGTCGACCACGGTGGCCCACGGGTCGGGCTTGCTCGGCAGCACCTCTTCGACCGCCTCGATCTCGGCGTCGGGCTGGTCGGCGTCGTCCACCGGCGTCCACGGGTCCTCGATGACCTCGTCCTCGCCGAGGAACTCGCCCAGGTCGGCGTCGGCGAGGGCGTCGTCGTCCACCTGGGTCATCTCCGCCGAGTTCATGATCGCGTCGATGCCGAGCTCGGGCATCGAGTCGGCCTCGTCCTCGATCTCCAGGTCCAGGTCGTCCTCGCCGAGCAGCGCCTCGTCGAGCAGGGCGACGATCCGGTCCGAGCTGAGCACGTCCTCCGCGGCTCTGGGCTCCTCGGGAGCTTCGCTCGCCTCGGCGACCTTGGGCTCCTCCGGAGCTTCGCTCGCCTCCGGGGCTTCGCTCGCCTCCGGGGTCTCCGTCGGCTGGTTGGCCTCGGGGGCCTCGGTCTCTGGGGCCTTCTTCTGGTTCTCCTTGCTGCTCACGCCTGCCAGACCTCGTCCAGGCGCGCCAGGATGCGACGCACGAACACCGCCACCATCTTGCGGCGGTACTTCGGGTCCAGCGGCACGTTGTTGTAGGCGACCGAGGCCTCGGTGCAGGCCTCGCCGATGCGGGCCGCGAGGTCGGGCGAGGGGGCCTCGCCGAGGAACCCGGCGACCGCGCCGTCCAGCGGGTCGGGCTTGCTGCGCAGCGCCGTCGTGCAGACGTGCAGCCGCTCCAGGCGGCCGCCGTCGTCCAGGCGGAAGGCGACCGCGACCCCCAGGCTCGGGAAGTCGATGGAGTCGCGGATGCGCAGCTTGTCGTAGCCGGCCGTCAGCGTCGTCGCGTCCGGCGGGATGTCGACGCCGACCACCAGCTCGTCCGGCCGCCGGTCCGCGAACCGCACGATGCCCTCGTCCTCGAACAGCTGGTCCAGCGGCACCGACCGGGCGCCCCGGGCGCTCAGCAGCTCCACGCTCGCGCCCAGCGTGATGAGCGACGCGGCCAGCTCACCGCTGTACGTGGCGTAGCAATGGTCGTCGCTCGCGGGCACCACCAGGCAGGTCTCGCCGTCGGCCTTGAGGCAGTTGTTCTTGCTGTCCCGCCACATCGGCGCCTGGTTGAAGTAGTAGCAGCGGGTGTCCAGCATCAGGTTGCCGCCGACGGTGCCGTGCTCCCGCAGCGGCGGCGAGCTGATCGCCTTCGCGGTCTCCACGAGCACCGGCAGCGTCCCCGCGAGGTCGGCGGACCGCTCGATCTCGACCAGCCGGGTCAGCGCCCCCAGCCGGGTCGGGCTCAGCTCCTTGAGCCCCGAGATGCCCGCGAGGGAGACGACGTGTCCCCGGTTGTTGAGCCGGTTCTTGTAGTTGGGGAGCAGGTCGGTGCCGCCGGCCACCACGTCGACGTCGCCGGTGTGATCGGCGAGCAGCGCGGCCGCCTGCTCGGCGGTGGCGGGGCGGTGGTACTCGAACGCGGGCAGTTCCATCGGTCGCTCGCTCCTACGCCGACTTCGCGGCCTTGCGGGCGGCGCGGCGCTCGGCCCGGGCCTTGCGCTCGATCGCCGCGAGCACCACGTCCGGGGTCATCGGCAGCCGGTCGATCCAGACGCCCACCGCGTCGTACACCGCGTTGGCGACGGCCGGCAGGATCGGCGCGAGCCCGCCCTCGCCGCACTCCTTGGCGCCGAACGGGCCCTCGGGGTCGATCGACTCCACCAGGGTGACGTCCAGCTCGGGCATCTGGGTCGACGTCGGCATGCGGTAGTCGAGCAGGTTGGCGTTGAGCAGGTTGGCGCCGTTGTAGTCCAGCGTCTCGCAGAGCGCCTGGCCCAGCCCCATGTGGATGGAGCCCTCGATCTGCCCCTCGACGGCGACGGGATTGAGCGCCCGGCCGCAGTCGTGGGCCGCCCACACCTTGATGGGGGAGACGAAGCCGGTCTCCGCGTCGACGTCCAGCTCGCAGATGTACGAGGTGTACGAGTACGTCGGAGACAGCCCGGCGCCGGCGCCCTTGAAGTTGGTGACGCCCATCGGCGGGGAGCTGTAGGAGCCCGACGTCGTCAGCGCGCCAACGCCCGCTGTCGCCTCCTCGATCGCGTCGGCGTAGCGCACCGAGGCCTGGGGCCAGTGGCGGTTGTAGACCCACTCGTCGCGCAGCTCGAAGGACTCCACCGCGTACCCCGAGATCCGGGACGCGGCCGCGATGAGCTTGTCCCGCAGCGCCTCGGCGGCCCGCTTGGCCGCGAGCCCGTTCATGAAGGTGACGCGGCTGGAGTAGGAGCCCAGGTCGATGGGGGAGAGGTCCGTGTCCACCGCCACGACGCGCATGCGGCTCATCGGCAGGCCGAGCACCTCGGCGACGACCTGGGCCGCCATCGTGTCCGACCCCTGGCCGATGTCGCTGGCGCCGGTGTGGATGGTCACGCCGCCGTCGATGTCGACCTTGAGGTGCACCGTGCTGTGGGGCAGCCGGTTCTTGTGGATCTGCAACGCGGAGCCGGAGATGTAGAAGCCGCAGCCGATGCCGATGCCCCGCCCGTACGGCAGCTTGCGGCGCTTGTTCTCCCAGTCCGACCGGGCCGCGACCGTCTCGATGCACTCCTTCATCCCGTTGGACGTGATGCGGAAGCCGTTGATCAGGGTGGTGAACTCGGGCAGCAGGTTCTTGAGGCGGACGTCGACCGGATCCAGCCCCGCCTGCTCGCAGCACTGGTCGAGCAGCACTTCGGTGACCATGCGGGAGTTGACCGAGCCGTGGCCGCGCATCGCCCCGCTGACCGGGCGGTTGGAGTAGATGCGGGTGCCCTGGTAGCGGAACGACTTGAGGTCGTAGGGGCCGTGGGACAGGACGCCGTTGTAGTAGCTGGTGACGACGCCGAAGCTGCCGAACGCGCCGCCGTCGATCAGCGCGTCGAGCTCCAGCCCCAGGATGTTGCCGTCGGCGTCGATGCCGAGCTTCGCGGACGTGGTCGTCGGGTGGCGGCCGTGGTTGCTGAAGAAGACCTCTTCGCGGTCGAACAGGATCTTGACCGGGCGGCCGGTGGTGCGCGCGAGCCAGGCGACCACCATCTCGTGGGGGAAGGGGTCGCTCTTGCCGCCGAAGCCGCCGCCGACCGCGGGCTTGATCACCCGGATGCGGTGCATCGGCAGCTCCATCACCTTCGCCAGCGCCTTGTGCGTGTAGTGCGGCACCTGCTGGCTGGTCCACATCACCAGCCGCTCCTCCGGCGTCCAGTGGGCGATGGCGGCGATCGGCTCGGTGAAGGCGTGGGTGACGCCGTCGAACTGGAAGGTCCCCTCGGCCAGATGATCGGCCGACGCGAAGGCCGCGTCGGGGTCGCCGAAGGTCTGCTTGACCCGCTTGTGGATGTTGTTCTCGAAGCGGATGTGGGGGTGGATCTTCTCTTCGCCCTCGCGCAGGTCGCGGACCGAGTCCTGCTTGCGCAGGAACGGCTTGAGCTCGGTGACCTGCACGTCGACCAGGTCGAGCGCCTCCAGGGCGATCGCCTCGGTCTCGGCCGCGACGGCGCAGACGCCTTCGCCCAGGTGGCGGATCTTGTCGACCGCCAGGGCGGTCTCGTCCTGGCTGATCGGCAGCACGCCGAACTGGATGGGGGCGTCGGCGCCGACCATCACCGCGTGCACGCCGGGCAGCGCCTCGGCCCGCGTGATGTCGATGGAGTCGATGCGGGCGTAGGCCCACGGCGAGCGCATGATCTTGCAGACCAGCATGCCGGGGAAGTCGATGTCGTCGGTGTAGACCGCCTGGCCGGTCACCTTGGCGCGGGCGTCGATCAGCGGCGTGCGCTGGCCGATGATGTTGAAGCCGTCGGGGGAGTCCGGACGGCGGCGGTCCGCGCGCTCCGGGGGGAGGTCCTCGGCCCGTCGGGCCGCACGTTCGTCCTGGTAGGTCGCCATGGGACGTGGATGATAGCGACAGGGGCTGCGTCGTCTACCCACGCGTGCGTACGCGCGAGCGGCGCCGCGGTCGGTGCGCTCAGCCGCCGGGCCGGCAGCCGTCCTCGCTGCAGTAGGTCTGCACCTCGACCGGGAAGTCGGAGCCGACCTGCTCGGGGGGGCACTCCTCGGGCTCGTCCCACGCTCCGTCGAGGCAGTACTGGATCGTGCTGCTGCTGACGCAATGCACGGCGCCGTCCTCGGCGCACTCGCCGCTCAGCGCGCCCTCCTCCTGCTCCGGCCCGGCCCCGCAGGCGGCGAGGAGGAGCAGGCTCGCCAGGGCGAGGGGCCGAATCAAGGGTCCTCTTCGCGCGGCGGCTTGATGCGGGCCGGCGCTTCGCCGTTCTTGCCGCCGCCGGTGTGGGCCCAGCCGTCCTTGCCGTCCTTGCGGTAGACGGCGACGCCCTTGTCCCGGAGCTTGTTGAGGTCCGCCTCGGTCAGCGGGCCGCCGAGCTTGCGCAGCGCCTTCTGGCGGAGCGCCTCCCGCTGCACCTCGGCGAACGACGGCTGCCCCGTCGACACGTTGGCGGCGCTGACCTGGACCCTGACGGCGCCCTGGCCGAACGCGCCCTCGCCGGTCCGCCGACAGTCGAGCCCGCAGGTGCTCTTCGTCTTGCCGACGGCGTGCAGGATCTCGAGGTGCGCTCCGCAGTCGAGGCACTCGTAGGAGTACAGGGGCAAGGCGGAGATCCTAGATCGTCCCGGCGGACGAGGGGAGGGGGGCGTCGCGCCCCCCTCCGTTCGGTCTCGTCTACAGGCCGGAGGCGGCCCGCGTCTCCCAGATGATGCCGCCGTTCTGCTCGATGTGAGCCTCGGCCGCGTCATTGGCGTGGCACGCGTAGCACGCGCCGCCCGTCGGGCTGTTCACCCAGTCGGTGTCGTTGGGCACCACGTCGCGCGCCGCGTTGACGTCCTCCCAGGTGGCGTCGACGCCGTCGCTGGTCACGACCGTGGTCGGGAGCACGTTGTCCGGCAGCGCGGCGCCGTACGTGTCCTCGAGGTGGCACGCCATGCAGTCCTGCACGCCGTCCTCCCGCGGGAACGTGACTTCCGCCCAGTTGTAGTAGAGGCCGCCCGCGCGGTTGCGCACGAACTCGTAGTCGTACTCGCGGATGTCGGACCCGTGGAGGCCGTGGATCAGCTCCTTGAAGTTCTGCGCGTCCTCGGGGAACAGCAGCGGATCCTCGCCGACCGCGTCGATCGTCTCCTGCGGGAGGCCCTCCGGGTCGGCGCCGCGGCCGCCGGAGCTCTTGTTCGGGTTGTGACACATCACGCAGACCTGCGGGTTGTCGACGCGGCTGCCGCCGTGCAGCTGCAGGCTGTCGTGGCACGCGACGCAGCTCGCCTCGTCCACGACCATGCGCCGCACCTCGTCGCCGGTGACCGTGATGTCCACCGACCGGGTGTGCCGGCTCCAGTAGCCGCCGTCCGGGTTGGTCTGCCGGAAGTAGCTCTGCAGGCCGACCGCGCGCAGCGTGGCGCCGGCGGGGTAGGCGTCCGCGATGCTCGCGGTGTACATGCCGCCGCCGGCGTCCGCGACCGAGCCGGCCGCGACGAGGTCGCCGATGTCGAAGCTCGGCGACGAGCCGGCGTTCTCACCCAGGTTGTTGTAGTCCGACGGGGTGTCGATCCCACCCTGGGGCATGGCGTACGGCGTCAGGAAGTCCGGGTACCGGCCCTCCGCCGTCAGCTCGACCGGCATGTTGAGGATGTCGATCGGGTCCCCGTCCGCGTAGATCGAGAAGTCGACCTCGAGCACGTTGGACCCGTCGACGCGGGCCTCGAACAGCTCGTACGTGATCGTCCAGGCGCCGTCCGGCGTGTTCGGGTTGTTCGTCGTCGGGTCATCGCTGGTGTGGTAGCCCTCGATGGCGTCGGCGCCGTGGCAGCCTGCGCAGCCGGCGTCGTCCGCCTGGGCGCCGCCCACGTGGTTGGTGCCGTCGTCGAAGTCGACGTCGGTGTGGCAGCCGCCGCACGCCGCGATGGTCGGCACCTCCTTCCAGTTGTCCGCGTCGACCGCGTCGTCGCCGCTGTGGCAGGTCCGGCAGTTGTTGGCGTCCTGCGGGAACGTCACCTCGGAGAAGTTCCAGTCCTCTTCGGCCAGGCCGTACAGCGCGTCGAAGTCCTGGGCCGAGTGCAGGCCGTGGATCATCGTGCTGAAGACGGCGTGCTCGCCGACGTGAGTCGGGTTGTGGCAGGAGCCGCAGATCTTCGTCTCGGTGCGGCCGCCGTGTTCCCGCAGCGCGCCGTGGCAGTTGTTGCAGCTGTCGATGTCGACGACCTCGTGGGACAGCATGGCGCTCACCCCGTCCGGGACGAAGTCCATGAAGGTGTTGAGCGCTGCGATGCCGTCGAGGTGGTACATCTGGATCGCGGCCCGGTGGGTCGCGGTCTCGTCCCAATCGGCCGACAGGTCGTCCTCGAACGTGTACGTCCAGGTGCCGTCGCCCTCCTGCTCCAGGTTGGCGACGTTGCGCTCGCCCGCGGCGTAGTCGAACCACGTGTCGTTGGAGCCGTCCGCTCCGGGCACCAGCCGGTACAGGTAGAACCGGACGTAGTCGAGCTGCGCGGGGTTGCTCCGCGGCGTCGTGGGATCGACCCAGATCGGGTTGCCCGCGATGTCCGTGTAGTGCACGTCGAACCGGAAGTTGACGCTGACGGTCTCGCCGCCGTCCTCGACGAACACGTCGAGGATCTCGATGTCGTCGCTGGCGTCGATCGACTCGAGCGCGCCGCTGTGCGACTCCCAGACGTCCGCGTTGCGATCCTCGCCGTGACACACGACGCAGGCCTCGTTCTCGACGAGGGTCAGGTCCGCGCCGTCTTCGCCGTCCGCGCCGTCTTCGCCGTCTTCGCCGTCCGCGCCATCAGCGCCGTCGGCGCCGTTGTCGCCGTCCTCTCCGTCTGCTCCGTCCGCACCGACGGGTCCGGCCGGTCCGGTCGGTCCAGTATCTCCGGGGGGCCCCTCACAACCCGCGAGCGCGATCGCGATGAGCGCCAGCGCGGTGAACAGCAGGGAACGTCTCATATCTTCCTCCTGGCCCGACGCATCAGATCTCCGCCGGGCGGGGTCCTGGGTGACCCGTGGTGAGAGCGGCCTGGCGGTTCCGGCCAGGCCTCGAACCTCAAAAGAGCAGCGCCGTTCGGCTGGCCCAGGGCTCCGAGGGAGCCGAGGGTTGAGTTCACGGTGAACCGATCCCCAGCGGTTACAAGGGCCGTTGCCGGGTCGGCACAGGCGGCGGCGGCGGCGAGGCCGGCGGGAGGGGTGAAAAAGTCCACACAGTCCTCGTGCTTGGCCAACTTCGGGCAGCCGCGTGCAGGGTGACATCGATCACCTTCACGCTCCGGTCCATGCGGTCCTCAGCGTCTCGAGGATCGACCAGACGTCGGCGTACGTGCTGTTGCTCATGACGACGAAGCAGGTGTCGTCCTGGGGGAGCCAGGCCACCGCGGTCCGGGTCTTCTGCTGGGCTCCGGTGTGGTTGACCATCTCCGCGCTGACGGCGAAGCCGAGGCCGTAGCCGTCCGACGCGTCGGTGGTCGCCCAGAGCACGTCGTCCCGCAGCGCCGCGGACAGGAGCAGGCCGTCGGCCTGGACGCCGGCGCAGTAGCGCGCGAGGTCGGCCCCGGAGGAGAGGAAGCCGCCGCCCGGCGCCTTCCAGCTGACGTCGTTGTCGCCGTCGGGGACGATCGAGCCTTGATCGGTGCGCAGGTAGCCGACCGCGCGGTGGGGGAGGTACTCCCAGAGGCGGTCCGCGGCGAACGTCTCCATGCCCAGCGGTGCCGCGATCCCGTCGATCACCACCGCGTCGAACGGGCGGTCGTGGGACCGCTCCACGGCGACCCCGGCGAGGTTGAAGCCGAAGGTCGAGTAGTTGAACTCCGCCCCGGGGATCGACACGAGCGGGGCGTCGATCCAGTACGGAAGGGCCCACGCGACGCCGGTGTTGACCGCCGGGTCGTCGGTCGCCGTGAGCGGCGGCACGGGCCAGGCGGCGCCGTTGTTGTAGTGCTGGACGCCGGCGGTGTGGTGGAGCAGGTCGGCCAGGGTGAGCGACCGCTGCTCGTCCGCCAGGGGGGTCGCGCAGGCGACGTCGGCGCAGCCGTCCGGCAGCAGCAGCGCCGGCACGGTGTACTCGGTCACGAGGTCGGCGACCTGGGCGTCCAGCGTCAGCGCGCCGTCCCGCTCGGCCTGCACCGCGGCGATGCCCGTGAGCCCCTTGCTGAGGGACGCCCAGCGGAACAGCGTCGCCTCGGGGTCGACCGGGATCTCCGCCTCGCGGTCCTCGAACCCCACCCCCTGCAGGTGCACGATCGTCTGGCCTCGGGCGACCCCGACGACCAGGCCGACCAGCTCCTGGGACTGGGCTACCGCCTCGACCGCGGCGACCACGTCGGGGCGATCTTCCAGCGCGACGGCGATGGCCGGGGGCGCGGGCGTCGGCGTCGGCTGGGGGGCCGGGTCGGGGCCGGAGCAGGCGAGCAGGCCCACCACGAGCAGCGCGGTCGCGGGTCGGCGGATCATGCGAGCAGCGCCTCCAGGTCGTCGTCGGTCAGCTTGCCGGGGGACGCGGCGCCCTCCAAGACGGCGTCGGCGACCGCCTGCTTGCGGCGCTGCAGATCGAGGACGCGCTCCTCGACGGTGCGCTCGGCGACGAGCTTCCAGACGAAGACCGGCTTGTCCTGGCCGATCCGGTGGGCGCGGTCGACCGCCTGCTGCTCGGCGGCGGGGTTCCACCAGGGGTCGAGCAGGAAGACGTGGTCGGCGGCCGTCAGGTTCAGCCCGGTGCCGCCGGCCTTGAGGGAGACGAGGAACACCGGGGGGCCGCCTTCGGCCTGGAACCGATCGACCACCCCGGCGCGGTCGCGGGTGCTGCCGTCCAGGCGCAGCCAGGGCAGCCCCAGGCCGTCGAGCCGCGGCTCGACCCGGTCCAGCAGCGAGGTCCACTGGGAGAACACGAGCGCGCGGCAGCCCTCGTCCGCCACCTCCTCGAGCGCCTCCATCAGCACGTCCAGCTTGCCCGAGGGGGTCGGTTCGGCGTCGGGGAGCAGCGTCGCGTCGCACGCCGCCTGGCGCAGCCGGGTCAGCGCGGCGAGCACCTGCATCCGCTCCTGCAGCCCCCGGGCGCCCCGGCGGACCGCGTCGTAGGCGTCCCGCTGGGGCGGGGACAGGGGGCAGGTCAGGATCGTCTCGGTGCGCGGCGGCAGGTCCCGAGCGACCTCGGACTTGAGGCGGCGCAGCACGAACGGCCGGATCCGGGCCCGGAGCGCGGCCAGGGCGGCCTCCGAGCCGGCCCCGAACCGCTCGTCGAACCGTCGCCGCGGGCCGAAGAAGCCCGGGTTGAGGAACTCGAACAGCGACCACAGCTCGCCCAGGTGGTTCTCGATCGGGGTGCCCGTCAGCGCGATCCGCCGCTCCGCCTTGAGCGTTCGGGCGGCCCGGGCGGTCTGGCTGTCGGCGTTCTTGATCGCCTGCGCTTCGTCCAGCACGACGGTCCGCCAGGCGACGTCGGCGAGCCGCTCGGCGTCCAGGCGCATCAGCGCGTAGCTGGTGATCAGCACGTCCTGCCCCGCCGGATCGAGCTTGTCGCGGCGGGTCCCGTGCCACACCGCCACGCTCAACTCCGGCGCGAACCGGTCGGCCTCGTTCGCCCAGTTGCGCAGCACCGACGTCGGCGCGACCACCAGCGCCGGGCCGGCGCCCCGGTCCGCGAGGAGGGCGGCGAGCGTCTGCACCGTCTTGCCCAGCCCCATGTCGTCGGCGAGCACGCCCCCGAGCTCCTGCTCCCCCAGGAACCGGAGCCACCGGTAGCCGTCCAGCTGGTAGGGCCGCAGCTCCGCCTCCAGGCCCGCCGGCACGTCGTGCTCCGTGACGCCTCCGCGCAGCCCGTCGACGAGCGACGCGAGGTCCGGGGGAGGGGAGGTGCCGGCCGACTCCATCAGCGCCGCGGCGGCGGGGGCGAGGTGCCCGCCGGCGCCCGACGTCGCCAGCTCGAGCAGTTCGGCGTGCTCGTCCAGCCAGTCCCGGGGGAGCTCGGCGACCCCCTCGCCGGCGAGGGAGACCCAGCCTTCGCCGCGGCGCCAGGCGTCGAGCACGCGCTGGCTGCCGACGAGGGCCTGGCCGGAGCCGAAGGCGACGTCCAGCGCGCCCTTGCGCCAGCGCACGATCGGGGCGAGCCGGTCGCTGGTCGGCGTGAACCGGGACAGCGCGTCCCGGCCGACGACGTCGCCGGTGAAGCCGGGCAGGCGGTCCTTGACGAAGCGCACCGCGCGGTCCGACTCCATGCGGGTGCGTCGCCCCGGGCGCAGCCCGAGCTCACGGTCCAGCCGGGTGAGCATCGCCCGCTCCGCCCGCCGGTCGCGGGCCGGCAGGGTGGAGACCCCGCCCAGGGGCAGCAGCTGGTCGCCCACCAGCTCGGCGACCGCGGGGTCCCCGTAGACCACCCGCGCGGTGGCCTCGAGCAGCGGCCCGCTCGCGAACAGCTCGACGACCGTGCGCAGCCCGCCGGAGGCGACCTCGGGCAGATCGGCGGCGCGAAGGACGGTGATCGCCTTCGCCAGGGCGGGCAGCCACTCGGCGGTGAGGCGGGGCAGCTCCCGCTTGTCGAACAGCAGCGGGTTGGCGAGCTGGTGCCGCTGGACCTTGCTGAGCCGGCCGTAGCCGCGGGGGCGCAGCGTGCCCTCGGCGAACACGAGCGCGGGGTCACCCTCCCAGGCGTGCTCGACGGCGTCGTCGTCGGTCAACGAGACCCGCCACCCGGCGCCCGTCGGCTCGACCCGCGCGACGACGTCCCGGGGGATCTTGCTGATGTCGATCTCGCGTCCGTCCAGCGTCACCTCGTCCGCGTCCAGCAGCGCGGCGATCAGCTGCCGGTGCTGACGGGACGGCACCCGGTCACCCCCCCAGTCGGCGGAGAGCTTCATCAGGTGGCGGATCGTCGGCTCGATGCTCAGCCCCGCCGCCCCGTCGGGGAACCGCAGCAGGCGGTCGCCGTCCCGGACCGCGACGCCGAGGCGCAGCCAGCGCTCGTCGGCGGTGAGCTGCAGGACCAGGCGGGGTGGCTCCTTCGCCGCCTGGAGGCTGTCGACCCCGGCCTCCAGCGCCTGGAGCGCGGCCCAGGCGTGGGCGCAGCCGTCCGCCTCGCAGGAGCACTCCCACTCGGCGTCGCCGGGCCACAGCTCCACGTCGAACCGGTCCCCGCCGACGTGCACGGCGAAGGACCAGCCGTCGGTCCCGGCGTCCCGCCCCGCCAGCTGCACCTTGCCCCCGGCCGCCACGCGGTCGCCGACCCGCCGCGCGGGGGGCGGGACCAGGGCGCGCAGAGCGGAGCGGAGGGCGGGGGTCATCATCGTGCACGGCCGGCGCGCGGCCGGCCGTGAATGATCACGGACCGGGCGAGAACGTCAACGTCAGGGTCAGGGAGCCGAGATCCTGGTCGGACGGCCAGTCGCACTCGTCGGGGTTGCCCGAGATCACGTCCGACGCGCTGAACACGAGCGTGCCGCTGCCGTCATCGACCGCGGTGCCGCCCAGCTCCCACGCGCCCGACTCTTCGTTGACGGCGTAGAAGTTCCAGCTGGTGGGGCTGTTGAACACGAACCCGAAGGCCGTGCTGGTCGGGGACGACTGGTCGATCAGGTCCGAGCAGGAGTCGGTCGAGTAGTTGAGGTTGCCGCCGAACGTGGCGTCGCAGACGGCGCAGGCGGGCACGGACGCGGGGGAGGTCAGGGTGCTCGCGTAGACCGTGGCGCAGTCGTCCACGTCGATGTCCACCGGGAAGCCGACCACCTCGCACTCGATCTCCCACCCGTCGAACTGCACGTTGCCGGTGTGGTTGATCGACGTCGGCCACCAGCACGGCGTGACGCCGTCGCAGTCGGGGTCCTCGCAGTCGCGCAGGCCGTCGCCGTCGTTGTCCAGGCCGTCTTCGCAGTCCGACTCGGGGGGCGGCGGGGTGGCGTCGTCGTCGTCGGTGGCGTCGTCGTCGTCGGTGGCGTCGTCGTCGTCG
>CAYQEG010000004.1:0-27877 GCA_964416435.1 uncultured Rickettsiales bacterium
GCCGGCGCCTGGGCGGTCGGCGTCTTCCACCTGATGACCCACGCCTTCTTCAAGGCCTGCCTCTTCCTGGGCAGCGGCTCGGTCATCCTGGCGATGCACCACGAGCAGGACATGCGCTTCTACGGCGGGCTGAAGAAGTTCATGCCGAAGACGTACTGGACGTTCCTCGCGGCGACCCTCGCGATCGCGGGCATCGTCCCGTTCGCCGGGTTCTTCAGCAAGGACGAGATCCTCTGGTACTCCTTCGCCAGCGAGCGGGGCAGCACCATCGTCTACGTGGTTGTCCTGGCGGCCGCCTTCTGCACCGCCTTCTACATGTTCCGCATCATGCACATGACCTTCTGGGGCGAGCACCGGGGCCTGCCGGCGGGCCACGGTCACGGGCACGGGCACGACGACGGCGCGGCTCACGACGACCACGAGCACGGCGACGCGCACGACCACGACGCCCACGGCCACGGCCACGGCGGGGACCCGCAGGAGAGCCCCTGGACGATGACCGTCCCCCTCATCGTGCTCGGCGTGCTGTCACTGATCGGCGGCCTGGTCGGCATCCCGCACGTGCTCGGCAACATGCTCGGGCACATCCCGAACTACTTCCACGACTGGCTGCACCCCGTCTTCGAGCACTCGAGCGTGCACGTCCAGCCGGCGTACCACCACAACACCGGCCTGGAGCTCGGGATGATGGTCGGCTCGCTGGCGGTCGCCGGTCTGTCCATCGGCCTGACGTTCCTGCTGTGGGGCGGCGGCAAGGACAAGCTATACGACTTCTTCGAGGCGAAGCTGCCGTGGCTCCACGCGCGGCTCTGGCACAAGTGGCACGTCGACGAGCTGTACGAGCTCACGATCATCGGGCCGATCGTCTGGTTCAGCCGTGAGGTCCTGTGGCGCATCGTCGATGAGGTCATCATCGACGGCATCGTCAACGGCGTCGGCGCCTTCTGCAAGCAGGTCGCCGACGGGCTGGGACGCCTGCAGAACGGCGACGTCGGCAACTACGCCACGGTGATGGTGGGCGGCATGCTCTTGCTGCTGCTCTGCCTCGCCGGCTACGGGCTCTGGTAGGGGAGGCAACGATGGACCACATCCTGTCGATCGTGACCTTCCTGCCGCTCGTCGGTGGACTCATCCTGCTGTTCGTTCCGCAGGAGAGGGTCGCTCTCATCAAGCAGATCGCGCTGGGCGTCGCGTGCGCCGGCTTCGCGGTCTCCATCCCGCTCCTCAACTACGACGGGGCCAAGGGCGGCATGCAGTTCGTCGAGCAGGCGGACTGGGTGCCCTCGATGGGCATCTCGTGGCACCTGGGCATCGACGGCATCTCGCTGTGGCTGGTGCTCCTGACCACCTTCCTGGGGCCGATCGTCATCCTCGGCGCCTGGACGGCGGTGCACGACCGTCACCGCGACTTCTTCTTTTGGATCCTGGCGCTCCAGACGTTCATGATCGGGACGTTCTGCGCCCAGAACCTGGCCGTCTTCTATCTCTTCTGGGAGCTGATGCTCATCCCGATGTTCTTCCTCATCGGGGTGTGGGGTGGCGACCAGCGGATCTACGCCACGGTCAAGTTCGTGCTCTACACGGTCGCCGGCTCGATGATCATGCTGGCCGCGATCTTCTACCTGTACTGGCTGCACCAGGTGCAGTTCGGCACGTGGAGCCTGGAGCTGGCCGACCTCTACAAGGTCGAGATGGGCCTGTCGGTGCAGACCTGGATGCTGCTCGCGTTCGGGCTCGCGTTCGCCATCAAGGTGCCGATGTGGCCGCTGCACACCTGGCTGCCCGACGCGCACGTTCAGGCGCCTACGGCGGGGTCGGTGATCCTGGCCGGCGTGCTCCTGAAGATGGGCACCTACGGCTTCCTGCGGCTCGGGATGCCGATGTTCCCCGGCGCCGTCGAGGAGTACGGCTGGGTGGTCATGCTGCTCGCCGTGATCGGCATCATCTACGGCGCCTGCGTCGCCATGGTGCAGCCGGACATGAAGAAGCTGGTCGCCTACAGCTCGGTGAGCCACATGGGCTACATCATGCTCGGCGTCTTCGCCCTGAACCACGAGGGGGTCGAAGGCGGCATCTTGCAGATGCTGAACCACGGGATCAGCACGGGCGCGCTGTTCCTCCTCGTCGGGGTGCTCTACGAGCGCACGCACACCCGGCGCATCTGGGACTACGGCGGCCTCGCCAAGGTGATGCCCGTCTACACGGTGCTGTTCATCCTGGTCGCGCTCAGCTCGGCCGGACTGCCCGGCACCAACGGGTTCGTCGGCGAGTTCCTCACGCTGCTGGGCGCCTTCCGCTGGGGCTACGCAGCCCACGCCGGCGGCGCCGGCTTCTGGGCGAGCTACGGCTTCGTCATCTTCGCGGCGACGGGCGTGATCCTCGGCGCCGTGTACCTGCTGTGGATGATCGAGCGCGTGTTCTTCGGGCCGGTCCTGCAGGAGCGCAACAAGTTCATCCCGGACATGAACAAGCGGGAGCTGGCGGTGTTCGCGCCGCTGGTCCTCATGATCTTCTGGCTGGGCCTCTTCCCGAAGCCCTTCATCGACAAGATGGAGCCGACGGTCGACACCTGGCTGCTCGACGTCGAACGGGGGGCAGCGAGGACCGCCGAGCTGCCGCCCAACCTGGGCATGCCGGGCACACCGACGCTGGACGTCGCACTGGCTGACGCCGAGGAGGCGGTGCGATGAACATCGATCTCGACTTCACCCTGATGGTCCCCGAGTTCATCGTGATCGCCGCGGCGATCGCGGTGCTGCTGGTCGACGCGCTCCAGGCCAACCCGTCGATGGACGCCGACACGGCGGACGACCCCCGCTCGGTGACGGCCTGGATCAGCGTGGCCGGCTGCGCGGCCGCGGCGGCCTGGATCTTCGCGTCGCTGTGGGGCGAGGGCTCGACCCGGGTCAGCTTCGGCGGCCTCTTCATCGTCGACGCCTTCAGCCTCTTCTTCAAGGAGGTGATCCTCATCGGCGCCGGCCTGTCGCTGCTCCTGAGCGACACCTGGCTGCGACAGCAGCGCATGGCCAGCGGGGCGGCTCACGCGCTCCTGCTCTTCTCCACCGTGGGGATGATGTACATGGTCTCGGCCGGCGACCTCGTGATGCTCTTCCTGGGCCTCGAGGTGATGTCGATCCCGATCTACTGCCTGGCTGCGTCGCTGCGGTGGGACGACCGCTCGGTGGAGGCCGGCGTCAAGTACCTGGTCCTCGGCTCGTTCGCGACGGCGGTGCTGCTGTTCGGCATGGCGCTGCTGTACGCGTTCAGCGGACTCGAGGGCGGGGGCGCGAGCACGCAGCTCGCCGACATCCACGCCGCGCTCGCCCACCACGCCGGGCCGCTGCCGCTGTACGCCTTCGCGGGCGGCCTGTTCGCCATGGTAGGGCTGCTGTTCAAGATCTCCGCCGCCCCGTTCCACCTGTGGACCCCCGACGTCTACGAGGGCGCCCCGACCTGCTTCACGGCCTACATGTCTGTCGCGGTCAAGGCGACCGCGGCGGCGGTCATCCTGCGGGTCTTCGGGGGCCCGGCGCTCGAGGCGTTCGGTCTCACGGGGCTGCTGTGGGGCGTCGCCGCCCTGACGATGATCGTCGGCAACGTGATGGCGCTGGTGCAGGACAACGTCAAGCGCATGCTCGCCTACAGCTCGATCGCTCACGGCGGCTACATCCTGGTCGGCGTGCTGGCCGCGAGCCCGGCCGGTGACGCGGCGGTGCTTTACTACGCGCTCGCCTACACGTTCGGCAACATCGCGGCCTTCGGGGTGCTCATCCACCTCTCCCGGCAGGGCCACGACGTCCAGACGTTCGATGACCTCCGGGGCCTCGGCGGCCGGTTCCCGATCGTCGGCCTGGTGATGCTGATCGCGATGCTGTCGCTCATCGGGATCCCGCCGTTCGCTGGCTTCTTCGCCAAGTTCGCCATCTTCAAGGCGGCCGTCTCCGGTGGCTACATCGGCCTCACGGTCCTCGCCCTGATCACCTCCGCCATCTCCGTGGGCTACTACCTGCGGCCGCTGGTGGTGATGTACATGAAGCCTGAGGTGGGCACGCCGGCGCCGACCCCGGTGATCCACCCGCGCCTCGCCCTGGGCATCGCCATCGCCACGGTCGCGGTGGTCGTGCTGGGTCTGCTCCCGGATCGATATCTCGACTGGGCTGCGTCCTCGGTGCTGGTCATGGCACTCTAGGAATATTGCGAACTGACGTACCCAAGAGTGCCGGACGTCTCGGCTCGGCTGCGACGTCGGCCGGCCCGTCCGCCAACCTCGTCTGCGTACTGCACTTCCACCAGCCGACCGGGGTCCCCGCGTCGATCCTGGAGGATGCGTTCGACGACGTGTACGAGCCGCTGCTCGACCGGATCGCCGAGAGGCCTCGGCTCAAGCTGAACCTGCACTTCACGGGCACCATCCTCGAGCACGCGCTCGCCCGCCGCCCCGCGTTTCTGGACCGGCTTCGGAGCCTGTGGAAGGACGAGCGGATCGAGCTGCTCGGCGGCGCGTTCCACGACCCGGTGCTCACGTCGATCCCCGAGCGGGACGCCATCGGGCAGCTGCAGTTCACGGCCAACTTCTTCAACAAGCACTTCGGCCGGATCCCCAAGGGAGCCTGGCTGTGCTTGCGGGCCTGGGACCCCAGCCTCGTCCGGTCCCTGGTCAGCGCGGACATCCGGTACACGCTGCTGGACGACGCCCAGTTCGTCATCGCCGGGCTGCACCCAGACGAGCTCTACGGCCACTACGTCACCGAGCGGGCCGGTCACCCGATGTCGGTCTTCGCGATCGACGCTGCGCTGGTCCAGGCGGTCGAGGACCCTGTCGAGGACATCCGCGGGGTGCTGCGTCGGATCGCCGAGATCCCGGGCCGGGCGGGGGACCCGGACGTGCTCGCGGCGGACGGTCACGAGCTGTTCCGCTCCGGCCGGATCGACGCGCTGATCGACGTGTTCGACTCGGAGTACTCCTGGGTCAAGACGATGCTGATGGAGCACGCCTGGGACCACTTCGCGGGCCGCGGGAGGGTCTACCTGCCCAGCTCGTCCGACCCGTCGCTCGGCGAGTGGTGCCGGCCCGCGGCGGCGGCCGAACGGCGCCGCGAGTTCGCCCGCGATCTCGCCGTGATGGGTGTCTGGGAGCAGGCCCAGGAGTTCGTCGGGGGCGTCGTCTGGGACAACTTCCTCGTGAAGTACCCGGAGGTGAACCGCATCCACAAGCGCATGCTCCGCGTGTCGCAGCGGATCGACGCGCTCCGCTCGGCCATCGCCCGGCGGCACCGTTCGGGGGGCAACGTGGACGCGGCGCGCCAGGTGCTGGCGACCGCGTGCGGGGCCCTGTGGCGCTCTCAGAACCACTCCGTGTACTGGCACGGGGGTCGGCGCAACACCGGCATCTACGACCCCGCTCTGCGGCAGCAGACGCTGCGGGACCTGCTGATCGCCGAGCGCACCGTCGACCGGGTCATCGAGGGGCGTAAGCCGCCACCGTGGACCAGCGTCGTCGCCGACCACGACGCCGACGGTCGTGACGAGGTGCTCGTGCGCACCGCACACTTCGCCGCGATCGTGCACCCGGGCGCCGGCGGGGTGCTCTCCGAGCTCGACCTGCGGCAGCGGGGCATCGCGCTCCTGTCCGCCCTGAGCCCCGTCGAGGAGCCGTACCACACGAGGCTGGTGGGCAACGAAGTCGCGCTCGTGCCCGACGGCGACGAGGGCGTGCCATCGCCGCCCGGCACGGACCAGGTCGAGCCGCTGCTCGCCGGTCTGACGATCGACAAGGTGCCGCGGGGTAGCTTCCAGGACCACTTCCTGGGCCCCGAGACGACGCTGGAGTCGTTCGCGCGGCGCCAGTTCCGGGAGCTGGGGGACTTCACGGTCGAGCCGTACGACGTGATGAAGACCTCGTCCGCCAACGGTGGCGAGTCCGGCGCGGTCGTGGTCGGCCGGAGCGGAGTCGTCCGCGACACCGGCCACTCGATGTTGTTGCGGGTCGAGAAGACCTTCCGCTTCGACCTGGAGCGGCCACGGATCACGGTGCACCACGCGCTGTTCAATCGCTCACGCGACCCCGCCACCACCTGGTTCGGGCTCGAGCTGACCTTCGGGCTGCCCGGCTCCGACCCGTCCGAGGTGACCCTCAAGACGCTGGATGCCGACGACAACGAGCAGGTCGCCTGCCTCGCCGACGGCCCGGTCGACCTGGGCGACAACGCCTGGCTGGAGTGGGAAGACCGGCGCGGTCAGACCGCGATCGTGGTCGAGATCGGCCGCCCCATGGGCGTCTGGTGGGTGCCCGTGACCACCGTCCACGAAGGCCCGGATGGTCTCGAGGAGACCGTGCAGGGGAACACCCTGCTGCTCCACGCGCCGATGTCGATCTGGGGGCAGGAGCAGCAGGAGCTGCAGCTCCGCGTCGACTTCATCGACACGTCGGGGTGAGTCGGCTCGCGCGGCGTCCAGCGCGCGGCCTGCACTCTCGGGTCAGAGGTACTGCGCGAGCGTCGCGTCGTCGAGCTGGCCGGGGTGGTTGCGGAAGACCACCTTGCCGTCCTTGTCGATGAGTGCCGCAGCGGGGATCCCGCTGACGCCGTAGGCGCGGGACGTCTCGGACGTGTCGATGGCGACCGGCACCGTGATGCCCTCGGCCGTCAGGTACTCCCGGACCTTGTCCGTCGTCTGTCCGCGGCTGTGCTTCGTCACCGCGATGATCGCCAGCTCGCCCTGGTGCTTCTGCCAGAGCGCCTCGACGTCGGGCATCTCCCGGCGGCAATGGGGGCACCACGTCGCCCAGAAGACGAGCAGCACCGGCTTGCCCTTGAGGTCCGCCATCGAGCCCAGGTCGTCGCCGAGCCACTCCTCGATGTACAGCTCGGGGGCGTCCTTGCCGAGCAGCCGCAGCGACTCGAGCTGGCTGCGGGCGGAGCGGGCGAGGCGGTCGCGCGGGAACTCGTCGACGAGCAGCTGGTAGATGCGCTGCGCGGTCTCCAGGTCGCCGCTGTTGACGGCGCTGCGGCCGACGTTGCTCAGGGCCCGGGGCGCGTTCTTGGCTTCGGGGAACTTCGTGGCCAGCGCGATCGCCGCAGACTCCGCCTCCGCCAGGTCGCCCAGCTCGATCAGCAGCGCGGACTTGTTCAGGAGCGCGTCCTCCAGGGCGGCGTCCTCGGGGAACCGGGCGATCGCGTCGTCCCAGCGCTGGATCGCCTCGCGGTACAGCCGCTTCTGGTCGTCGTTGAGGGGGTCGCCGCGCTTCTGACCCGGCTTGCGGGCCCGCTTCCCCTCGTGCATGTACGTCTTGCCCTCGGCGACCACGATGGTCGCCATCCAGGCGCTGTCGGGCCACTTCGCCTTGAAGGAGTCGGCCGACGAGCGGCCCTCGCGGACCTCGCCGACGCTGGCGTGGGCCGACGTCATCAACGCCGACACCGCTTCGGCCCACGGCTTGCCGTCGGACGCCTCCTTGAGGGTGGTGAGCGACGGCTTCGCGCTCCGGGCGTTTCCGGCGCTCATGAACGCGACGGCCCGGCGGTACTCCGCCGCGAGCACCGCGTCATCGAAGGTGCCGACGATGCCCTCGGCGAGCCAGGGGGAGTCGGATGGAGCGGTCGGCTCTGGCGGGTCCTTCTTGTCGGTCCCGCTGGGGTTGCGGTCCCCGCGCCCGCTCAGCAGGTCCTGCTTCTCCTCTTCGGAGAGGCGTCGGATCGTGCCCCCGGTGTTGTTCACGACGGTGCCGCTCAGGCCGCTGTCATCCGCCGCCTCGTCCGCCGCGGCGGTGGTCGCCGCCGGGTCGGGGTCGGGGGTCGGCGCCTTGCTGGAGCCGACCAGGTAGCCGCCGACCGCGCCCACGAGGAGCATCGCGACCGAGAACGCGAGCGCCGAAGGGGTGAGGACAAGGCTGCCGGCGGGAGGAGTGGTCTTGTTGTCTGCCATGGCGTCGGGACTGTAACTACGGGTCCGGGGGCGGTCAATTGCCGACTGGAACGCTACAATCCGGCGCTGCGGAGGCTGAGATCACCGACGAACGTCCCTTTCTGAGCCTGGTCATCCCGGCGTACAACGAAGAGCAGCGGCTGCCGCAGACGCTGCCCCTCGCGATCGAGTGGCTGCGCGCGCAGTCCTTCACCTGGGAGATCCGGGTCGTCGACGACGGCTCCGCGGACGGCACCCGGGACGTCGTCACCGCCCTCGCCCAGGACGAGCCCCGCCTGCTGCTGCAGGCCGAGCCGCACCGCGGCAAGGGTGGGGCGGTGCGGGCGGGCATGCTCGCTTCCCGCGCGCGCTACCGCTTCCTGTGCGACGCCGACTTCTCGATGCCGGTGGAGGAGGTGCAGCGCTTCCTTCCCCCCTACTTGAGCGACTACGACATCGCGATCGGCACCCGGGAGGGACCCGGCGCGGTGCGGGTCGACGAGCCCTGGTCGCGCCACGTGATGGGCCGCGTCTTCAACCGGCTCGTCACCACCGTGCTCGTGCCCCACATCGAAGACACCCAGTGCGGGTTCAAGTGCTTCGCGGGCGACGCGGCCAACGACCTGTTCGAGCGGTCGGAGATCGACGGATTCGCCTTCGACGTCGAGGTGCTGTACCTGGCCCGGATGGCGGGGCTTCGCATCGTCGAAGTGCCGATCACGTGGTTCTACATGGAGGCGAGCAAGGTCAAGCCGGTTCGAGACACGTTGCGGATGGTCCGGGAGGTCCTGCGGGTCCGCATGGCCCACCGTTGACCTCCCCCGGGGCGCGCTCGCTCCTGTTTCACGCCACCGCGGCGGCCATGGTCGCGCTGTCGATCCTGACCGCTCGTCTCGGCCCCCTCACCGACGCTGTGCCCCGCTGGTTGGCGCTCTACCTGCTCGGTCTGGCCGTGCTGCTGGTCGTGCCGTTCCTGTGGCCGCCCCCGACCAGCAGCCACCCCCGTCGCCGGCTCCTCGTCATCGTCCTGTGGGCGGCGGCCATCCGGATCCCCCTGCTGACGACGGAGCCCACCCTGTCCGACGACGTCTTCCGCTACGTCTGGGAGGGCCGGGTGGTGCTCGAGGGGGCAGACCCGTTCGACCTCCCGCCGGACTCGTCGGAGCTCGCCTACCTGGTGCCCCACGCGCCCGAGTGGGGGCGGGTGAACCACCGCCACCTCCCCGCGATCTACCCCGCCGCGGCCCAGTGGTTCTTCGCCGGCGTCGTCTCGGTCCGCGACAGCGTGGGCGCGATGCGGCTCGCCCTGACGGGAGTCGACCTCCTCCTCGTGTGCGCCCTGGGGGGGCTGCTGGTGCGCACCCGGCGCAGGTTGGATCTGCTCGTGCTGTACGCCTGGCACCCGCTGGTGGCGGTCGAGGTGGCCAACTCGGGCCACTACGAGCCGCTCGCGATCCTGCCGATGGTGGCCGGGCTGCTCCTGTTCGCGTCGGGGCGTCCCGCTTCAGCGGGGGCAGCGTGGGGTGTCGCGCTCGCGACCAAGTACCTCGGCGTGCTCCCGGCGCTGTTCGCGGGCGCGTATCACCTTCGTCGTCGTCGGTGGCTTCGAGCGCTCCTCGTCGCGGGGCTGACCGTCGTCGTCGCGGCCGCCTGCTCGGCCCCGTTCGCCCTCGACGGCAGCCCCCCGGTCGGCTCCCTGGGCACCTACGCCGGCAACTGGGCCCACAACGGCGCCCTGCACGGAGTGCTCGAGCCGTACATCGGCTATCACCCGTCGCGCAGGGTCTGCCTGGGGCTGCTGGGGCTGTGGACGCTCGTCGTCCTCGCGCGGAATCACCCGCCCGGGCGGGCGACCGCGGCGGTGCTCATCGGGCTGCTCTACCTGAGCCCGGTGGTGCACCCCTGGTACGGGCTGTGGTTGCTCGCCCTGCTGCCGGTCTGGCCGTCCCTGGCGGCGGCGCTGCTCACCGGCCTCCTGCCACTCTCCTACCTGGCGTGGACGTCGGCTGGGGCGGGCGGGCCTTGGGAGGCGCCGTCCTGGGTGCCATGGGTCGAATATGGGCTACCGGCTGCGGCGTGGCCTCTGGACGCGGCGTGGCGGCGCCAGCGAACTGAGGCATGAGGGAGCCCACGCCGAGGATCAGGAAGGACACCGCGAAGACGAACAGCAGCGGGAGCGGAACCCAGAGCCCCTCCGCCACCGCGAACCAGACGGCCCCCAGGTAGTAGACCCCCATCGCGGTCTCGAGCACTGGCTGGAGGCCCGCGGCGGGCCGGTAGCGCCGCGCGGCGGCGGTGGCCTCTCCGGCCTTGGGGGTGCGCACGAACGGGGACTGCTTGCCCCGGGCGGCCTCCCAGACCGCCCGCGCGTTGTTCGGCGTCAGGGCCGCTCCCATGCCGAGCACGAAGGGGACCAGGGGCAAGCGGCGGAGCCAGCCGCCGTCCCGCAGCTCCCGCTCGGCGAGCGCGTAGAACAGCGCCAGGTTCAGCGTCGCCAGCACGAAGACCGGGAGGTCCACCGCGAAGGCGATCCAGTCGATTCGGTGGGCCCGATACTGCAGCGCGATGGGGAGCAGCGCGAGCAGCACCACCATCAGCGGATAGGCGAGGTTGTTGGCGAGGTGGAAGGTCGCCTCGATCTTGACCGGCGCGGGCTGGTCGCTGCGCCAGATGCGGGGGAGCAGCTTCTTGGCGGTCTGGATGGAGCCCTTGGCCCAACGGTGCTGCTGGTTCTTGAACGCCCGCGGGTCTTCGGGCAGCTCCGCGGGCACCTCCAGCGCCTGAACGTACCGGAACCGCCAGCCGGCGAGCTGCGCCCGGTACGACAGGTCCAGGTCCTCGGTGAGGGTGTCGCCCTCCCAGCCGCCCGCGTCGTCGATCGCCTGCCGCCGCCAGATGCCCGCGGTGCCGTTGAAGTTGAAGAACCGGCCGCCGCGGAAGCGGGCGCCGTGCTCCATGATGAAGTGGCCGTCGAGCAGGATCGCCTGCGCTCGGGTGAGCAGCCCCTGGTCCCGGTTGATGTGGGTCCAGCGGGCCTGGACCATGCCGATGGTCTCGTCTTCGACCAGCAGCGGCATGGCTCGCCGCAGGAAGTCGGGGGAGGGCACGAAGTCGGCGTCGAGCAGCGCGACGAACGGTGTGTCGTCGACCTCGAGCCCGGCGGCCAGCGCCCCCGCCTTGTAGCCGGCGCGATCCGTCCGGTGGAGCAGCTCGATGTGGAACCCCGCGCGCCGGTAGCGCTCGACGATCCGCTGGCTCAGCGTGACCGTGTCGTCCGTCGAGTCGTCCAGCACCTGGATGCGCAGGCGATCCCGGGGCCAGTCCAGCTCGGCGACGCTCTGGACGAGCCGTTCGACCACGAACCGCTCGTTGAACACGGGGAGCTGCACGAGGACCGTGGGACAGTCGTCGTCGGGGAGCGGCTCGGGCAGACCGGGGTCGCGGTCCCGTCCACGGAAGTACAAGAGCATCAGCACCAGCCGATGCGCACCGAACACGCTCAGGAGCGTGACGGTCACGAAGTAGGCGCCGAGCACCAGGGGTTCGATCCAGGGCAACGTCAGCATGCGTCTCCGCTTCGTTCAGTTCTCAACCAGCGAACCGTCTCTTCGCGGAGGGCGATCGTTGCAGCGTCGGCGCTACGAATTCCGGATTCGCCCCTTCGATCCAGGCGGCGAGCAGCGGCAGGACGTACGTCAGGGCGGCGTCCCCGGAGATCATGTCGCAGTGCCCGAAGGGGGGTGCCGGACCGTCGCCGTCCGGATCGCCGAGGCGAACGAAGGCGGCGTACTCCGACCCGGCGCGGTGGAAGGCGGGCTCCACGATCTTCGGCGGCGCGAGCCCGTCCAGCTCCGCCGACACGACGAGGAGGGGGACCGTGAGACGGCGCAGCCCGCCCGGCTCGAATCCGCCGGTGTCCGCGCCCTCGTCGGGGCAGACCTCCTTGCGGTCCCGGCTCATCTCCAGGAAGAAGCCGGAGACACCGTTGCTCACGTCTTCGAGGGCGGCGGTGCACAGGGCCACCGCCTCGCTCCGGGTCGCGTGCGGCCGGTGCAGGGTCCACCACAGCGTCTGCCTGGGGAACAGGTAGATCAGCGGGAGGGCAAAGAACGCTCCGAGCACCATCGGGATGGTGCCCCGGTTGCGCAGGTGGCCCTGCGCGATCCCCATGAGCTGGCGGGCGGGCAGCGGCCACTTCCCCAGGCGGACCGGGCTGCCCAGGGTGACGACGCGGTGCAGTCGCTCGTCGCCGTGCAGGGCGACGTACAGGTACAGGAGCAGGCCGCCCATGGAGTGGCCGATCCAGCTGACCTTCTCCGACCCGCCGAGCCGGGCGGCGACGTCGATGATCGCCGGCAGGTCGTACCGGGCGTGGTCCATCAACGAGTAGGCCCACCGCTGGCCGGCATCCTCCCCGCGCAGCGGGGGACGGCTGCTGGACTCGCCCCGGTATTCGGCCACGAACACGTCGTGTCCGCGGGCGGCGAGCGCCCGGGCGAGAGACCGCTTGTTGGACAGCCCCCACGCGGTGCGGTTCATGTTGATGCCGTGGCCGAGCACCAGCGGCACCTCCCGCGGCGGCGCGCCGGCTGCGGGACGGTAGCGGTGAAGGGTCAGCAGCCACCCGTCCTCGGTGGCCACGGGATGGCGCTCGTCCGCCTCGGGGGGGCGGCCGAGCCAGCGCCACAGAACGAGGCACGCGAGCAGCCACACCCCCGCGAAGGCGGCGATGGCTGTCGCGAGGCTCATGCCCTGGTGCTCTTAGCCCTCGACGAAGGGGCGCAGCCGCTTGGCGCGCGACGGGTGCCGCAGCTTGCGCAGCGCCTTCGCCTCGACCTGGCGGATCCGCTCGCGGGTGACGCCGAAGTCCTGGCCGACCTCCTCCAGCGTGTGGTCGGCGTTCTCGTCGATGCCGAACCGCAGCCGGAGCACCCGCTCCTGGCGGGGCGTGAGGGTGGCCAGCACCTTGCGGGTCTGGTCCTTGAGCGAGCGAGAGATGACCGCGTCGGCCGGAGAGACCGCCGTGGTGTCCTCGATGAAGTCGCCCAGCTGGCTGTCCTCTTCGTCGCCGACCGGGGTCTGCAGCGAGATGGGGCCGCGGTTGAGCTTCAGGATCTTCTCCACCTTGTCCGGCGGCATGTCCATCTGCTCGGCGATCTCCTCGGGGGTCGGCTCACGCCCGAGCTCCTGCATCAGCTGGCGGCTCGTGCGGATGACCTTGTTGAGGGTCTCGATCATGTGCACCGGGATCCGGATGGTGCGCGCCTGGTCGGCGATCGCCCGAGTCACGGCCTGGCGGATCCACCAGGTGGCGTAGGTCGAGAACTTGTAGCCGCGGCGGTACTCGAACTTGTCGACCGCGCGCATGAGGCCGATGTTCCCCTCCTGGATGAGGTCGAGGAAGTCGAGGCCACGGTTGGTGTACTTCTTGGCGATCGAGACCACGAGGCGGAGGTTGGCCTCGACCATCTCGGTCTTGGCGCGCTCGGCGAAGCTCTCGGCGTCCCGGATGCGGTTGTAGATCACCTTGAGGCGGGCGGGCTCGCAGCCCGTCTCGTCGCAGATGGTGGCGACCCGCTCGTCCGCGCTGGTCACCGTGCGCTCGAACTCGAAGAAGTCCTCGGCGAGCACCTGGCCCTTGCGGCCCTTCTTGGCCGACCGCATCTTGTCCAGCGTCTGGCGCAGCTCGTCGACGCTCATGCCGGCGCGGCGGGCGACCGCGGCGATCTCGCGCTCGGCCCGGAGCAGGCCGCTGGCCTTCTCCTTGAAGCGGTCGAGCAGCGCGATGTAGACCTTGCGGTCGAGCTCCATGCTGCGGAGCACGTGGAAGCTCTCCTCGTGGAGCTCCTCCGCCTGCTCCTCCAGCTTGATGACCATCTCGTCGTCGCCCTGGGACTGGGCCAGGGTCTGCGACTGCAGCACGGCGAGGTTGCGCTTCTCGAGCTCGTTGAGGGGGTCGATGACGTCGGTCATCAACTTCTCCTGCCCCTCTTCGTCGGCCTCGACGTGCTGGAACAGCGCGGCGATGCCCCACGGCGTGTTGAGGAGGGCGCGGCGGGCACGCGTTTCGCCCTTCTCGATCCGGCGGGAGATGTCCACCTCACCGTCGCGGGACAGCAGGGAGACGCCGCCCATCTTGCGCAGGTAGACGCGGAGCGGGTCGCTGCGGCCGGTGGAGTAGTCCTCCTCCTCGCGCCGCTTGCGGTCGAACAGGGCCTCGGTCTTCGAGGCGAGCATCTGCTGGCGGAGACGCCGCATCGCGGCCTCGGAGTCGACGATCTCGACCCCCATCTCGTTCAGCTTGTACATGACGTCGTTGAGCTGCTCTGGCGTCAACTGCGTCTTGGGCAGCGCCGAGTTCAACTCGTCGAGGCTGACATGCCCGCGCTTCTTGCCGGCCTCGATGAGGTTCTCGAACCAGTCCTTCTTGGTCTTCTTCTTCGTCGTGCGTGCCGCCATCAGTTCCTCGTTCCACCGCCCTCGCGCGTGCGCGGGAACATCCGCGCAGGCACAGGTGCTTTCAGCTCACCGTCGATCTCCGGACACACCGCTGCCACATACCCGGCCCGACGGATTGACGCCGGACTGTAATGTCGGACATCCAGTCCGACAAGGGCGCAGGCCCTTTTTCATGGGTCGTCAACATGGGGAGCGCAGTCTCAATAGAATGCGCCCATGTCCGAGCTGCCAGTCGACGACAGCCAATCGAGGGCCGTGCCCTCCCGTCTCGACGCGCTGATCGTGGTCGGCGCCGGCCCCACGGGCATCGGGATCGTCCACCGGACATCTCATATCACGTCGGTCACTCTCGTCGATCCGGACCCCGCCGCGTTCGACCTTTGGGATGAGCACGAGCTGGACGGCGTGCACAAGGTGGTCGGGGACGCGACGTCCCGGCTGGTCCTCGACGAGGCGGGCATCTCCCAGGCGTTCGCGGTCGTCGCGGCGACGAGCGAGGACGACGTCAACATCGAGACGTGTCGCCTGGCGGTCGAGGCGGACGTGCCCGAGGTGCTCTGCCGTCTGACCGATCCCGGGCGCCGCGAAGAGGTGATGGCGATCGGCGCCCAGCCCGTCACCGCCCCGATGGCGATGGCCGGCGCGCTGACCGCTCGGCTGCCCGGCGTCGCCGTCACGACGAGCGAGGTCGGTCTGGGCGAGGGGGAGATCCTCCAGGTCCGGGTGATGCCCGGATCCCTCGTGATCGGGCGACCGATCGCGGAGATCGCGACGCGTGAGTACCTGGTGGCCGCGATCTACCGTGATGGGGAGCTCGTCGTGCCTCACGGCGACACCAAGGTTCAGGCGCACGACCAGGTCCTGCTGGTCGGTGAGCCGGACACGCTGCGGGCGATCGCCGACTATTTCCGGCTCGGCGCGGCTCGCTTCCCGCACCAGTTCGGACGGTCCATCGTCGTGTGCGATCGCGGCGAGACGACCGAACGGGAGGCCCGTTGGCTGGCCGACCTGGCCGACATCCGAAGCCTCTACCGGGTCGAGACCGCGTCGTCCCCTCCGGGAGGCGCGGACGACATGACGCCGATCCTCGTGCCCCGGTCCGGCGACCCGCTGCCGGCGCTGTGGGACGTTCACCCGGGCCTGTACGTCATCGACCCGCCGGGGCGTGGCTTCTGGAAGCGCTGCACCAACACGGTCGCCGCCCTGCTCGCGCGGGAGAAGCGCCCGATGCTGATCGCCCGGGGCTCGTCCCCGTGGAACCGGATCCTCGTCCCCGTCACCGACAGCCCGACGTCCTGGCGCGGCCTGGAGCTCGCGGTCGACATCGCCCGGCTCGTCGGCGCCCAGATCACGGCGCTGCACGTCTCCCAGCCGCGGTTCCTGGCCGGCTCCCTCGGGGAGGAGCGGACCGCCGCGGTCGAACGCGCCGTCGCCGACGTGGCGCGCCTGTACGACGTCGAGTTCGCGGTGCAGGTCGAGGAGGGCAACTCGATCGTGACGGCGGCGAAGATCGCCGGCGATCACGACCTGGTCGTGACCGCGCGCCGGCCGGGCCAGCGGGACAGCTACTTCCGGCCGGACGTCGGCCTCCGGATCGCCGACGCGGTCCCCTGCTCCGCGGTGCTGCTCAACTCCGAGCTCTCCTGAGGATTCGCGGGTGCATCTGGACGTAGCGCTGTTGCTGTTCGTCTTGGCGCTCGGGGCGTTCGTGGTGCCGCTGATCACTCCCCGCCTCGGCGTGCCCGAGGCGGTCGGACAGATCTTCTTCGGGATCCTCGCCGGCGGCCTGGGGCTGTCGGCGCTGCTGCACGGGGACAGTCACGGCGCCGGGGAGGTGCTGGCGACCCTGGCGGAGCTGGGCTTCATCCTCCTGATGTTCGGCGCCGGACTGGAGATCGACTTCGACGCGATCGAGCGGGGCGGACGCGCGGGGCTGCTCCGGGGGCTCGGCATCGCGGTGGGGGTCGTCGCGCTGTCGGCGGGGGTCACGTTCCTGATCGGGAAGGGGCCGTTCTACATCGTGGTGCTCAGCGCGACGTCGATCGGGCTCGGCGTCGTCGTCCTGAGGGAGACCGGGCTGGCGGCGCGGCCGGTCGGGCAGGCCGTCCTGCTGATCGGTGCGCTCGGTGAGTTCCTGACGCTGATCGCGATGACCGTCTACTACGTCGGCCACCGCGTCGGCCTGTCGGTGGAGCTGGCGGTGGAGCTGGGCAAGCTCGTCGCGCTGTTCGTCGCCGGGGTGGTCTTCCTGCGCTTCCTGAAGGCCTGGACGTGGTGGCACCCCGGCGTCTTCGCGAGGGTGTTCAAGGAGCACGACAGCAGCGAGATCGGCGTGCGCGCCGGCGTCGCTGCCTGCCTCGCGTTCGTCGCCCTGGCGGTGGCGCTGCGGGTCGACCCGGTGCTCGGCGCGTTCATCGCGGGGGCGGTGTCCCGGATGGTGTTCCGGGATATCCAGGTCATGGAGAGCAAGATGAGCGCCCTGTCGTCGGGCTTCTTCATCCCGATCTTCTTCATCTACGTCGGCGTGACGTTCGACCTGACGCTCCTGTCCTGGGAGGGGCTGCGCACCGCCGCGATCCTCGGCTCCTTGATGGTGCTCGTCCGGATCGTGCCGTGCGCCGCGCTGCTCAGCGACCGGTCGCTGGGCGCGCGGGAGGCGGCCGGGACGGCGTTCCTGCTCGCCGCGCCGCTGACCCTGCTCGTCGCCATCGCCAAGCTCGGCGAGCAGCTGGGGGTGGTCTCCGAGCACGAGGCCAGCGCCCTGGTCCTGCTCGCGATCCTCCTGTCGGTGATCCTGCCCGTCGGCTTCCGGAAGCTGTTCGCCGACCAGGACTAGGAGCCTCATGACTATGAGGCCCCGGGAGCGGGGAGGATGGAGGGCCGAGGTCAAGGACCGAAGAGGGAGCGGGGCTTGCCCCCCCGTGACCGATGAGGGACGCCCGAATCGGGTCTCCAGACCCGCGGGGAGGGCCTCAGTATCGTGAGGGGCCGTTCAGGGGCCAATCCTCGCCCTCGGGCGAGCCTCTTCGCAACGCGTCGGCGTTGGCTCCCTATACTCCGGTCGTGGCGCGGATCCTCGTCATCGACGACCAGGTCGCGACGCTCGACCTCCTGACCCGGCTCTTCGAGGCCGAGGGCTACGCGGTCGACGCCGTGGCCGACGGGGAGCTCGCTCGACAGTACGTCGAGCGGGTCGACTACGACGTGGTGTTCACCGATCTGAGGCTCGGCTACCCGTACGACGGCCTCGAACTCCTCGAGATGATCAAGAAGGTCCGGCCGCGAACGCAGGTCGTGATCATGACCGCCTTCAGCTCGGTCGAGAGCTCCGTCCTGGCGATGAAGGCGGGCGCGTACGACTACATCAGCAAGCCGTTCAAGGCCGAGGAGGTGCGCCTCCTCGCCGCCCGGGCGGGCGAGAAGGCGCAGCTCGCCGGCAAGGTCGCGGACCTGGAGGGGCGGGACACCGGCGAGCGGGGCGCCAAGGAGATCGTCGGCCGAAGCCCCGCGATGGTCCGGATGATGCGGCTCGTCGGGCAGGTCGCCCGGACGGACGCCACGGTGCTCGTGATCGGCGAGAGCGGCACCGGCAAGGAGCTGGTGGCCCAGGCGATCCACCAGCTCTCCCGGCGCGTCGACAAGCCGTTCGTCGCGGTCAACTGCGGCGCGATCCCCGAGAACCTCCAGGAGTCGGAGTTCTTCGGACACGTCAAGGGAGCGTTCACGGGCGCGATCCGCCACAAGATGGGCCTCTTCGAGGAGGCCCACAACGGCACCCTGTTCCTCGACGAGGTGGGGGAGACCAGCCTGTCGACCCAGGTCAAGCTGCTGCGGTTCCTGCAGACCGGCGAGGTGCGTCGCGTCGGCGGGAACGAGTCCGCCGTAGTCGACGTGCGGCTGGTGGCCGCGACCAACCGTGACCTCGAGTTGATGATCGCGAACAAGACCTTCCGCGAGGACCTCTACTACCGACTCAACATCATCGCCGTCGAGGTGCCGCCCCTGAGGGATCGGGCGGGGGACATCGAGACCCTGGCGAAGTACTTCTGCGCCCGCTTCGCCCGGAAGCTGGGCAACAGCGTCGCGGGGTTCAGCGACCGCGCGATGAAGCGGCTCCTCGCCCACTCCTGGCCCGGCAACGTCCGGGAGCTCGAGAACGCGATCGAGCGCGCCGTGACCCTGGCTCGCGGCACCCGCATCGAGCTGGACGACCTGCCCCGGCTGGAGCGCGTCGCTCGGCACGGGGGCGACCTCGGCCGTCCGCCGAGCACCAGCGTCGCCGCGGTCTCCGGGGAGTTCGACACCGCGGTGCCGCCCGCCGCGGACGGCGGGCTGGCGACGCTCCGGGAGATGGAGCGGGCCCACATCGAGCGCGCCCTGAGGCACTTTGACGGCAACCGCTCCCGGACCTCGGCCGCGCTGGGCATCTCCAAGGCCACGCTGTGGCGCAAGATCAAGGCGTACGAGATCGATGCCTGAGCGGGAGTCGCAGCGGTGAAGGTCCTCGTCACCGGCGGGGCCGGGTTCATCGGCCACCACGTGGTTCGCCAGCTCCTCCACCGAGGCGACTCGGTGCGGGTCATGCTGGCGCCGGGGGAGGGGGCCAGCGCGCTCGCAGGCCTCGACGCCGAGTGCGTCACCGCCGATCTCCGGGACCTGCCGGCCGTGCTCGCCGCCGTCGACGGCTGCGACGCGGTCATCCACGCCGCCGCCATCTATCGGCTCTGGATGCGGGACTTCCGTCCGATGTACCAGGTCAACGTCCAGGGCACCCGCAACGTGCTGGAGGCGAGCCGCATGGCCGGCGTGGGCAAGGTCGTGCACACCTCGAGCATCGCCGCGGTGGGGGTCGAGCCGGGCACCACGGCCGCGACCGAGGAGACCGCCTTCAACCAACACGGCAAGGCGAGCCACTACATCCTCAGCAAGTACATGGCCGAGCGGGCGGCGATGGAGTACGCCGCCGACGGCCTGCCGGTCACCATCGTCAACCCGGCGTTCCCGTTCGGGGTCGGCGACCACCGCCCGACGCCGACGGGCCGGATCGTCCTCCGCATCCTGATCGGCACGTACTTCGGGTACGGCCCCGGCGGCTTGAACGTCGTCGACGTCGAGGACGTCGCCCGGGGGCACCTGCTCGCCCTGGACGGCGGGGACGTCGGCCGGCGCTACCTGCTCTCGGGCACCAACGTCACCACCGCCGAGCTGTTCGCCGCGGTCTCGCGGGTCAGCGGGGTCCGCCGCAACGGCGTCAAGCTGCCGCGCTGGCTGATGATGGCGATGGGCTTCCTGGGCGACCAGCTCGGGCGGTGGCGGGAGCCGCTGATCGACAGCGTGACGGTTCGCTACTCGACCCAGCACCTGTTCTTCGACTGCTCGCGGGCGAAGGCCGAGTTGGGGTACACCGTGACGCCGCTGGACGACGCGCTGGACAAGTCGATCCGCTGGTTCCAGGACCATGGCTACCTGGAGCGAGGCGCGGCCTGGCGACTGAAGCTCTGAGGAGAACGATGGGTTACTGGACGAGAGCCGGCTTCAAGGACGGCGAGGTGTTCGCCGAGTGCGACAGCGCCGGGGCGCTCAAGGTGCGCGGCGGCAAGGTCAAGATCGCGTACCGGGAGAACGCTCGGAAGACCTACTCCACCTTCAAGGATCGCTTGAGTGTCCTGGACCCGTCCTCCGTGTTGGAGTGGGGTTCGAACGGTGGATCTGGCGGCAAGGCCCGCGGCAACTCCTCGGTCCTCGGCGGCACCGAGGCCGACCTGACCGACGAGGCCCACCTCCACCTGTGGACCGACGGCGCGTGCACCGGCAACCCCGGACCGGCCGGCGCGGGGAGCGTGCTGATCGACGGGGACGGGCGCATCGAGTGGTCGACGTGGTTGGGGCAGGGGACGAACAACATCGCGGAGCTGTTCGCGGTACACCAGGGTCTTGAGGCGATACCTGAGGGATCGGACCGCAAGCTTGTAGTTCACACCGATTCTGAATACGTGATTGGCGTGCTTGCGAAGAGCTGGAAGGCCAAGGCGAACGCCGAGCTGATCGGCGACATCCGGGGCCAGCTGGCGGACCTGGACCGGCCGGTGGTCTGGCACTGGGTGCGAGGCCACCAGGGCGTCGAGCTGAACGAGCGGTGTGACGAGCTCGCGCGCCAGGCGATCAGCCGCCGGGCGTCGACGGGCGGACCGAGGGAGTAGCGTGCGCATCGTCCACATGACCGACGTGCACTTCCTGGCGCCGCCCCGGCTGCGCGGGGTCGTGGGCAAGCGCGCCCTGGGGCTCGCCAACCTGTACGCGTTCGGACGGGCGAAGTACTTCGACGCGTCCGAGGTGGTCGCCAGCGCGGTCGACGACGCCGCTCGTCAGAAGCCCGACCTCTTCGTGATGACCGGCGACATGACGGCGATGGCCCAGGACGAGGAGTTCCGCATGGCGCGGGAGGCCTTCGCGCCGCTGCTGGAGTCGGTCCCGTCGGCCGTCGTGCCGGGCAACCACGACCGCTACACCCTGGGCGCGGCCAAGGGTGCGCGCATGGAGCGCTGGTTCGCGGACTTCATGGGGGGCGGGACCTGGGACGACGAACAGGGTCGCTGGCTCGGTGGCGGCGGCTCCGGCGCCTGGCCGGCGGAGTTCCGCCTCGGCGACACCACGATCGTCGGGACGGACCCGTGTCGGCCCACCGTGCGCTCGACGGGGCGGATGGGCAGCGAGGTGATCGCGGCGGCCGAGCGGGTCGTGGCGGCGGCGCGGGCGGAGGGGCGCCAGGTGGTCTATCTCGTCCACTACCCGCCCCTGTGGAACGACGGACGTCCCTACGACCGCGACGGGCACAACCTGGTGGACAACGACGACCTGCTCGCGAGCCTGCGGCGCCAGCCGCCGCACCTGCTGCTCCACGGCCACAAGCACGAGTGCTGGCGCACCGCCCTGGAAGGCGAGGGGGGGCGGACCGTGGTGCTCAACTGCGGCTCCACCTCCGCGATCTCTCCGCTCCCGGACCGCGCCGCCGGGTACTGGATCATCGACCTGGAGGGGGGGCGGGTGACCGCGCTGCGGCGGCGGGTCCGCCTCGCGGACAGCCATCGCTGGTCGGACCTCCCGGACTTCGCGTGGGCCGACGCGGGCTGACTTTCGCCTGCGGCGGGCCAGTGGTATGACCCCGCTCCACCTTCGGTGGAGGAGGCAACCTCGATGAGTGACGGTAACGGCCGCGGCCTGTTTGCGACTCGCTTCGGCTTCATCATGGCGGCGGCGGGCAGCGCCGTCGGGCTCGGCAACATCTGGAAGTTCCCGTACATCACGGGCGAGTACGGCGGCGGCGCCTTCGTGCTCGTGTACCTCGCCTGCATCCTGCTCGTCGGGTTGCCGCTGATGTACGCCGAGCTGGTGCTCGGCCGGCGGGGCGGCAAGGACGTGCTCGGCGCGATCCGGGGCCTGGTCAAGGGGAAGGGCGAAGGGGCGGAGGACCTGGCGTCGCTGACGGGCCTGATGGCGGTCACGTCCGGGTTCCTGATCCTCGCGTTCTACTCGGTGGTCGCCGGCTGGGCGATCCACTACTTCTTCATCTCGCTCGACCTCATCGCGATGGGGGACAGCGGTGAGGCGGCGTTCACCGCGTTGTTCGCCAACGACTGGGTCGAGTTCGCCTGGCACTCGGTGTTCATGGTGCTGACGGTCTCGGTCGTCTCGCGCGGCGTGCACGGCGGCATCGAGCGGGCGACGAAGCGGTTGATGCCGATCCTGGTCGCCATCCTGCTGGGGCTGCTGGTCTACGTGATGTTCACCGGCGGGGTGGGCAAGTCGCTCGCGTTCCTGTTCAAGCCGGACTTCAGCAAGCTGACGGCCGACGCCTACATGGAGGCGTTGGGCCACTCCTTCTTCACCCTGTCGCTCGGCATGGGCGCGATGGTGACCTACGGCTCGTACCTCAAGGACGACAGCCGGCTCGTGCGCGACGGCATCGTCATCGCCATCCTCGACACGTTCATCGCGCTGCTCGCCGGCGTCGTCATCTTCGCGGTCGTCTTCGACGCCGACGGCGACCCCGCCAAGAGCGTCGGCCTGGTCTTCATGACGCTGCCCGATCTGTTCGTGACGATGCCGGGCGGCAAGCTCGTGTCCGCCTCGTTCTTCCTGCTCCTCATCTTCGCCGCGTGGTCGTCGGCCATCTCGCTGCTCGAGGTGGTGGTCGCCTGGCTCGTCGACGAGCACGGCTTCGGCCGCCGCAAGGCGTCCTGGGTGGTCGGCGCGCTGATCTGGGGCCTGGGCATCGTCTGCCTGCGCACCCCCGCCGTCTTTGACTTCCTGGACAACCTCACGACCAAGTTCATGCTGCCGATCGGCGGTCTCTTGATCGCGATCGCCGCCGGCTGGCTCGTCATGAAGAAGGACCGCGAGGCCGGCTTCACCGCGCTGGGTGAACAGGGCAAGACCATCGCCGTGGGCTGGACCTGGACGATCCGGATCGTCACGCCCGTGCTGGTGCTGCTCGTGATCCTGAACGGGATGGACATGCTCCCGTGGGGCGCCGAGTAGTCCGTTCGTGACCTCCGAGCCGGCGTCGGCCTGGTCGGACCGCGAGACCCTTCGTTGGGCGTGTCGTGAGTCGATCCCGTGCGGCGTCGTGCTCCCGGGCCGCAGCTTCTGGGGCCGCTCCTTCCACGTCGACCTGAGGGACCGCGGGCCTCGGCCGCGGTTGGCGGTGGCTCAGCCGGTCGACCTGGTGTCGGGTCGGCTGCGCCCGCTGAGGACGGGGGACTCGGTACGCCTCTGGAGCGTGCGCGACGGCGCCCCGTGGCGGCTGGACGGCTTCGTCGGCAGCGTCGCCGTCATCGAGGGGATGCAGGGACCGGTCGACTGCGGGCTGCTCCGGCTCCCCTACCGGTTGCTCCAGACCGACACCCGCCTGGAGGCGGAGGCGCCCCGAATCCGGGTCGAGCTCGCCCCCCTGGGGCCCGGGGGGCCGTCGGAGTTCGTGACGGTCTCGGACAGCTGGTTCGATCCCGACGGCAGCCCCAGCGCCCGCGGCGCCGGCCGCCTGGTGGAGCTGTCCCGCCGGACCTTCGCGTTCAGCTCGCCGCTGCAGGGGCGGTTGATGCTCCTGGCCGGCCTGCGGGTCGAGCTCCGCGTCACCCTGCCCGACCTGGAGCTGCGGACCCGGGTGACGGGCCGGGTTCGGGCGGTCATGGAGTGGTCGGGTCAGGTCCTGTACGGCCTGGAGCTGGGGCGGCCGGAGCCGGGGATCTCGCTCGAGGAGCACCGCGAGTGCCTCCGCCGAGCGGCGGAGAGGCTCGGCTAGGAGCTTGTAGCGCATTGGAACCGGACGCCCCGGTCTCACGGGGCTCGGGCTCCAATGCGCTCCAGGCTCCTAGCTACGATTGACCGGAATGCGGCTGGGTCTCCTGGTCAACTTCGGTGCGGAGACCATCCGCCAGGGAGTCCGCCGAATCGCCAACGGAATGCCCTGATCCCTTTGCGCCTTTGCGCCTTTGCGTGAGACAAAAAAGGGGGGCGGCTGAGCCATCGGGACAAGCAGGAGCCCTCTAAGGAGCCTGGATGCGGATCGCCTCGCGGAGCAGGAAGCGGTAGTCAGTCAGCCCCAGGGCGAAGCGATCGATGGTCCAGACCTCCTCGCCGGCGTGGGAGACGTACAGCGCGTGGCCCATGTCCGAGGCCTGGGCCGCCTGGTCGAACCCGTGATAGACGAACGTCGGGGCGACCGGATCGAGCAGGGGGCCCGACCAGGCGCAGTCGACCTCGTCGCCCACGACCCCCAGGTGGGCATCGCTGCGCCGCACGCTGAACTCCGGGGGAGCGCAGGCGAGGGACTGGCCACCCACCTGGAAGAGCGCGGTGCCCTCCGGCGAGCCGTCGCCGTCCGGGATCCAGGAGGGCTCGGTCCGGACCGCCAGGTCGGTGACGTCCAGGCTCCAGTGCTCAGCGGGGTCCGCCGGCGCCCACGACAGCAGCAGGGAGCGGGCCTCTACCTTCGATCCGAGCATGCCGTCGAGGCCGACGACGAAGCGCGTCTGGTCGCCGTCGAAGCTGGCCTGGAAGGTCCACGGGAAGCCGGGCAGCCCCTGCTCGCCGTCGTGCAGGTCCGCCGGCACCAGCGCGTCCGGAGGCCACGTGTGCACGAGCGCGAAGGGGTCGCTCCAGTCGACCGACCGCACCGGGCCGATCCGGGACTCGCCGTCCGACGCGTCGTCCGAGATCACGTAGAGCCGGGTCAGCGACAGGGGATCCGCGGAGATGCGCACGCGGGAGGCGGCGGCCCCCAGGCTGAGCTGGCGACCGGCGACCGGCAGCGTCATCAAGCCGCCCGGGGAGACCCGGAGCACCTCGGTGACCGAGGCGTCCTGGTCGTCTACCAACCAGGTGCGGCGCTCCGACGCGTCGGAGCGGGCGGTCACGAGGAACCGCCCCGGTCCGGCCGGGATCATCGTGAGGTGGTCGAGGTCGGCGGTCGCGACCGGCCAGTCGAAGCTCCGCACGACGGTGCCGCGCACGTCCACCAGGTCGTATCGAAGATCGCCCGCCTGCCAGCGAGGCTCCTCGCACTCCGGGCAGACATCGATGACCGTGCGCCAGGCGACCGCGAAGTACTCGGCGGGGAGGGCGCCTTCGTCGATCTCGTCCCAGGGCGAGTCGTCGCTCCCCTGCCAGACGTCCTCGGCCGCAGGCTCGTCGGCCCCGGTCGACTCCAGCTCGTATTCGCTACACGCCGTGGCTACGGCGAGGCAGAGCAGCAGGATGGGCGTCGTCCGCAGCATGGTCCTCGAGGCAGCCTACCAAGGGGGCCTGCCGCAGCCCGAGATTTGTGCGTCAGGGCGCGGCGGGGTCGGTCCCGGCTACCGCTTCTCGGACCACGCCGGTCCGCAGGGGGACGTAGGGGAAGCCGTCGCCGTACAGCAGGTGATACGTCTGCCAGGACGACGTGACGCGTTTCACGTACAGCCGGGTCTGCTTGTAGGGGATCGTCTCCACCCACGAGTCGAGCTCGTAGCTGCCCCGCGCGTCGACCCACTTGCCGACCGCGCCCGGCCCGGCGTTGTACGACGCCATCGCCAGGGGCAGGTGGCCGCCCCAGCGGGAGTGCAGGCCTTCGAAGTAGGTCGCGCCGATGTCGAGGTTGAGGCGCGGGTCGTTCAGCTCGCTCCGGCGGGACAGGCGGACCCCCATCTTGCGGGCGGTCGCCCGCGCTGTCGGCCACATCAGCTGCGACAGGCCCATCGCGCCGGCCCACGACTTGATCGCGGGGGAGAACGCCGACTCCTCGCGGACCAGCCCCTGGAACGTCATCGCCGGCCAGGCGTAGTCGGCCGTCACCTCGCGGATCTGGTCGTGGAACGCGAGCGGGTAGGCGTGGGCGAGCAGCGGGCGGGTCTCGGCCGTCAGCTCAGGCCACCGCTCGCGGAACGCCAGCCGCAGGATGTGGTGGCTCCGGTGCGGGTCGTCGGCGAGCTCCAGGAGGTGCGACGCGAACAGGAGGGTCTCCCAGCTCCAGCTCTCGTGGGCCTTGGCGCCCAGGGCCATCCTCAGCTCCGGCCCGGCCTCGTCCGCGAGGCCGCCGCGGAGCAGCTCGATCGCCTCGGCCGTGCCCGGCGCGTCGAGGAACGCCTGCTCGACGACGAAGCCGTCGGGCTCGCGGGGGGCCGCCTCGAGCTCCGCTCGGGCGACGCGGGTCGCCTCGCCGACGAGCCTCGCGCGCTCCTCGTCCACCTCCGCGAGCCGCCACAGGGAGAGCACTCCGTACCAGTGGAGGGGCTCGTCCGTCGCCAGTTGGGCCAGCGCGTCGGTCGCGGCCGCGATCTGCGCATCGTCGGCGGCGAGCTCCAGCTGGGTGCGGGCCAGCCAGTAGCGGCCCTGGAGCACCCGTCCGCGGTTGTCTCCTCGGGAGTCGCCGGCCGCCTGCCGCTCCAGCCAGGGGAGGGCGTCGCTCGGACGGCCATCGCGCAAGGCCGACCAGGCGACCCCCCACATGCCGGCGCCGACCATGTCGCCGTTGGGGAACCGGTCCGCGGCGGCCAGGTAGACCCGGGCGGCCTCGTCGTGGTTGCCGGCGTCGGCCCACAGGTTGCCGGCGTGGAAGAGCCCGTCGTCGGCGTAGCTGTGCTCGGGGTAGCGGTCGGCGAGGGACGTCCAGGCGGCGATCGCCTCGGTCGTGCGCCCCCGGCGCTGCAGCCCCTGGGCCCACAGGTAGTGGGACCGGATGCGGGTCTCGCCCTGCGGGCAATGCTCGGCCGCAGAGCCCAGCACCGGCACGGAGTCGGTGTAGCGCCGCTTCTTGTGCATGGCCCGGCCCAGTTCGTAGTGGCCGGTGCAGGCGACCTCCGGCTCGGCCGAAGCGAGGGCGTCGAGCTGAGGCGTCAGCAGGTCGATCACCTCGCCCTTGACGCCGGCCGCGCCGAGCGCCGAGGCGCGGGCGACGATCTCCGGCAGGCCGGGGTGCAGGTCCGCAGGGACCTGGCTGCGCAGCTCGGCGAGGCACGCCTCCGACTCGGCGAGGGCGGAGGTGTGCGCCGCCTCGCTCGTCCAGATGCGTACGCACGCGCGGTACGCAGCGTTCACGTCGCCTTCGGCGCCTCGGGCGCGGAGGGCGTCGGCGCGCAGCGCGTCGGCCCGGACCGTGATCGACGGGGCGGCGGTGGGGTCGGGCCCGGTGTGCCCTTCGGGGCGGGGGGCTCCCGAGTCGCCGAGTACCCGCAAGGCGCCGTTGGGGCGCCCTTCGTCCAGCGCGAGCTTCGCCCGGGCGAGCGCCGCTTCGCTCCACAAGCGAGACTCGACGGGGATGCTCGCCCAGGCGGCCTCCGCCTCTTCACCGCGATCCAGGCGCTTGAGCAGGTCCCCCCGCCGCCACGCGACGAGCGCGGGCGCGAACCCGCTGGCGTGTGCCTCGTCCAGGAGGGCCAGGGCGCCAGCCAGGTCGCCCAACTCGATGGCGCCCATCGCGGAGCGATAGGCCCTCGCCCCCGCGGCGCGGGGGTCGTCCGGCCCGAAGGGGGCCAGGTCAGCCGCCGCGACGACCGGGGGCCCGGGATCGGGCTCCGGCACGTCGAGCGCTGCTGTGGTCTGGTCGTCCGCTGCCAGGGGCGAGTCGTCCCCGGGCTCATCCAGCGGCTCGACCATCGCCGGGGTACATCCGCGCAGGAGCAAGACCGCGAGCCCGGTTGCTCCTCCTTTCAACAACAATCCTGCGATCGGCACCTTGGTCTACATCATCGCTTTCTGCTGCTCCGCGAGCGGCTGGACGAGCTGTCCGATCCCTTGCCCTTGCCGCTGGAACTGCCGTCAGATTTCTTCTTCGAACTCGACGAACTCGAGGACGACGAGGAACTGGAACCCGAGCTCCGCGAGGAGCTGCCCGAGGTGCGCCCGGTGCTACCCGACGAGCGGCGGCTGCTGGAGCTGCCCCCCGACGAGCGGGTGCTGGAGCTGCTGCCTCCGGAGGAGCGGGAGTAGCCGCCGCTGCTGCCGGAGGAGCGGGTGCTGGAGCTGCTGCCACCGGAGGAGC
>CAYQEG010000004.1:27977-100065 GCA_964416435.1 uncultured Rickettsiales bacterium
GGGTGGAGGAGCTGCTGCCACCGGAGGAGCGGGTGGAGGAGCTGCTGCCACCGGAGGAGCGGGTGGAGGAGCTGCTGCCACCGGAAGAGCGGGAGTAGCCGCCGCTGCTGCTGCCCCGCGAGGAGCGGTCGCTGCTGGTGCCGGACGGGCGGGAGGAGCGGTCGCTGCTGCCGGACGAGCGGGAGGAGCGGTCGCTGCTGCCGGACGAGCGGGAGGAGCGGTCGCTGCTGCTGGACGAGCGGGAGGAGCGGTCGCTGCTGCTGGACGAGCGGGACGAGCCGCTGCGGGTGGAGGACGAGTCCCGTTCACCCCGGTCCGAGCCGCTGGAGCGGCCGTAGTCGCGGGAGCTGCTCGAGGAGTCCCCCTTGGAGGAGCCCGAGTCGCCGTAGCTCGGTCGCGAGGACGAGCCCGAGGAGCTGTCTCGGCTGCTGCCCGAGCGGCTGCGGTACGACGAATCCTCCCGCTCACCGCGTTCACGTGAGCCGTCGCCGCTCCAGCCGTCTCGGGGCCCGTCGTGCTCGCGCTCGCCCCGTCCGTCGCTGCTGCGGTGGTTGGAGCGGTCGCTGCTGCGGTGGTCGGCGGTGTAGCGGCCGTCGGATCGACCCGAGTGCCCCGATCGGCCCTCCGGTCGGCGAGGCCGGGCCTGTTCGCTGCGGCTCCGGTGGTCGGCGTACTGGCGGTGTCGGCCGCTCCAGCGTGGGCGGGCCCGGCCGGTGTCTACGTACACGTAGGTCGGGTGCGAGTGGTAGTGGTGGGACACCCAGGTGTAGTGCAGCCGCCAGTGGTGCGCGTGGTAATGGCTCCAGGACCACCAGAACCAGTCGTCATGGGCGCCGTACCAGACCCAGTAGCCGTCGTGGGTGACCCAGACGTCGGCGTAGTGATGCGGACGATAGTGGGTCGGCCTCCAGTGGTGGGCGTGCGGTCCATCGAGCACGCACCAGTGACCGGTCATGTGGTGGATGGGGTGCGGGTCGTAGTACCAGCTGACCGGGCCGCGCCAGTCGTAGAAGTGCGGGTCGCCGACGAAGTAGATGACCCCGTCTTCCTCGTAGACCGCGTAGTCGTCCGGGTGGAGGCGATAGGTGTGGACGTGGAGGCCATCCTCCTCGCACCACTCGCCCAGGTCGTCGGGCACGGGGTGCGGGTCGAAGTACTCGTAGAGCACCACGGTGCGGTGGGCCTCTGCGGCGGACGGAGCGGTCAGCAAGCCACCCAGGAGGGCCGCGGCGACGAAGATCGGGAGTGCTCGGAGAGTCATCGGCAGGGCTCCTCGGAGGCGCCAACGGCAGTCTAGTCTGCCGGGACGGCCCCTTCCAGGACTACGCGTCGGACCCGCGCATCCGACCTTCGGACGGGGCTGGCGGGGCGGGTATTCGGACACACTCGAAAAAAACCCGAAACGGGCTGTTACAGTCCGGCGCCGTGACGGTTCGGGTGCTCGCCATCGCCCTCGTCTTCGTGCTCGGCGCCTGCGCGTCGGGGGGCTCTTCACGGCCGGTCGGCATCGTCGTGTTGAAGGGCGCCGACCAGGTCCTCTCGTTCGATCGCCTCGGTGAGATCGTGCCGATCTCCGGCCCCGCCGCGGTGGTGGAGGAGCTCGATCGCCTCGTCGGGGCGCGCGTCGCCGTCCGCGGTCGGATCAACGACACAGGCGCCTGGATTCGGGCCTACGAGCTGCTCGAGGCGCCCGACGGGATGGTGCCCTACGTCGGCACGCTCGTCTTCGACCAGGCGGGGCTGCGCCTCCACGACGAGACGACGGGTACCCGCCTCGCGCTCCGCTCCTCCGAGTTGGACGCCCTCAAGCGCCATCACGGTGACCGGCTGTGGGTCACCGGCAGCATCGTCGGCCCCCAGATCGTCCTCGTCGCCCACTGGGGTGTGATCCGCAACGCCCCCTGACCCTTCGCCCCTTCCGGAGCCCCCATGACGCTCGACCTCGTCCCCGTCCGCCGCGCCCTCCTGTCCGTCTGGGACAAGACCGGGGTGGTGGAGCTCGCCCAGGATCTGCAATCTCGCGGGATCGAGCTGCTGTCGACCGGCGGCACGATGCGCACCCTGAAGGAGGCCGGCCTGCCCGTGACCGCCGTGGCCGACTTCACGGGTCACCCGGAGATCTTCTCGGGGCGGGTCAAGACACTCCACCCCAAGCTCGAGGGCGCGATCCTGTACCGCCGGCACGACCAGTCGGACGAAGCGGCGACCCTTGGCATCCCCCCGATCGACCTCGTCGTGGTCAACCTCTACCCGTTCGAGGCGGTCACCGCGGACGCCTCCTGCGACCTCGCCCGGGCAATGGAGCACGTCGACATCGGCGGCCCCACGATGATCCGCGCCGCCTCCAAGAACCACGCTTCGGTCGCGGTCGTCACCGACCCTTCCAGCTACGGCGCGCTGCGCCTCGAGCTGGAGGAGCACGGGGGAGCGACCTCGGGGGCGGCCCGCGCGACCTGGGCCCGGGACGCCTTCGGGCGCACCGCGGAGTACGACGCGCGGATCGCCGCCTGGCTGCAGCGGACCCAGCACGACGATCGGTTCGCGCCCCGCGTCTCGGTGCCGATGTCCCGGGTCCAGGAGCTGCGCTACGGCGAGAACCCCCACCAGCCCGCCGCCTTCTACGGTGAGGTCGGCTGGACCGGTCCGACCCTCGCGGACGCCCGGCAGCACCAGGGCAAGCACCTGTCCTACAACAACATCATGGACGCCGACGCGGCGCTCCAGATGGTCCTGGAGCTGCAGGGGCCCGGGGCGGTGATCGTCAAGCACGCCAACCCCTGCGGCGCGGCCCAGGCGGCGGACCTGGTCGCGGCCTACGACGACGCGCTGGCCTGCGACTCGACGTCGGCGTTCGGCGGCATCCTCGCGATCAACCGCCCGTTCACGGCGGCGCTCGCCGAGCGGATCGGCCGCCACTTCTTCGAGGTCATCCTCGCGCCGTCGTTCGAGGCGGACGGCCTGGAGCGCATGGCCCGCAAGAAGAACCTGCGCCTGCTGGAGATCCCCCGCATGGACGTCGATCCGCGGGGGGACTGGTTCCTCAAGCGGGTGATGGGCGGCTACCTGCTCAGCGGCTGGGACGCGGGCGGCCCGGAGACCCGCGAGGTGGCCACGAAGCGGCAGCCGACCGACGCGGAGCTCGGCTCCCTCGAGTTCGCCTGGCGGATCTGCAAGCACGTCAAGAGCAACGCCATCCTGCTGGCCGCGGGCACCCGCACGATCGGCATCGGGGCCGGCCAGATGAGCCGGGTCGACGCCAGCGAGGTGGCGGTGCTCAAGGCCGGCCGCGCGGGCCTCGACACCACCGGCTCGGTCCTCGCGTCGGACGCGTTCTTCCCGTTCCGAGATGGGCTCGACGCGGCGGCGAAGGCCGGCTGCACGGCGGTGATCCAGCCGGGCGGGAGCAAGCGCGACGCGGAGGTGATCGCGGCGGCCGATGAGCACGGCATCGCGATGGTCTTCACCGGGACCCGCCACTTCCGGCACTGATCCGAACGACCGCGGGGGTCCCAACAAGGCCCCCCGGACCGGTACACTGTGGTCTTGCCGCCCGGCGCGGAGGGGCCATGCAGATCACCTGCCAGCACTGCAGCAACAACTTCGACCACGACGTCCCCGCCTACGCACAGGGGGAGGGGACGGTCGTCTGCCCATCGTGCGGACGGGACACCCCTGCGGTGGACAGCTGGGCCGCCCTGGGCGCCGGAGGCGGCGACCTCTTCGGCGGCGGCGGCGGTGGCCTGGGCGGCGGCGGAGGAGGCCTGGGCCTCGCCGGCGGCGGGGCGGCCGGCGGTGCCGAGGCGCGGGTCTACTGCTTCAACTGCGGCAAGGCGATGAGCCCCCGCGAAGGGGAGCTCATCCCGGTCTGCGACGAGTGTCGGCAGGACGCCGGCCGCGCCGACGCCACCACCGGCGCCGCGCCGACGGTCGACAGCACCTCGACGTCGGAGCAGCTGCTCCCGGGTGACGAAGAGCCGGTCGCCGACTGGATGATCCGCAAGGGCAACGGCAACGTCTACGGTCCGTTCCCCAACGAGACGATCGTCGAGTGGATCCGGGCCAAGAAGATCAACCCGGACGAAGAGGTCGCCCACATCGGCGGCGCCTGGCGGCTGTTCGGCCAGCACGAGGAGTTCGGGCGCTACTTCGACTCCACGTCCGACGTCACGGTCGGCGGCCCGGGGACCCAGGAGATCGACTTCCGGCGGCGCAGCCCGCTGCGGGACGCCCTCCGATCCGGCGGTCGCGGCATCACCGCGCTGGTCGTCCTCGCGGTCATCGGCGGCGGCGCCTGGTTCCTGATCAGCCGGGACGTGCTCGTCGTCCCGGAGTCGACCATCAACGCGGTGGCGGATCGGGTCTCGGACAGCACCAGCCGAGGCGGCGACTCCCCGATGATGAGTGAGGACGCCGGAGCGCTGCTCGTGCAGCTGTCGGACCGGTGGCCGGGCCTCGACGTCGACGGCGCCTCGAGCATGGAGCACTTCCTGCGGGGCCGCACCGCGATGCTCCAGGACGGCGTGTCGGACCTGCAGAGCGCGCGCGAGCACCTGGAGAAGGCGGTCGTTCTCGACTCCACCAACGCCCTGGCGCTCGGCTCGCTCGCCGAGCTGTACAGCCTGCAGTCCAGCCGCGGTGAGGCGAGCCTCGACCTGCAGCGCCAGGCCATCTATCTCATCGAGCTGGCCGAGCAGCAGAACAACTACACGACGGAGACCCTGCGGGCGCGAGCGTCCTGGCTGATCTACTCCGACAACCCGGCCGAGGGCGCGGGCATGGCCCAGCGGGCCCTGCAGAACAACCCCGCCGATCCGGCGCTGCACTACCTGCTCGGCGTCTCGGCGGCGGCGCAAGTGCGGGGCGTCGGAGACGCGGCCCAGGGGCACTTCGACAAGGCGCTCGAGATCGACCCGGGCTTCCACCAGGTCTACGCCGAGCTCGGCAAGGGCCACGAAGAGATCGGCGACCTCCGGGGGGCGATCGAGTACTACGGCAAGAAGATCGAGCTCGACCCTCGCGCGGCCGCCGCGCACACCTCGCTCGGCGCCATCTACCAGCGGGTCGGGGACGTCGCGAAGGCGTCGGGCCACTACGACCGGGCGATCGAGATCAACCCGTCCGGCCGGGACGCGATCATCGGCCGCGCCATCATCGCCTACCAGGTCGACGGGACCCCCGAGCGGGCGGCTCAGCTGCTCGCGCCGCTGCTCGCGGAGGGCGGGCCCGAGCTCAAGATCGTGGAGCGCAAGGAGGTCGGGGTGCACCTGACGGCGGCCCGTCGACTGGCCGGCGACCTGGACGGCGCCATGGAGGCGATCGAGGCGGTCCTCAAGGAGGATCGCAACTACTCCGCCGGCCTCTTCCAGAAGGGCGTGACGATGATCGCCCGGGACGAGGCGGGCGCCTCGATCCCGCTGTTCACGAAGGCCGAGGACAAGTCCCTGACGACGCTGGAGCGGGCGACGATCCTCTTCTGGTCCGGCCGGGCGTCCGCCGCCGCGGGCCAGGGGCTGGACGCGCTCGAAGCGTACGACCGCGCCATCGAGGTCGACCCCACGTTCGTCCCGGCGTACCTGTGGAAGGCCGACGTCCGGCTCGACCAGGGCAGCACCGGCGTCGCCGCGGCCGACATCCTGGAGCACGTCGGACGCGATCCGCTGGCCTACGCCCGGGTGCGTGAACCGGGCCTGTTCTTCGAGCCGCTCCCGGATCTGGCGCCCCTCGCCGCGCGGCTCAGGGAGGCGTCGAGCAAGACCGCGTTCGACCCGCCGCTGTACGCCGCGACCGGCATCGTGCTGTTCCACCACGGTGACCTCGGGAACGCGCGGCGCTGGCTCGGCAAGGCCCGCGAGCAGGACGACCGAAGCGAGGGCGCGGCCTTCTACCTGGGCCTCGTCGAGTACCGCAGCCGCCAGCACGCCGCCGCCAGCGCGCTGTTCCGCGCGCTGCTGACCCTGGTCCACAACAAGGGCGTCTACCACGTGTACATGGCCGACACGCTGCTGGAGCAGGGCCGCACCGACGACGCCGTCTCGGCTTACGAGAAGGGCCACGGCTACGGCGGGGAGAGCGCGTGGTCCCACACCCGGCTGGCCGAGGCGCTGGCCCGTCGAGGCGAGAACGACCAGGCCGCCGAGGAGATCGGCAAGGCCCTGAAGCTGGACGCCACCGCCGTCGCTCCCCGTCGCCAGGCGTTCCAGCTGGGGCTGTGATCGCCGGGCCGCCCGCAGCGGGTTGAACGCCGGCTGAGTTCCTGCAACAGTCCGCCTCCCCGTGGAGGCTGCCGCCATGCGTGTGCTCGTCATCGGCGGCGGAGGGCGCGAACACGCCCTCTGCTGGAAGATCGCCCGGTCGCCGTCCTGCGACGACCTGCTCGTGGCGCCCGGCAACGCCGGCACGTCCGAAGTCGCGCGCTCGCTCGCGCTCGACGTGGGAGACCACGCCGCGACCCTCGCCGCCTGCCGCGACCAGGGGGTGGACCTGGTCGTCATCGGCCCCGAAGCCCCGCTCGTCGACGGCCTCGCGGACTCCCTCCGAGCCGGCGGCGTGAGCGTGTTCGGTCCGTCGGCTGCCGCCTCGCGGCTGGAGGGGAGCAAGTCGTTCGCCAAGGACTTCATGGAGCGACACGGCATCCCGACCGCCGGCGCGACGGTGTTCGACGACGGCGCCGCCCTCCAGGCCCACCTGCTGACCTGCCCTTTGCCGACGGTGGTCAAGGCCGATGGGCTCGCCGCGGGCAAGGGCGTCATCGTCTGCTTCACGCGCGAGGAGGCGGTCGACGCAGGCCGCCAGATGGTCGTGGAAGGGCGGTTCGGGGCTGCCGCCGACCGGGTGGTGGTCGAGGAGTTCATGGCGGGCGAAGAGGCGACGGTGTTCGCGCTCGTCGACGGCGAGACGGTGGTCCCCCTGCAGGCCTCTCAGGACCACAAGCGCCGGTTCGAGGGGGACGAAGGGCCCAACACCGGCGGCATGGGCGCCTACACCCCGGTCCCGGCGGTGGACGACGCGCTCCTGCGGCGGGTCACGGACGACGTCCTGATCCCGGCGGCCAGAGGCATGGTGGCCGACGGCACGCCCTACCAGGGGCTGCTGTACGCCGGGCTGATGCTGACCGACCGGGGCCCCCGGGTGGTCGAGTTCAACTGCCGCTTCGGTGATCCCGAGTGCCAGCCGCTCCTGCTGGCGATGGAGTCGGACCTCCTGCCGCTGCTCGCGGCCACGGCCGACGGCACGCTCGGGTCGGCCCCGGCCCCCCGCTTCTTCGACGGGGCGACCCTGTGCGTGGTCCTGGTCAGCGGCGGCTACCCGGGCCCCTACGACAAGGGGTTGCCGATCAACGGCGTGCCGGCGGACGACGACGACGTGGTCGTCTTCCACGCCGGGACCCGCCGAGCCGATGACGGCGCCCTGCTGACGAACGGCGGCCGGGTGCTCGGCGTCACCGCGCGCGGGGACACCGTCGCTCAGGCTCGGGACCGCGCCTACGCGGTCGTGGACCAGATCCGCTGGGAGGGCATGGCCTTCCGAACTGACATCGCATGGCGCACTGGCGCCGCACAGAGAGGGTGATTCGATGAGCGCTTCCGTTGGCATCTTGATGGGTTCGATCAGCGACCGAGAGGTCATGCAGGCGTGCGCCGACACGCTGGACCGCTTCGGGATCGACTACGAGTGGCGGGTGATGTCCGCGCACCGCACGCCCGAGGCGGCGGCCGAGTTCTGCAGCACCGCTCGGGCGCGCGGCGTCGGGGTCCTGATCTGCGGCGCCGGGATGGCCGCCCACCTCGCCGGCGCGGCGGCCGCCCACAGCACGCTGCCGGTCATCGGGGTCCCCATCGCGGCGTCCCTCGACGGCATGGACGCGCTGCTCGCGACGGTGCAGATGCCGCCCGGGCTGCCCGTCGCCACCGTGGCGATCGGTCGGGCCGGCGCCCGCAACGCGGCGATCCTCGCCGTGCAGATCCTGGCCACCTCCGACGACGAGGTGCTCGCCCGGCTGGAGGCGGACCGGGTCGCGATGAAGGCGAAGGTCGAGGCGGCGGACCGGGAGCTCCAGAACCGCTGACCATGGAAGCCCTCCTGCGCGTCCTTCGCGACGGCGGGCTCGTCGTCTACCCGACCGAGACCGTGTACGGCATCGGCACCGCCTTGTCGGCCGGTCAGGCCGGCGTCGAGCGGGTGCGGGCGGCCAAGGGGAGCCCGCCGGGGCGACCGTTCCTCGTCGTGGCGGCCGACGCCGCGATGGCGTTCTCCCTGTGGAGCCGGATCCCCGACGCCGCCCACGCTCTCGCCGACGAGGCCTGGCCGGGCCCGTTGACGTTGATCGGCCCCGCGCGTGAGGGGCTGCCGCCCGGCCTGCTCGGGGAGCGCGACGGTGAACCCACGATCAGCGTGAGGGTGCCTGGCGATGCGTGGCTCCGACGCGTGCTCACGTCGCTCGGTGAACCCCTGATCTCGACGTCCGCCAACCGGGCCGGGGAGCCGCCTCCGGGGGCGTTCGAGGACGTCGATCTCGATGCCCTGAGACCCGACCACGCGGTCGACCGCGGGCGGTGCGCGGGGGGCACGCCGTCGACCTTGATCGACCTCCTCACGGACCCGCCGACGCTGCTGCGTCGGGGGGCCCTGAATGTGCTATCCATCCCGCTCCTCGGATCCGAGGGAGCCAGCCGATGACCACCGAAGAGACCGCCTATCGACCCTCCGCCATCGAGGCGAAGTGGCAGGCCCGCTGGGACGCGGACCGCACCTTCGCCGTCGCCGATGACGGGGGGGATCGCCCGAAGTTCTACATGCTGGAGATGTTCCCGTACCCCAGCGGCAAGCTGCACATGGGGCACGTGCGCAACTACTCCATCGGCGACGTGCTGGCCCGCTTCAAGCGCGCCCGCGGCTTCGACGTGCTGCACCCGATGGGCTGGGACGCCTTCGGCCTGCCGGCCGAGAACGCCGCGCGCGAGCACGGCACCCACCCGGCCACCTGGACCCGCGCCAACATCGCAACCATGCGCGACCAGCTGAAGCGGCTGGGCTTCGCCTACGACTGGTCCCGCGAGCTGACCACCTGCGACCCCGACTACTACCGGTGGGAGCAGCAGGTCTTCATCAAGATGTGGGAGCGCGGCCTGGCCTACCGCAAGAAGGGGCTGCTGAACTGGTGCGACGGCTGCGGCACCGTCCTGGCCAACGAGCAGGTCGAGGACGGCAGTTGCTGGCGCGGACACGGGACGGTCCGCCAGCGCGAGATGGAGCAGTGGTACCTGCGCATCACCGACTACGCGGACGAGCTGCTGGACGACCTGGCGAAGCTGGGCGGCTGGCCGTCGGCGGTGACGGTCCAGCAGGAAGCCTGGATCGGCAAGTCCCACGGCGCCTCGATCCTGTTCGAGGTGGCCGACGCGGCCGACATCGACGGCATCGACGGCCCCCTGGAGGTCTTCACCACCCGGCCGGACACGCTGTACGGCTGCACCTTCATGTCCCTGGCGCCCGAGCATCCGTGGACGCGCAAGCTGTGCGTCGGCACGGAGCAGGAGGCCGCCGTCCTGGCGTTCATCGACGAGATGGGCACGACGGACAAGGCCGCCCGGATGGACGACAAGACCGAGAAGAAGGGGCTGTTCACCGGGCGCCACGCGATCAACCCGGTCAACGGGCGACGCGTGCCGATCTACACCGCCAACTTCGTGCTGGCCGACTACGGAACCGGCGCGGTCATGGCGGTGCCCGCCCACGACCAGCGGGACTTCGAGTTCGCCGACAAGTACGGCATCGACAAGGTCGTCGTGATCCAGCCCGACGGCGTCGACGCGCTGGACGTCGCCACCATGACAGAGGCGTTCGCGGGCGAGGGGACGATGCTGAACAGCGGCCCCCACGACGGCCTCCACAGCACCGACGGCAAGGGCGCGGTGGTGCAGGAGCTGGTCGACGGCGACTCCGGGAGCGCGACGATCAACTTCCGGCTGCGGGACTGGGGGCTGAGCCGTCAGCGCTTCTGGGGCTCCCCGGTGCCGATGATCCATTGCGGCGCCTGCGGGATCGTGCCGGTCCCCGAGGCGGACCTGCCGGTGGTGCTGCCCGAAGACGTCGACCTGGCCGGGCACGGCGGCTCGCCGCTGCCCGCGCTGGAGTCGTTCTGGAAGGTCGACTGTCCGTCCTGCGGGGCGGCCTCGCGCCGGGACACGGACACGTTCGACACCTTCATGGAGAGCAGCTGGTACCAGATCCGCTACTGCTCGCCGCACTTCACCGGCGGCATGGTGGATCCCGACCAGGCGCGTCGCTTCCTGCCCGTCGACCAGTACGTCGGGGGCATCGAGCACGCGGTGATGCACCTGCTGTACGCGCGCTTCTACACGAAGGTCCTGCGGGACCTGGGGATCGTCGAGGTCGACGAGCCGTTCACCAACCTGCTGTGCCAGGGGATGGTCTGCCACGAGACCTACAGCACGGGGGAGGGGACCGACCGCAAGTACTACTTCCCGACGGACGTCGACATCCGGACCGAGGGCGAGGAGCGTCGCGCGTTCCTGAAGGACGGCGCGGAGGTCGAGATCGGCCCCGTCATCAAGATGTCCAAGTCCAAGAAGAACGTGGTCGATCCCGAAGCCCTGATGGGGCGCTTCGGAGCGGACACCGCGCGGCTGTTCTGCCTGTTCGCGGCGCCGCCTCACAAGGACCTGGACTGGGCCGACACCGGGGTCGAAGGGAGCGCCCGCTTCCTGTCCCGGGTCTGGCGGCTGGTCCAGCGGCGAGTCGACCTGATCCGCGACGCCCAGGGCACGTTCGATGGCATCAGCAAGGCGGGCCAGGCGCTGCGCCGGACCCTGCACCAGACGATCGCGAAGGTGACCGACGACATCGAGCGTCGCCTGGTGTTCAACACCGCCATCGCCGCGATCATGGAGCTGTCCAACGCGATGGCGTCCTTCGAGAGCAAGGAAGGCAAGCCGGTCGAGCTGAGCAGCGGCGACGCCGACGCGTTCGCCGAGGCGGCCCGGACGGTGCTGCTGATGCTGAGCCCGTTCGCGCCGCACTTCGCCGACGAGCTGTGGGAGACGATCGGCGGCGACGGCCTGGTGGAGGACCAGCCGTGGCCCGAGGCCGACGCCGACGTGGCGGCCGAGGACGAGATCACGATCGTGGTGATGGTCCAGGGCAAGAAGCGCGACGAGCTGCAGGTGCCGGCCTCGAGCGCCGAAGCCGAGGTGGTCGCCGCCGCGATGGCCCGAGACTCGGTCCGCAAGTGGGTCGGCGACAAGCCCCCCCGCTTCGTCAAGTACGTGCCCGGCCGCCTCGTCAACATCGTGCCGGGCTAGGCTGGCGCGCGATGGCGGCTCGAGGCAGAGGAAAGGCCGACCCGTTCGGTGACGTCCGCGCCGATGTTCGGGGCGGCGAGCTGAAGCCCATCTACGTGCTGTTCGGCCCCGAACCCCACCTGCAGCGACAGGCCTACGATCTGCTCTTCGCGGCCGCGGTGGCGGGGGGCCCGCGAGGCTTCAACGAGCAGGTGTTCGAGGGCGGATCGGCGTCGGGTGACGCGATCGCCGGCGCCGCCCAGCACCTGCCGATGATGGCGAGTCGCCGGGTCATCGTCGTGCGCAACGCGGCCAAGCTCAACGCCGAGTCCCAGGCGCGGCTCGCGGAGTACTGCTCCAACCCGTCCCCCACCACGGTGCTCATCTTCCTGGGCGCGGACGGCGCCAAGAAGGTCTTCGACGGCCGCCAGAAGCTGGCCAAGGCGATCAAGAAGCACGGCCGCTGGTGCGAGTTCAGGAAGCTGTACGGGCGCAACCTCTCGAGCTGGATCGAGGCGGAGGCCGATGCCCTGGGCAAGGCTCTGGAGCGTGGGGGGGCGAGCCTCTTCGAGGACCTGATGGGCAACGACCTGGCCCAGATCGCCAACGGCTTGCGGCACGCGGCGCTCTTCGTCGGCGACGACAGCGACCGGATCTCCGTCGAGGATCTGCAGCAGGTGCTCGTGGGGCGCAACACCGAGGCGCTGTGGGGGCTGCTGGACGCGGTCGGCCAGCGCCGGCGGGAGTCGGCCCTGCGCTGCCTGCAGCTGCTGTGGGGCCAGGGACAGACGCCCTTCTCCGTCTACAACCTCGTCGCCCGGCGCGTCCGACAGCTGCTCGCGGCCGAGCGGGCGATCGCCCACGGCAGCAGCGGCGACGACGCGCTCCGCGCCGCCGGGGTGGCGCCCAACATGCTCTGGAAGTGGCGGGATCAGCTCGGCCGTTATCGCCTGGGCGAGCTGCAGCGCGCCAGCAGCCGCATGCTCGCGGCCGAGTCTGCCCTCAAGGGTGGCTACCGGATCGACCCGAAGTGGTCGGTCGAGACCGCCATCGCCGACGTCATCGGGCGCTAGGAGCCTGGAGCGCATAGCCGCCTGTCGCCCCGAGGACCGGATGCGCCCGATCCCGGCGTTGCTCCTCGTCGCGCATTCCCGATGCATCTCCTCGTCGCGCCTTGGCCTCGGACGCCCCGGTCTCACGGGGCTCGGGCTCCAATGCGCTCCAGGCTCCTAGACCACCTCACCAAGCAGACGAGGCCGGAGGGGGCTTTCCCTCCGGCCTCGAGCTTCTGCTTCAGCGGGTGCGTGGTCTGCGTCTGCGCCTGCGCGAGTCTCTGCGTACTGCTAGGCCCCTGCGGACAGCTTGTTGTAAGCCGCCTGGAGCCGGGAAATCTTGCGGGAGGCCGTGTTCTTGTGAATCACGCCCTTGGACTGGGCACGGTCGGTGAGGCTGATCGCCGCACCCAGGGCCGCGCCAGCGGCTTCCACGTCGTTCGCGGCGAGGGCCGCTCGGAACTTCTTGACCTGCGTGCGCATGCGACCGCGGTGCAGGCGGTTGCGGAGGCGGCGCTTGTGGTTCTGCCGCACTCGCTTGAGCGCGCTCTTGTGGTTCGCCATCGAGTTCTTCTCCGGTTCGCTTTCGCACGTCCTTGCGGGACATGCTGTCCGCCGGTGTCCCGACGAGCCGGCAGCTTTTATCGGACCAGTTCGGGGGTGTCAACGGTCATTTGCGCCAAATTCGGGGCCGTCCGGTGCGGCCGGGTGTGGCCCCCGGCGGCCCCTTGATGTACAAGGCGGCGGCCGTGTCGGACCTCTCCCACATCCGCAACTTCGCGATCATCGCGCACGTCGACCATGGCAAGTCGACGCTCGCCGACCGGATGATCGAGCTCACCGGCAGCGTCTCCGATCGCGAGATGAAGGCCCAGTACCTCGACTCCATGGACCTGGAGCGGGAGCGCGGCATCACGATCAAGGCCAACACCGTCCGGCTCGACTACAAGGCCGACGATGGTGAGACCTACCAGCTCAACCTGATCGACACCCCCGGCCACGTCGACTTCAGCTACGAGGTCTCCCGGTCCCTCGCCGCCTGCGAGGGCGTGCTGCTGGTCGTCGACGCCGCCCAGGGCATCCAGGCGCAGACGCTGGCCAACATCTACCTCGCCCTCGAGGCGGACCTGGAGCAGGTCCCGGTGCTCAACAAGATCGACCTGCCGGGGGCCGACCCCGACGCGGTGGTCGAGGAGCTCGAGGACCACGTCGGCGTCGACTGCACCCACGCGGTGCACGCCTCAGCGAAGACGGGCCTGGGCGTGCGGGACTGCCTGGAGGCGGTGGTCGCCCACATCCCCGCGCCGACGGGTGACCGCGAGGCGCCGCTCCGGGTGCTGATCATCGACTCCTGGTACGACAGCTACCAGGGGGTCATCTGCCTGGTGCGCGTCGTCGACGGCGTGCTCCGCAAGCGCCAGAAGATCCGGTTCATGTCGACCCGGAACGAGGTCGAGGTCAACGCGCTGGCCGTCAAGGCCCCGGCGTCGGTCGCGGTCGAGGAGCTCGGCGCCGGCGAAGTGGGCCTGGTGGTCACGGGCATCAAGGACATCGGGGAGACCCGGGTCGGCGACACCGTGACGGATCCCCGCAACCCGTGCGAAGAGCCGCTGTCCGGCTTCCGCGAGCCCCAGCAGATGGTGTTCGCGGGCGTGTTCCCGGTCGACCCTGCCGACTACGACGACCTGCGGGACGCGCTGACGAAGCTGTCGCTCAACGACGCCTCCTTCTCGTGGGAACCGGAGACGTCGGAGGCGCTCGGCTTCGGCTTCCGCTGTGGCTTCCTCGGTCTGCTCCACATGGAGATCATCCAGGAGCGGCTGGAGCGCGAGTACGAGCTCAACCTCATCACCACCGCGCCCAACGTCGTCTACAAGGCGCGCCTCAAGGAGACGGGCGAGGAGCTGGAGCTGCATCGTCCCAGCGACGTGCCCGACGCGCTGGTCCTGCAGGACATGTCCGAGCCCCGGGTCCACGCCCGGGTGCACGTGCCGGCCGAGCACGTCGGCTCGGTCATCCGCCTGTGCGAGGAGAAGCGGGGCCGCCAGCTGGGCATGGAGTACCTCTCGGCGACCAAGGTGGTGGTCCAGTACGACCTGCCGTTCGCGGAGATCGTCTTCGACTTCTACGACAAGCTGAAGTCCGCCACCCGCGGCTATGCGTCCCTGGACTACGAGCTCGCCAGCTTCGAGGTCGCGCCGCTGGTCAAGATGGACATCCTCGTCAACAGCGAGGTCGTCGACGCCCTGAGCGTCATCTGTCACCGGGACCGCGCCTTCGGCATGGGTCAGAAGCTCACGAGCAAGCTGAAGGAATACATCCCCCGCCAGATGTTTCAGGTACCCATCCAGGCCGCGATCGGGCGCAAGGTAATCGCGCGCACCAACATCAAGGCCTTTCGAAAGAACGTGACGGCCAAATGTTACGGCGGCGACATCTCCCGCAAGCGGAAGCTGCTGGAGAAGCAGAAGAAGGGCAAGGCGCGCATGAAGGCGGTGGGATCGGTGGAGATCCCGCAGGAGGCCTTCTTCGCGGTGCTCAAGCTGGACGAATGAGCGACGAACCCACGACGAGCGAAGTCCCGCCCAACCCGGCCGGCAAGCCGAAGTCGACGTTCCGCGAGTACGTCGAGGCGATCGGCATCGCCCTCTCCGTCGCCCTGCTGCTCCGCTTCTTCGTCATCGAGGCGTTCAAGATCCCGTCCGGTTCGATGGTCGAGACGCTGGCGATCGGTGACTTCATCTTCGTCAACAAGCTCAGCTACCGCAGCGAGATCCCCTACGCCTTCCTCGGCCGTCGCATCCCCAAGGGGGGCACTACGCTGCTGGAGTGGGACGAGCCGGACCGCGGCGACGTCGTCGTGTTCCGATACCCCAACGACCAGAAGGTCGACTACATCAAGCGGGTCGTCGCCCTGGAGGGGGACGTGGTCGAGGTGCGCGGCGGGGTGCTGTTCATCAACGATGAGGAGCACACGCGCACCTACGAGCGGGAGTACCGCTACCAGTCCCAGAGCTGCGGCGAAGAACGGGTCCGGCTCTACTCGGAGACCAGCCCCACCGGCAAGACCTACTCGGTGCTCGCCAAGGACGGCGTGCAGGCGGGTGAGAACTTCGGCCCGATCACGGTGCGGGACGACCACTTCTTCGCGATGGGGGACAACCGCGACAACAGCAGCGACAGCCGCGTGTTCGGGCAGGTCCCGATCCGGTACGTGAAGGGGCGGGCGATGTTCGTCTGGCTGTCGATGAACCGCTGCGGGGAGTGGCTCGGCAAGGTCCGCTGGAAACGCTTCTTCCACCGGGTTCGGTAGCGCTGGAAAATAGCGTGCGCTGACCCCTTGCGAGCGCCTCGCGATCGATGCAAGGTGCCCCCGGTTTGAGCGCCTCCCAGCAAATCCTGGACGGCAACGGAGTGCGGCGCTGCCTGCGCCGGATGGCCTCCGAGATCGTGGACGTCTGTCCGTCCGATGTGCCGATCTCGCTGGTCGGGATCCGGCGCGGCGGGGTCCCCCTGGCCGAGCGCCTCGCGGACCTGATCGCCGAGGCGGAGGGCGCGCGCCCCAGCGTCGGCGCCATCGACATCACCCTGTACCGCGACGACCTGTACACCGGCCTCGAGAGCCCCACGTTCGGCGAGACCGAGCTCCCGGGGGACATGGAGGGCACCGGGATCGTGCTCGTCGACGACGTGCTCTACACGGGGCGGACCGTGCGGGCCGCCATGGGCGTGGTGCACGACTACGGGCGACCGCGCTGGATCAAGCTCGCGGTGCTCGTCGACCGGGGCTGGCGGGAGCTTCCGATCCAGGCGGACTTCGTCGGTCGCACGATCAAGTCCGAGCGGAGCGACCGGATCGAGGTCGAGGCGGCGGACTCGGCGGGTCAGTCCGACCGCGTGGTCCTGCACCCCGGAGGGGCGGCGTGACCCGCTACGACGAGACCGGCACCGGCTTCGCGCGCAAGGACCTGCTCGGCCTGCAGCACCTCTCGGCGGACGAGATCTCGCACATCCTGGACGTCGCCGACCAGTTCCGGGAGCTGAACCTCCGCACGATCAAGAAGGTCCCGACGCTGCGCGGCAAGTCGGTCGTGCACCTGTTCCTGGAGCCGTCGACGCGGACCAAGGTCTCCTTCGACATCGCCGCGAAGCGGATGTCGGCGGACACCTTCAGCATCAGCGGCGGCAGCAGCTCCGCCACCAAGGGCGAGACGCTCCTGGACACCGCGAAGAACCTCGCCGCGATGCACCCCGACGTCATCGTCGTGCGGCACCGCCGGGCGGGTGGCGCGGCGCTCCTGAGCAGGGAGCTGCCCGGGACCTGCATCATCAACGCCGGAGACGGTCGCCACGAGCACCCGACCCAGGGGCTGCTCGACCTGCTGACCATCCGGCGCGCCCTGGGCGGCATCCGCGGTCGGACGGTCACCATCGTCGGCGACATCACCCACTCGCGGGTGGCGCGCTCGAACATCTGGGGCCTCACCAAGCTCGGCGCCAAGGTCCGCGTCTGCGGGCCGCGCACGCTCATCCCGATGGGGGTGGAGCAGATGGGGGTCGAGGTGCACGACCAGCTCCGCAGCGGCATCGACGGGGCGGACGTGGTGATGATGCTCCGGATCCAGAAGGAGCGGCTGAGCCGCGGCGGGCACTACTTCCCGTCGTCGCGCGAGTACTCCCGCCGCTTCGGCCTCAACCGGGACAAGCTGACCCGCTGGGCGCGCAAGGACGTGGTGATCATGCACCCCGGCCCCGTCAACCGGGGAGTCGAACTCGAGGCCGAGGTGGCCGACGGCGACTGGTCGGTGATCCTCGACCAGGTCGAGAACGGCGTCGCGGTCCGCATGGCGGCGATGTACCTGGTGCTCGGCGGAGAGCGCTCCGCCCGCAAGGAGGGGCGAGGCTGATGGCGGCTGGACGAGCCATGGTCGTGCGCGGCGGCCGCGTCATCGATCCCGCCTCGGGGCTCGACGAGGTCACCGACGTCCTGATCGGCGCCGACGGCAAGATCGCCGGGATCGGCCCGGGCCTGGACGCCCCCCGCGGGGCGGAGGTGGTCCGGGCGAAGGGGCACTGGGTCCTGCCCGGCTTCGTCGATCTGCACGTCCACTTCCGCGAGCCGGGCCACGAGTACAAGGAGACGGTCGAGACCGGCTCACGGGCCGCGGTGTCCGGCGGCTTCACGACCGTCTGCTGCATGGCCAACACCACGCCGGTCAACGACAGCGGCGCGGTGACCCGGTACATCGTCGAGAAGGCGAACGCCTGCGGTCTCTGCCGGGTGCTCCCCATCGGGGCGGTGTCCCGGGGGATGAAGGGCGGGGAGCTCGCCGAGATCGGCGACATGGTCGACCAGGGTGCCGTCGCGGTGTCCGACGACGGCCTGCCCGTCATGGACGCCCACCTGATGCGGCGCGCGCTCGAGTACGCCCGGACCATCGGCGTGCCGGTGGTCGTGCACGAAGAGGATTCGTGCCTGTCCGGCGGCTGCATGCACGAAGGGCCGGTCTCCACCGAGCTCGGCCTGCAGGGCATCCCCGGCGCGGCCGAGGACGTGATGGTCGCGCGGGACATCATCCTCGCCGAGCTGACCGGCGGGCACGTCCACGTCGCCCACGTCTCCACCGCCGGCGCGGTGCGCATGATCCGCGACGCCCGGGAGCGCGGCATCCACGTCACGACCGAGGTGACGCCGCACCACTTCACGCTCACGGACGAGGCGGTCCGGGGGTACGACACGTCGTACAAGATGGCGCCCCCGCTGCGGGCCGGCGCAGACGTCGAGGCGGTCATCGAGGCGATGAACGACGGCACGATCGCCGCCATCGCCACCGACCACGCCCCCCACTCCACGATCGAGAAGGAGGTCGAGTTCGAGCTCGCGTCCTTCGGCGTGATCGGGCTGGAGACGGCGTGGGGGCTGACGTACCGGCTGGTCCAGGCCGGCCACATCGACCTGATGACGGCCGTGCGCATGCTCACGTCGGGCCCGGCCGAGACGTTCGGGCTGGACGTCGGGCGGCTCGCCGTCGGCGCCCCCGGCGACGTGACGATCATCGACCCCGACGGTCACCAGGACGTGAGCCGGGCGACCCTGTACGGCAAGTCCGACAACACGCCGTTCCTGGGGTGGCAGCTGCCGACGCGCGTCGAACGCACCATCTTCGGCGGTCGCACCGTCTACGAGTGGGACGGCGAGCGGGGCCACGTCGGTCTCGACGACGACCGGGGCCTGCTCACGCTCTGAGCGACCGCCAGCGCACACAGAGCTTGCGCTGAGCCGCGTCGTCACTACACTCCCCGCTTCTTTGGAGGCGCCGTGTTGAAGAGGTACCCGATCACTCCCGCAGGTCACATCGCGCTCAAGGCCGAGGTCCGCCGGCTCGTCGAGGTGGAGCGACCGGCCATCGTCAAGGCGATCGAGGTGGCGCGCGCCCACGGCGACCTGAGCGAGAACGCCGAGTACGACTACGCCAAGGACAAGCAGGGGATGATCGAGGCGATGATCCGCGACCTGGAGGCGAAGCTCTCGATGGCCGAGGTCATCGATCCGAGCCAGCTCGAGGGCGACCGGGTCATGTTCGGAGCGCGGGTCAGCCTCGAGGACGTCGACACGGACGAGTCGCTGACCTACCAGCTGGTCGGGGGCTTCGAGTCGGACGTCAGCAAGGGCAAGATCTCGATCGAGTCGCCCATCGGCCGCGCCCTGCTGGGCAAGGAGATCGACGACGAGGTCATCATCCGCGTGCCCAAGGGCGACCGCACCGTGGTCATCACGGACGTCGTCTACGAGTGACCGCGAAGGCGGCGCCATGAGCGACGCGGCGGTCCCCGTCGATCGCCTCAAGGGCGTCGGTCCCGTCAAGCGGGACGCGCTGAGCACCGCGGGCCTGCACACCGTCGCGGATCTGCTCCACCACCTCCCTCGCCGCTACCAGGACCGCAGCTCGGCCACCCCGATCCGGGAGCTGAAGCCCGGCGTCGACGCGGTCGTGTTCGGCGAGGTGACCGGTGTGCGCAGCGGCCGAGGCCGTCGGATGCGGTTCCTGGAGGTGGCGGTCAGCGACGGCACCGGCAGCGTGCTCGCGACCTGGTTCCGGCCCGCGCCCTGGGTGCGCAAGGCGTTCAGCCGAGGCGACCGGGTCTGCCTGCTCGGCGCGGTCGACAAGCGGGGACCGCCGCTCCGTCTCACGCACCCGGAGTTCGAACGGGCGGACGCCCGGACCGAAGGAGTGCACCGCGGAATCGTGGTGCCGGTCTACTCGCTGCCCGACGGCATCGGTCAGCGCACCCTGCGCAGCCTCATCCACCGGGCGTTCGAAGACTTCGCGACGGGGGTGCCGGACCGGGTGCCCGGCGGGCTCCGGACCCGGCTGGGGCTGCCGACCCGGGCGGAGGCCCTCCGAGCGGTGCACTTCCCCGACGGGGTGGACGACGTACCGGCGCTCCAGGCCGGTCGACACCCCGCCCACGAGGCGCTGCTGTGGGAGGACCTGTTCGTGCTGCAGGTCGCGCTGCGTCGTCGGCGGGAGGAGCTCGCGGCGCGGGGCGGGCCGGCCTCGCCCGACCCCCCGGGGGACCTGCGGGACGCCCTGGCGGGGGCGCTCCCGTTCCCGCTCACCGGGGCCCAGCGGCGGGTCCTGGACGAGCTGCGGCTCGACATGGCGTCGGGCCGGCCGATGCAGCGGCTGCTCCAGGGGGACGTCGGGGCCGGCAAGACCGTGACGGCGCTGCTCGCCGCGGCGGACGTAGTCGAAGCGGGGGGGCAGGCGGCGGTGCTCGCCCCGACGGAGGTGCTGGCGGGCCAGTGGCTGCAGCGGGCCCGTGCGCTGTACGGCGACGACCGGGTGGCGATGCTCACGGGCGGGCAGGGGGCGGCCGAGCGCCGGGCCCAGCGGGCCCGCGTCGCGGCGGGTGAGGTCGCGATCGTGGTGGGCACCCACGCGCTGTTCCAGGAGGGCGTGGAGTTCGCCGCCCTGGAGCTCGCCGTGGTCGACGAGCAGCACCGCTTCGGGGTGTTCCAGCGCGCGCGCTTGACCGAGAAGGGGCCGGAGCCCCACCTGCTGGCGATGACCGCGACCCCGATCCCCCGGTCGCTCGCCCTGACGATGTTCGGCGACCTCGACCTGTCGGTGCTCGACGAGCGGCCTGCGCGCGGCGAACGGCGGACGGGCCTGTGGCCGACGGAGCGCCAGGGGGAGGCGTGGCAGGTGGTGCGGTCGGCCGTGGACGCGGGGGAGCGGGCGTTCGTCGTCTGTCCCCGGGTCGACGGTCGCGGGGATGGCCACGCCGCGGTGCCGACCGCCGAGCGGCTGGCCGACGGGCCGCTGGCGGGGCTGCGCGTGGGCGTGCTCCACGGCCGGATGGACTCGGCCGCCAAGGAGCGGGCGCTGGAGCTGTTCCGGGCCGGGCGGATCCAGGTCCTCGTCGGAACGACGGTGGTCGAGGTCGGCGTAGACGTGTCGGAGGCGACGGTGATGGTGGTGCTCGACGCGGATCGCTTCGGCCTCGCCCAGCTGCACCAGCTCCGCGGGCGGATCGGACGGAGCGAGCGCGGCGGGCGCTGCCTGTTGCTGACCGATCGGCCCGCCGAGCACGAGCGCCTCGCCGTCCTCTGCTCGACGGACGACGGCTTCGAGATCGCCGACCACGACCTGGCGATTCGAGGCCCCGGCGACCTCGTCGGGGCCCGCCAGTCCGGCGCCCCGGCGTTCCGGCTGTCGACCACCCCACGGTTCGGGGAGCTGCTCGAGGCGGCGCGGGTCGAGGCGAAGGCGGTGGCGGCGAGGCCCGACTACGAGACCGCGGCGGAGCTGGAGCCGCTCCGCGCCGCCGTCGCCGTACGCCTCGCCCAGGGGCCGGCCGCCCGCGCCGGCTGAGCGTCCGAGCGCTCCTTGCTCCGCCGCGTCGGCTCGACTACAACCGGCCGCCTCGGAGGAAGCCGATGACCGCGCCGCAGTTCCGCAACCTGCCAGACCTGATCCAGCAGTCTGTCGCCCGCTTCGGCGGCAACCCCTACATGGGCACCCGGAGGGCGGACGGGAGCTGGGAGTTCATCACCTACCGGGAGTTCGGCGAGCTGGTCGACCGGTTCCGGGGGGGCCTCGTGTCGCTCGGCGTGGCGCCGGGCGATCGGGTCGCGGTGATCGCGGACAACTGCCCCGAGTGGGCGGTCGGCGCCCACGCGACGTACAGCGCCGGCGCCTGCTACGTGCCGATGTACCAGAAGCAGAACTACGCCGACTGGGCGCACATCGTGAAAGACAGCGGCGCCAAGGTGCTGCTCGTCGCCAACGCCGACATCGCCGCGAAGACGGCGCCTCTGCTGCAGGAGGCGGAGACGCTGGAGCAGATCGTGGACCTGCGAGGCTCGGTCGAGGACCCGCTGTCGTTCCAGGGGTTGGTCGCCGCGGGCGCCGACAGCCCCTCGTCCGCGGCCGACCCCGACCCCGAGGACCTGTGCGGCTTCATCTACACGTCGGGCACCACCGGCAAGCCCAAGGGCGTGCGGCTGACCCACGGCAACATCACCAGCAACGTCAACGCGGTGCAGACGCTCTTCCCCATGGAGGAAGCGGATCGCTCGCTGTCGTTCCTGCCGTGGGCCCACAGCTTCGGCCAGACGGTCGAGCTGCACTGCGGCACGAGCTTCGGCGCGTCGATGGCGATCTGCGACGACGTCAGCAGGCTGATCGGCTACCTGCCCGAGGTGCAGCCGACGCTGCTCTTCAGCGTGCCGCGCATCTTCAACCGCATCTACGACGGTCTGAACAAGAGGATCGAGGCCGGCTCGCCGATCTCTCGCGTGCTGTTCAACGCCGCGCTGTCCAACGCCCGGCTGCGCAAGGAGCTCGCCGCGGCCGGTCGTTCCAGCGCCTGGGTCGACCTGAAGCACAAGGTGCTCGACAGCCTGGTCTTCGCCAAGGTCCGCGCCGGCCTGGGCGGCCGCCTGCGATACGCGTTCAGCGGCGGCGCCGCGATCAGCCGCGAGGTGGCCGAGTTCATCGACACCGTTGGCATCACCGTCTACGAGGGCTACGGCCTGTCGGAGACGTCGCCCATCGCCACCGCCAACTACCCGGGCTCCCAGCGGATCGGCTCGGTCGGCAGGGCGATCCCCGGGGTCGAGATCATCATCGACACCAGCGCAGTCGACGGCCAGATGGGGGAGGAGGGGGAGATCCTCATCCGCGGCCCCAACATCATGCAGGGCTACCACAACCTCGCCGACGAGACGGCGAAGGTGATCCGCGCCGACGGCGCCTTCCACACCGGTGACCTGGGCCGGGTCGACGGCGACGGCTTCGTCTACATCACGGGCCGGATCAAGGAGCAGTACAAGCTGGAGAACGGCAAGTACGTCGTGCCCGCCCCGCTCGAGGAGCAGCTCAAGCTGTCCGGCTTCATCAACCAGGTGATGGTGTTCGGCGCCAACAAGCTGTTCAACGTCGCCATCATCGTGCCCGACGTCGCCGCGCTGACCGACTGGGCGAAGCAACAGGGGCTGCCCGGGGAGCTGGGCGGCCTGCTCGGCCACGACAAGGTGCGGGAGCTGTACCTGGCCCAGCTCGACCGGTACCACCAGGACGTCTTCAAGGGCTTCGAGCGGGTCAAGGAGTTCGCCCTGATTCCCGACGAGTTCACGACCGACAACGACATGCTCACGCCGACGCTCAAGCTCAAGCGCCGCAACGTGATCAAGGCCTACAACGACCTGATCGAGTCGCTCTACGAGTAGTCCGCCCGACGCCGCAGGCCGAGCAGGAGCAGCAGCCCGGGGAGCAGCAGGCCGGTCCGGTTGAAGCCGTCCCGGCTGTCGTCCTCCTTCTTGGCGCAGCCCTGGCAGCCCTGCCCGCCGCCGTCGTCGTCGTCGTCCGCGTCGTCATCGTCGCCCGCGTCGTCATCGTCTCCGCCGGCCCCCTCGGCCACCTCGATGGTCCAGTTCACCGACCCGTCCATCGCGTGCGGGAGGTCGCCGAGCACCCATCCGATGCGGTCTTCGACGACGGCCCGCACGGTCTGGGTGCCGTCCGCGAGGTCGGTGGGACTGAGCTGCAGGGTCTCCATGCCCGGCCCCTCGGCGATGCGGTCGCCCGCCTCCACCCACCACCAGGTGATCCACAGGGGCTCGCCGCCGGGCTGCAGGGTCTGGACCCACAGCGAGACCTCGTCCCCGTCGTCCAGGGGCTCGGACGGCCCCGCGGAGGAGGACAACAGCAGCGACGGGACGTGGCTGTAGATGGTGCGGACCAGCTGCTCGCGGCAGACGACGCAGAAGCTGTCCTGCAGCACGTTCATGATGCAGGCCTCGTCGGTGGGCCGGAAGTAGTCGGTGAAGCTGCACTGGGCGAACGCGTCGACGCCCGCGCTGCCCTCGTCGATCCACGGCTGCCAGGGCACGCCGCTGGCTTCCCAGTGACAGTTCGGGAGGGGCGTCTGGGCCCCGCCGGAGGGGTAGCCGTAGCTGTACTCGTCCGCCAGTTGGCCGTCGCTGTGGGCCATCTCGTGGGCGGCGACCTGCTCGAAGTCGACGCCGGTGTAGGTGACGGCGTAGTCGGGGCCGCCGCTGCCCCCGTAGGTCGCGTCGTTGACGAGCACGACGCGAACGTCGTCCCCCGGCGCCCACGACGCCAACGCGAGCACCGCCGCGGGGGAGCAGTCGATCAAGCGGTCGATGCCGTAGGCGCCGTAGAAGCAGCCGAGGTTGGTCGCGACGAACTCCTGAGGGTTCGCCTCGAGGTGGTCGGCTCCCTCCTCCAGGGACGCGTCGAAGACCGCGTAGACGTTCACGAAGGGCAGGTACCGGTCGTACGGCTCGATCGTCGACAGGTACGCGACCGCGGCGTCGACGTCGGCCAGGAAGTCGTTGCCCTGGCCCTCGAGGTAGCCCTCGGACAGGAACACGATGTCCTGGTGGTCCTCCGGATCCCCGGCGATCGAGATCTCGAACACCTCCGGGGGCGGCTCCTCTTCCTCACCGCGCGGGGAGGAGATCGGCACGTCGACGTGCAGCGTGCGCTCCCCGACCTGGATCGGCACCCGGGCGCCCGCGGCGGTCGCCGGCACCACGACGGCCGCGGCGCGCGCCGGCGGGTCGTAGCGTTCGCCGCTCAGCTGTCCGCTCTGCGGGTCGGCCCACTCGGCGATGCGAGTCGTGGCCGTCGTCACCGCGGCGCCGCCGGCCGGCCGGTCGGTCGGTCGGCTCTGGACGACCTCGACGGTGTCGCCGTCGATCTGGACGATGAGTTGAATGGAGGGCTCCGCCGCGCCGGAGGCGGTCGGCAGGAGCAACACGATGCAGGCGAGCAGTCGCTTCATCTCAGCCTCGGAGCCTAGCAGGTAGGATCCTCCCCGCATGGCGTCCCGCTCGTCGCTCTGGGCTGAAGTCGTCGCGAACCTCGCCTTGATCGCGGTCGTCACGGTGGCGCTGAACGCCGTGCTCGTCGGCAAGGTGGTGCAGGGTCGCGAGGCGGAGCTCCGCGCGGCGGTCGCGTCGGACCTGAGCCGCACCCTGGCGCTCCGGGCGAGCTTCATCGCGGCCTCCGACGGTCCCCCCGATCCGGCCACCGCGGCGGTCTGGCAGACCGCCTTCGACGGCGCCGACGTTCCCGACGGCGAGCCGTTCTTCGCCGTCCTCGTGACCCGGGACCTCCGCCCCGTGGCGACCGCCGGCCGGTGGCCCGGTCCGCTGGTCGACCCGGCCCTGCGCGCCGAGGAGCTGGAGGCGCTGCGGGCGACGTGGCTGTTCGAGTCGACCGATCTGAGGGCGAGCATGACCGGCCGGCGAACCGAGCGCTCCGAGTGGCAGCCGCGGGCGAGCTTCTTCTCGGGGCGCGTCTGGGCGACGGCCAGCTCGCCCGTGATCGATCCCGGCGGCGACGTGGTCGGCGCGGTGCGTGCTGTCTCCCCGGTCGGGGTGCCGGTGCTCGGCCCCTGGGACCGCCGGACGCTGCCGGTGCTCGCGCTGTCGGCGGTGCTCGGCGCGCTGACCGTCGGGGCCTTCGGTTTCTTCTTGTTCCGACGGCGGATCCTGCAGCCGATCGAGGCGCTCGCCGATGGCACGCGGCAGCTCGCGGAGGGGCACTTCGAGACCCGGCTGCCGGGCGGCGCACACGACGAGCTGGGCGAGCTCGCGAGTCGCTTCAACGACATGGCCGAGGCGCTGGAGACCTACCGGAGGGAGAACGAAGCGCAGGTCGCCGAGCTGCGGGCGATCAACGACGACCTGATCCAGGCCCGCGAGGACCTGATCTTCGCCGAGAAGATGGCGACCGTCGGACGCCTCGCCGCCGGCGTGGCCCACGAGGTCGGCAACCCGCTGGCGTCCGTCATCGGGTTCGCCGAGCTCCTCGAGAGCGACCTCGACCTGGCGGGGGACCTGCTGCCGCGCATCCGCAAGGAGCTGGATCGGATCCACCGGATCATCCGCGATCTGCTGGCATACTCGCGGCCCACGGGGCTGACGAACACCGAGCTGGAGCCGATCTCCCCGGTTCCGGCGATCGCCGTGCAGGAGGTGGTGGAGGCCGCGGCCCAGCTGATCGCGGCCCAGCCTCGGTTCGCCGACGTCACGCTGCACCACGACCTGCCGGAGGAGCTGCCGGCGGTGCTCGTGCCCGCCGACCGGCTGCAGCAGGTGCTGCTGAACCTGTTCGTCAACGCCGCCGAGGCCATGGAGGGCCGGGGCGCCATCCGCATCCGCGACATCGCGGAGCCGGACCCCGAGCTGATCACGCTGGAGATCGAGGATGAGGGGCCGGGGATCGACCCCCGCGCCGGCTCGAACATCTACGAGCCTTTCTTCACGACCAAGGATGTCGGCTCGGGCACCGGGCTGGGCCTCGCGGTCTCGCTGCGGCTGGTCGAGAAGATGGGGGGCCGCCTGCGCCACATCCGCGACCGCCGCGGAGGCGCCTGCTTCCACCTCTCGCTGCCGGTCTCCGACCCGGCTCTGGGGGCCTGACCGTGTTCTCCTGGCTGCATGATCACGACGGCCACGTGGCGCTCGCCCAGGTCCTGGTGTGGGCGGGGCTGATCGGCGTGGCGGGGCCGGCGCTGCTGCGCGCCTGGCGGGACCTCGACGCGACGCTGCGGTGGCGGCTCGTCTTCATCGGGCTGGCGGCCACCGGGCTGTCGGTGTTCGGGTTCCCGCTCGGCCGCTACGACGCGCTGGGCCACTCCGCCAGCTACTACGAGTGCTACCTGGGGGCCCAGACCCCGAGCAACGCGGCCGGCTGGGAGGCGTTCGTCACGTACCCGCTGCTGCGGTGGTCCTACTGGGCGATCGGCGGGCTGGTGGGCCGGGACTCGGGCCCCGTGCCGCTCATCGTGCTCAACGCGCTCGCCTCCGGCCTGGGGGTGCTCGCCTTCGGTTGGCTCGTGGCCGTCCTGATGCGGAGCGGGCGCGCCGCGACCGCGGCGGCCGTGCTGCTCGCGCTCCACCCGGTGCACGCGTTCTGGGGGGCCGCGACGTTCAACGTCTCGCTGCCCCACGCCGGGATCGTGCTCTGCGTGCTGCTCAGCGTGATCGCCTGGGGGCGCGGCGACTGGCGTCTGCTCGCGGCGGCGGCCGCGACCGGGGGGCTGGTCGTGGCGCTGCGGGTCGAGTGGGGGCTCCTCGGCCCGGCGCTGTTGCTGCTCCTGCTGGCGCTCGGCAAGGCCTGGGGGCGGGCCGACGGGGTGTGGGGCCCGCGGTTCTGGGGACCCGGGATCGCCGTCGCGGTGGCCTACTTCCTGACGACGATCCCGGCGAGCGGTGGTTCGCTCGCCGAGCAGGGCGGCTATCACGGCGTCTCGGGCTACCTGGAGACGGTGGGTCGTCAGATCTTCTTCTTCGAGGTCTTCGCCCCCTGGCACCTCCCCTGGATGGCCGCGCTCGTCGCCCTGGGCCTCGGCGTGGCGGCCCGGCCGGACCGGCTGGGGTCCCGGGGCGCGCTGGGCCTCGTCGGGTTCGCGGTCGTCGCTCACCTCGGCATGTCGACCTTCAACGACAGCGCGTACCGACACGCCCTGCTCCCGTCCCTGACCGTGATCGCGGCGGCGTCGGCGGCGGCCGACCTGGTGGTCGACTCCAGCCGCGTCTGGCTCCGCGGGCTGGCGGGGGCGCTGTTGGCGGCGGCGGTCGTGACGACGTCCCTCGGCGTGCTCCAGGGCCGGGATCGCTACTTCGCCGAGCCGGAGCAGTTCTTCGAGTCCGTGGCCGGGTTCCGGGGGGACGAGCTGGCCGCCGCGGACATCGAGTCGGGGGAGTGCTACCTGGTCACGGACGACGAGCGGCTCTGGGGCATGGGCCTGGCGGGCTCCCACTTCAACCTGATGGATCCGGGCGAGGCGGTGATGCACTACCGGGACCACGGCGGCTGCATCCTGTGGCTGTACGACCGGTCCCAGTGGCGCTGGGATGGGGTCGCGGCCCGCGCCCGCGCGGCCAAGATGCTCTACTGGTTCGACTGGGAGGAGCAGGGCTGGGTGGAGCTCGACGAGGGTCTGCTGGCGGTCGTGTATCGCATGGCGTCCCCGCCCTGGGGGATCGCCGACGACGAGCCGCTGCCCGACTCCGAGTTCTTCCGCAGCCGCGAGGGGGAGTGAGATGACGGCTCGTCTGCTCGCCGCCCTCGTGGCGTTGCTGCTCCTCGCCCCGTCGCCCTCGTCGGCCCAGATCCAGCTGCCCGGCTTCGACTCGGACGCGGTGCTGATCGCCCAGGACCCGGTGGACGAGCTCAAGGCGACGCTGGACGCCCGGCAGCAGGAGTTCGGGAGCCGGCTGGCCCGCCGCCAGGCGGAGTTCCGATGGCGGTTGGAGCGACTGGACCGGCTGCGCACGGAGCTGGCGACGGACGAGCAGCGCTGGCGGGAACGGCGCGACGTGTTGCTGGCCCGCCGACGCGCGGGGCCGGCCCGACGTGAGGTGCTCACGCAGCTGCTCGAGCGGGCGCGAGACCTCGACGGCCTGCTCCGCGCCACCGAGACGGCCTTCGACAACCAGATCCAGGCGCTGAGCGACGCCGAGGCGCAGGCGCGGCAGCTGCAGCTCGACCTGTCCTCGACCCCCGACTGGGTCGACGAGGACATCACCACCGCGGAGATCGACCGGGCCCTCGAGGACCTCGAGGTCGAGGTCGCCCGGTACGAGACCCGCCACGTGGAGTTCGAGTCGTCGCGCGAGCTCCTCAAGGCGGCGTTCACGGAGCACCGGGTCGCCCTGGACGAGGCGCGGCTGCGCATGGTGGTCGAGGAGGCGGTGGAGGTCCTGGAGCAGGTCCCGGAGCCGACCCCGATCCCGCTGCCCAGCCCCGACCCCCTCGACCCCCTCGCGATCCTCGATGACCTGCCGCTCCCCGAGCCCGCCACGCCCGCCCCGGTCGAGCTGTCCGAGGCGGACCGTGAGCTGATCCGCCTTCGCGACGACCTGCGGGGGCTGGAGGCGGCGATCCTCGAGCGCAGCGCGGAGCTCGACCGCAAGCGGATCGAGCTGGTCGACCTCGACATCGAGCGGGTCGAGCTCGAGCTCCCGGTCCTGCGCTACTTCTCGAACGGCTGGCGGGAGCGCCGGGCCGAGGTGGCCGCCCGTGAAGGGGAGGGGATCTTCCGACGGGGCGACGCCCTGCTCGACGGCGAGGTCCTATCGCTCGGCTCCGCCTATACCCAGGACCTGGTCGCCGATCCGAGCGCCACCCTGGAGGCGGTGCAGGCTCGAATCGAGGCGGCGCGTCGGCCGCCCCGGACGACCGGCGTCCCGATGATGGTGCTGCTGCTGATCCTCGGCGTGGCGACCTTCGCGATCGGCCGCCAGGCGCTCCCGACCCTGGTGGGGTCTCCGCGGGACAGCCGCGCCGATCGACTCATCCTCACCGGGCTCCGGGCGATGGTGCCGGTGTTCCCCGTCACGCTGGTGTGCGGGCTGCTGCTGGTGATCGGCGCGATCCCCGATCCGCTGCAGCCGCTGTACCGCTTCAGCGCAGTCGCCCCTCCGCTGGTCTCGGCGGTGATCGCGGTCGCGACGGTGCTGTTCCCCGAAGCGGGGAGCGAGTCGATGACCCCGTCGGTCTCCCGGTACCTGCGGGGCCTCGTGCGCGTCGGCGCGACGCTCGCCACCGGCATCGCGCTGGCCGCCGCGATGCTCCCGCTGTTCGGCTACCCGCCCCAGGTCCGTCGCCTGCTCCAGGCCGCGCTGGTCGCGTGGTTGCTGATCGGCTGGCTGGGCGTACTGCTGCGCAAGGACGAGCTGCTCGCGTTGATCGGGGCGGACGGCGATGTCGCCTCGGTCGGCGTCCTGCGCGCGGGGGTGCGACGCCTCTACCCGGTGTTCGCGCTCGGGCCCGTAGCGGTCTACGGCCTGTACGCGGCCGGCTACGCCAACCTCGCGCGCCTGCTCGTGCGGGGCGGGCTCGTGACCCTGGGGGTGCTGCTCCTGGCGCCGTGGGTGTACCACCGGCTGGAGCAGGTGATGGGACGCCTGCTCGGCTACCCCGACGGGGGCGGCGTGCTCGCGCTCACGCCGGAGGGCTCACGCACCGCCTGGCGCACGGTGATGCCGCTGGTGCTCGTCCTGGTGGGCGGCGCGTCGGCGGCGCTGGTGGCGTCGGGCTGGGACTACGACGGCAACGTGTTCGGAAACCTCGCGGCGCTGGTGACCCGGCCGCTGTTGCAGGTCGGCGGCAGCCACATCACAGGGGTCTCGCTCCTGCTGTTCGGCTGCACGGTGGTGGTGACGATCGTGGTCTCGCGCTGGGTGCTCCGCGTACTTCGGCGCTCGGTGTACCCGCTGTACGACCTCGATCGGGGCACCCAGGCGACGCTGGACACGGTCATCCGCTACGCGATGTTCGGACTCGGCACGGTCATCGGGCTGGACGTCATCGGCGTCGGCCTGGGCTTCTTGACGATCTTCGCCGGCGTCGTCGGCCTGGCGATCGGCTTCGGGAGCCAGACCCTGGCGGCCAACTTCATGGCCGGGCTGATCCTGCTCGCGGCTCGCCGGATCTCGGTCGACGACGTGATCGAGTTGGACGGCATGGTGGGCCGTGTCGTCCGGATCGCCGGCTACGCGACCACCGTGCGAACGCTCGACAACCTCCTGGTGATCATCCCCAACAGCAAGCTGATCGACGGCACCGTCACCAACTGGAGCGTCGAGGACATCCGGGTGCGGATCCCGATCGTCGTCGGCGTCGCCTACGGCAGCGACGTAGCCCTGGTGCGCCGGTTGCTGCTCCAGACGGCCCAGTCCGACCCGCGGGTGCTCGACCGACCGGCCGCGCTGGCGCGGTTCGATGACTTCGGCGACTCGGGGCTGATCTTCAGCCTCAACGTCTGGATCGACGACGCGGACGAGCGGCTCGTCGTCGCGAGCGACCTGCGGCTGCGGATCGACCGCCTGTTCCGGGAGCACGAAGTGGAGATCCCCTTCCCGCAGCGGGATCTGCACCTGCGGTCGAGCGACGAGACGCTCAAGCTGGCTCTGGAGCAGGGGTTCGCCGTGCGCGGGGCCGACGGCGTCCGCATCGAGGCCGTCGAGGACTGATTGCGGAAACCAGGTTTCTAGACCGCTCCTGCTCGCCCCCGCGGTCCGATCTCGGCGTCGCTCCTCGGTCACGAGGGAGCGACCTTGCTCCCTCGTCGCTCCTGGACCTCGAACCGCGGGGCCTTCGGATCCGCGGTCAACAAACCCGGTTCCCGCAATGACTCGATCGCTACATCGGCCCTCGGATCGCGACGAACCGAGCCAGGAAGTTGCTCGGCTGCTCGTGGCGGAACGCCCTCCAGCCGGCCTTCATCAGCGCCGTACCGAACTCCTCCATCGCGATGAACGACAGCCCCGACGCGTCGCTCATGGCGCGCTGGGCCTGGGCGATGTGGGGGAGGTTGCTGCGCGCCAGGGTGACCCCGACGAGCCGCCCCCCGGGCGGGAGCAGGCGGGCGAGTCGGCGAGCGTGATCCAGCGCGTTGTCGAGCCCGTGCAGCAGCCCGAACGACAGGATCCCGGAGAAGCCGCCCGCCCGGAGCGGCGGCCGGTCCTGGTCGCAGCGGACGAGGCTCCAGCTCCCCAGCCCCGTGCGGGCCAGCGGCTGCCGCCCGGCCCGCAGCTCGTCGAGCGCGTCGTCGCAGACCACCACGGTGGAGTCGGGGCAGGCGTCCACCACGATCGACGCGAGCTCACCGCGCCCGGCGCCCAGGACGAGCAGCGGCCGGCCCGGCTCGTGGTCGAGCCAGCCGAGCAGCGTGAACAGCTCGTCCTCCAGGTCGGTGTCGCGGAACGCGCCGAGCTGCAGCGCGGCCTCGTGGAAGTGCCAGAAGTCGAGGTCTCGGCCCTGGAACGGATACCGGCGGATCCGGGCCGAGGGGGACCCGTCGACCAGGTCCAGCACCCCGCCCTTGCAGCGGAAGCTCGCCCCGCAGTCGATGCAGTCGATGTCCGAGAACGGGTTCTCGGCGTCGTCCGGCGGGGGGACGAGGGTCCCCTGGCATCGCGCGCAGACGAAGCGCGCGATGGTCTCGTTCCGGGCTCGCAGCTGATCGCTCATCGGGCAGCGCCGGAGCATCGCCCGCCCGGCCGATGTTGACAAGACCTCCGGGCCCCTCCGAAACTCCGCGGTGGAGGGACGGGTGGTCATGAGCGAGACGACGGAAGAGAGCGACCGGGGCAGCGGGGAGCTGGGCAGCGACGAGGTCAAGGCCCTCGTCGACGGGGCAGCCGAGCTGTTCGACAACCTCAAGGAGGTCTTCACCCGGAGCCGAGAGGAGATCCTGCGGGGCGCCCAGCTGGGCAAGGTGCGGATCGACCTCTATCAGCTGCGCAAGGACCGGGAGCTGCTGCTGACGCGGCTCGGCGCGGCCGCCCTGGAGCTGCTCGCGGCTGAGGAGATCGCACACGCGGGGCTCGCCGATCTGCACCACGAGCTGCGCCAGGTGGACTCCGCGATCGCCGAGCACGAAGCCGAGATCGCGGGGCTGGCGACGGACGAGGACGGCGTCGACGTGGACGCTGCGGCCAACGAGCCGACGCCGGTGGAGGCGACGCCGGTGGAGGCGACGCCGGAGCCCGAGCCCCCCAAGAAGGCCGCCCCCAAGGCGAAGGCGAAGGCCGCCGCGAAGCCGCGGAAGCGGGCTCCCGCGCGGACGAAGAAGACCACTCGGGGCACCACGTCGAAGAACACGAAGAAGAAGACCTGACGATCGCCCCTCTACGAGGTTGACAAGGCGTTCCCTGCTCTCTAGTTTCCCGCGACCTCTTCAGGGGCCATAGCTCAGCTGGGAGAGCGCGTGACTGGCAGTCACGAGGTCGGGGGTTCGATCCCCCCTGGCTCCACCAAATCGACACCGCCGCGGCCCACCCGGTCGCGGCGGTTGTCGTTCTGGCGTCCCAGGCGCCGTCTTGTGCAAGAGCACAACGCAAATGCACAAAATGCACTTGACGATTTGTGCAGTCGCACATAGGTTCTCCTCACCGGCTGGCCAACCCGCCCGCCGAACCTGGAGCAGAGCGATGAGCACTACGAAGACCAACACCAAGAAGAGCAACCCCGCGGCCGACGCCGCCCAGCAGGCGACCGCCTGGATGACCGACCCCACCCTCGCCGCCCGGGCGTGGCAGGACGCCATGCTCAGCGGGATCGACGGCCTGATCTCGATGCACGAGGAGTTCGGCAAGGCGATCACGAAGCAGCTCGACTCGCTCCGGACCGAGCGGGAGCGCTTCACCAAGGCCGGTGACGACGCCCTCACCGAGGTGTTCGACAGCGGTATCGAGGCCAGCCGCAAGGCGCTCGGCTACGCGCGGGACCAGGTCGAGCGGTTCGCCCGGCCGCAGCCCGAGGCGTAGGGTCCGACGATGAACCTGCACGGCGACCCGATCGCGAGCCGAGCTCGCGCGACTCCGGACCGACCGGCGCTGCGGGAGCTGCGAAGTGGACGCAGTCGAAGCTACGCCGAGTTGAATCGCAGGGCCGACGCGGCCGCCGCGGTGCTGTCCGGCCGCTTCGGGGTGGGCCCTTCCGATCGGGTCGCCGTGCTGTCTCGTAACAACCTCGAGCAGGTCGAGTTGCTGATCGCCTGTGCCCGACTCGGGGCGATCCTCGTCCCCCTGAACTGGCGACTCGCACCGCGTGAGCTCGCCGGGGTGATGGTGGACGCCGACCCGAGCGTGTTGTTCGTCGACGCGCCGGGGGCCGCGCTCGCGGCGCGGCTGGAGCAGGCGCCGATCACGATCCGTCTGGGCGACGGCTGGGACGCCGCCGGGCTGCCGAGCCCCCAGCGGCTCGACCCGGACGGGACCACGCCCCTGCTGGTCCTCTACACGAGCGGCAGCACCGGTCGACCCAAGGGCGCCGTGCTGACCCACGAGTCGATCCTGTTCAACGCCATGAACACGCTCATGGCCTGGGAGCTCGGCGCCGCGGATCGCACCCTGATCTCGGCGCCGCTGTTCCACACGGGGGGCTGGAACGTCCTCCTCCTTCCGCTGCTGATCGCCGGCGGCTGCGTGGCGCTCGCGCCAGACTTCGACGCCGACGAGACGCTGCGTGCCGTCCAGGAGCACCGGCTGACGGCGCTGTTCGGCGTGCCCACGATGTTCGCGGCGATGCGGCGGGCCGACGCCTTCGACTCGGCCGACCTGGCCAGCCTCCAGTGGGTGATCAGCGGGGGCGCGCCCTGTCCGCTGCCCGAGATCGAGGCCTGGTGGAGGCGCGGGGTCGAGTTCCGGCAGGGGTACGGCCTGACCGAGGTGGGACCCAACTGCTTCACGATGCCCCCCGGTGAGGGGCTGCGCCGGGCCGGCACGGTCGGCTTCGCGATGCCCTGGCTGGAGACGCGGATCGTCGACGGGCTCGGGGCCGAGGTGGCTGACGACGACGTCGGCGAGCTGCTGCTCCGGGGTCCGACGGTGTGCGCCGGTTACTGGCGCAACCCGGCCGCGACCGCGGCGGCGATCGACGCCGACGGCTGGTTCCACACCGGCGACCTGTTCGCCCGGTCCTCCGACGGTGGCTTCCGGTGCGTCGGCCGTCGCAAGGAGATGTTCATCAGCGGGGGCGAGAACGTGTACCCCGGGGAGGTCGAGCGGGTGCTCGCCGGGATCCCGGGTGTCGTCGAGTCTGCCGTCGTACCGGTGCCCCACCCGCTGTGGGGCGAGGTCGGTCACGCCTTCGTCGCCTTCGCGGAGCACCGGATCGCCGCGGACGAGATCCTCGCCCTGTGCCGGAGCGAGCTGGCGGGGTACAAGGTGCCCAAGCACGTCACCGCGCTCCCCGAGCTGCCCAAGGGCCCGACCGGGAAGATCCACAAGCCAACGCTCAGCCAGATGGCCGCCCGATGACCGACCGAAGTCCGTTCGCCGCGCTGATGGATCTGTGGGCCCAGGGGGCGCGGCAGGGCATGGAGCAGGCGACGACCTTCTGGAAGGCGGCGGGCATCGACCGCGCCGCCGAGCAGCTCGACCAGATGAGGGTCGCCGCCGGCCTCCCCCCCGCGGGTGACCAGCTCGCCGCGCTGTGGCGCAGCGCCGTCGGCGAGTACGAGTCGGACCTGGGCGGCCTGCCGCCGTCGGAGCTCGAGGTCGACCTGCGGCCCCTCGCGGAGGCGTGGGGCGCGGTCACGTCGGGGACGGCGGACGAACGCCAGCGGGGCATGGTCCAGCGATTCAGTCGGGCGATGGCGGTCAAGGCCCGCCTGGGCGCGGAGTACTACGTCGATCCGGCCGAGGTCGCGGTCCGACCCACCCCGCGTGATCGCGTGAGCCGTGAGGGCACCGTCGAGCTGTACCGGTACGACGCGGGCCCCGACGCCCCCCCCCGCAGCGGCGACCCGGTCCTGATCGTCTATTCGGTCATCAACCGTTCCTACATCCTCGACCTGCAGGAGGACTGCAGCGTCGTCCGGCACCTGCTCGACCGGGGGCTGGACGTCTGGATGATCGAGTGGTCCCAGCCCCACGAAGGGGCCGCGGACGCCACCCTCCCGGACTACATCGACGCCATCGGCGAGTGCGTGGCGCGCATCCAGGGGCACACCTCCAGCGCCGGCGTCTCCTTGTTCGGACACTGCATCGGCGGCACGCTGGCCGCGATGTACACGGCCTTGAAGCCCGCCGGCGTGAGTCGGCTGCTCACGCTCACGGCGCCGTTCCGATCGCCCGAGCGGGGGCTCGTCGCCACCATCGTCGATCCCTCGATGTTCCCCGTGGGCGCGGTCACCGGGGCGTTCGGCAAGATGCCGGCGAAGCTGATCCGGTACACCTTCGTCGCCCTCAAGCCGTACTACGAGCTGATGAAGTGGAAGATGTTCGTGGGCAACCTCGACCAGCCGAGCGCGATGGACCGCTTCGCCGCGATCGACAAGTGGGCCAACGACAACGTCGACATCCCGGCCGAGGTGTTCCGGGTGTACATCGACGAGGTCTTCCACAGCGGTCGACTGGCGCGCGGTGAGACCGAGCTCCGGGGTGAGCGGGTGGACTTCGCGGCGATCCCCTGTCCCGTCCTCAACCTCGCCGGGGCGGACGACTGGATCGTGCCGCCGGACTCGGCCCGGCCGCTCGACGAGCAGGCTCCCAACGCTACGTACGAGGAGCTGTCGGGCTCCCACCTCACGCTGGTCCTGGACCCGAGGATGCAGGAGCGCTGGGTCGTTCTCAGCGACTTCCTGCTCGGAGGGGAGGCGGCGTGAGTGCCCGTCGTCATCTTTGCGTGAGTGCTGTGCTGAGCTGCCTCACGGTGGCCTGCGGGGTGGGGTCGACGGAGCCTCCGCCGGCCCCGGACGAGCGGGTGGAGTGGGGCACCCGTGAGCTCCCCGCTACCCAGTGTGTCGGCGACGCCGACGGGGTCATCACGGCCGATGAGCTGGTGTTCGCGCCGGGGCTCGCGCCGACGGCTGCGTTCCTGGTCGATCCGCCGGAGTCCGAGCCCTCGCTGCCCGGCTCACGGTGGGACCTGGACTGGGCCGCGGACGGCGCCGACGCCGTCGCGTGGCTCGGCCCGGAGGAGGCGGGCGGGGCGTGGTTCGACGGTTGGTTCCCCGCGGCGGACTTCCACGCGCTCACGGACGTCGGCGCGGCCAGCCGCTCGATCTACGCGGTGTCCGGCGACTCGCTGCTGATGCTCGGCGTCGCCTCGGAGACCCCGGACGAATCGGTCCTCCGCTACGACCCGGCGGTCCCGGTGCTGCCGCTGCCGCTGCAGGTCGGCGACAGTTGGACGGCCGAGGTGGACGCCGAGGGCGTGCACGACGGCCAGGAGTACCCGGCCGACTTCGGGATCCAGGGGGTCGTCACCCTCGTGCACCGCTACTCGTTCGAGGTGGTGGAGTTCGGCGTGCTGTCGGTGCCGGCCGCCGATCTGCCGGCGCTGCGGATCCGGGTCGAGCTCGTCACCGAGGCCCACAACAGCTTCGTCGGGCTGTTCGCGTCCGAGTCGGTTCGACTGGATCTCATGGTGGCCGAGTGCCTGGGGGTGGTCGCCCGCATCCGCAGTCTGCCGGACGAGCCGTCGGCCGACTTCACGGTCGCCCAGGAGGTGCAGCGGCTCGGCTTCGAGCCGGAGCTCCTCGACCCGTGAGTCGGCTGCTCCTGGCGCTGGTGCTCACGCTCTCGCTCGGCCTCTCCGGCTGCCTGCGGCGCCAGGTCGCGCCCTACGACTACGCCGCCGACCCCCACGCCCACTCCACGTTCGAGCTGGACGGCACGATGATCCACTACGCCGACCAGGGTCGCCGGGACGCGCCCCCGGTGGTGATGATCCACGGCTTCGGCTCCTCCATCCGGGTCTGGAACGAGCTGACGATCGGCCTGACCGACGATCGCCGGGTCGTGCGGGTGGACCTCCCGGGGTTCGGTCGGTCGAGCCGCTACGAGGACGACTACTCGCGCGCGCGGCTCTCCGAAGTCGTGCTCGCGCTCATGGACCACCTCGCCATCGAGCGCGCGGACCTGGTGGCCCACTCGATGGGGAGCGCGATCGCGCTGAGCGTCGCCGGGTCGAACCCCGATCGGGTCGGCCGCGTCGTCCTCGCGGCGCCCTGGACCTACGAGGACCAGGTGCCCTGGGGGCTGCGGGACGCGCGTCGGCCGGGGGTCGGGGAGTTCATCTTCGGGGTCTGGTACCTCGAGCACCTGGACTGGCGGTTCCGACTGAGCTTCGCCGACCCGGACGCCTGGGTCACCGAGGGGATGGTGCAGCGGGCCCGCGATGACCTGACGCAGCCCGGCGGCCGCTACGCCGCCCTGCAGGTCGTGCGGGGCACCGATCTGGAGACGCTGGAGGCGATGCTCGGGTCGGTGGAGGCGCCGGTGCTCGTCGTCCAGTGCGACGCCGACGTCGTCTCCCGGCCGGAGTACGCGCGGCGGCTCGCGTCGTCGCTGGCTCACGCCGAGCTCGAGGAACTCACGGGTTGTGGGCACTTCCCGATGATCGAGCGCTCCGACCGGTTCGCGGCCCTGGTGCAGGGGTGGCTGCAGTGAAGCGGCTCGCGCTGCTGGGGGCGCTGCTGCTGGCGTTGCCGGCGGCGTCGCACGCGGGGGAGGGGACCGGCCTGCGCCCGCTCCCGGCGCACGCCGGAGGCGCCCGCCCCGAGACGTTCACCCTGGACGGCTACTTCCGCACCCGCGGCGCGCTGATGCACAACCTGGACCTCGACCGGGGACCGACCCCGAGCGCGGGGGAGCCGATCTACCCGGTCCCCCCTAGCGGCGGTCAGCTGCTCGGCAGCGCCGACGCTCGGCTGAGGCTCGACCTGGGCATCCACGTCGGCGACGTGGTGACGGCCCACCTGAAGGTCGACGTGTTGGACGGCCTGGTGCTCGGCTCGACCCCCGAGGGGTTCCCGCCGACGCGCTGGTCCCAGACCGGGTGGGCGTCGTCGCGCCAGCTGGCCCCCAGCGCCGGGTTCAACTCGTTCGTCGACTCGATCCGGGTCAAGGAGGCATACGGCGAGGTGCTCACGCCCGCCGGCACGCTGTCCTTCGGCCGCATGCAGCTGCCCGTCTGGGGCCTGGGCATGGTGACCGGCCAGGAGGCGGACGTCGACAGCGACTGGGACGACCCGGTCGATCGGCTCGCCTTCGCGACGTCCTTCGCCGACCACCTGCTCGGGGTGTCGTTCGACGTCAACGCCGTGGGTCCGACGTCGGCCACCTCCCGGGGGAGCCGCACGCCGGGCCAGGCTGTCGACCTGGATCTCGCCGACAACGCCTACACGCTGAGCCTGGCGTTCGGCCGGTTTCACGAGGACGCGGCGGTGCTCCGGCGGCGGGCCGCCTCCAAGCCGACGTTCAGCTACGGGGCCTACGCCACCTGGCGCTTCCAGCAGACCGACCTGCCGACCTACTACCTCGACGGCATCGCGTCGGAGGACGCCGCCTGGGACGGCGACGACGCAGTCCGCCGGGATCTTCACGCCGTGCTCGCCGACGGCTGGGCGCGGCTGTACGCCGGGCCGATCCGGGTCGAGCTCGAGGTCGCCTACCTGTGGTCCCGGGTGGGGGACCCCTCGGGGGATCCCAGCGTGAGCCTGCCGACGATGACCGGCAACCAGGCCGGCGGCGTGCTCGAGGTCGAGGTCGAGGCCCTTCGAGAGCGCCTCTGGGTGCAGATCACCGCGGGGCTGGCGTCGGGCGATCCCGCCCCGGGGCTGGGGGTCGCGCCGCCGGTCGGTCAGCTGACGGGCGTGGCGGGGGACCTGGACGCCCCGCAGTTCTCCCTCCCCGACGACGTGGAGTTCAACAACTTCCGGTTCCACCCCGGCTACCGGGTGGACCTCGTGTTCTGGCGATCGATCGTCGGCGCGGTCACGGACGCCTTCTTCGTCCGCCCGCAGCTCAACTGGCGCGCCTCGGACGCCCTGTCGGGTTCGGTCGCTGGCGTCCTGTCGACGGCCCTGGTGGCCGACTCCACGCCGACCGGGGATCCCGTGTACGGCGGCGAGATCGACCTCGCGGTCCGGTGGGCCCCCGTCGCCGGCTTCGTCGTCGTCGGCGAGTACGGCCTCTTCCTGCCGGGGACCGCCCTGGATCATCCGACCGAGGGTTGGCGAGCGCAGCCGGCCCAGGTCTTCCGCGGCACCGCCGCCGTCGTCTGGTGAGACCGATGAGAACTGCCGCCCTCGCCCTGCTGTTCCCGCTGCTCGCGTGCACGCCCGGGCCGACCAACCCCGACGTCAGCGAGCCGGTCGGGCCGCCCGTGCCGGAGTGTCGGATCGACGCGGACGGCCAGCTGTCGGCGGATGAACTCCCGCTGCAGCCGGGGATCTCGGTCCGGTACGTGCGCAACGAGCCGGGCACCACCGTCTCGTTCCCCCCCGACGGCGCGGTCGGCGACGCCGGCGCTCGGATCTGGGACTTCACCGAGGGCCCGGCGGAGGTCGGCGCGACGCTGACCACGCTGGACCCGGCCGAACACTGGTTCGGCCCCCTGTTCCCCGACGCGGACCTGGCGTCGCCGCTCCTCGTGGAGTCACCGGAGCTGGTCGGCGTCTACCAGTACGCCCCGGAGGAGGGGGAGCTCAGGCTCCTGGGGGTGACCACCGCGACGGAGCAGCCCCCGGAGCGCAAGACGCTGATCATCTATGACGAGCCGGTCGTTGCGCTGCGCCTCCCCCTGACCGAAGGGGCGACCTGGGGTCAGCAGGCGACGTTCCGGGACGCGGTGATCGCCGGTCTGCCCAACGCGGGGGTCGAGGACTGGCACGTGGAGGTCGACGCCGCGGGAGCGGCCCGGCTCCGCGGGGACGTGGAGGTGAGGCAGGTGCTCCGCGTACGCAGCTCGGTCCACCGCACCCTCGCCGTCGCGCTGGGCGAGCCGAGCACCGCGCTGCACAAGATCGTCTGGATGGCGCCTTGCTTCGGGGACATCGCGTCTCTCTCGGGGGCCGACGCGACGCTGCAGCCGGCCGACGAGCTCCGTCGCTACTACCCCTGACCGCCGCCGCCGAGCATCTTCATCAGCTCCGCCATCTGCGCCTTGAGCGCGGCGACGTCATTGGCGAGCCTCGGCTCAGCCGGGTCGGCCTCGGCCTCGGCCTCCGCCTCCGCCTGAGGCTCCGGAGCCGGCTCGGGGTCTGCGTCGGGCGCGCCCGTCGGCTGCTTGCCCGTGCTCCCGAAGGCGCCGGTCACCATCTCCATCCAGGCGTTCGCTCCGGCGCGGGCGGCCTCGGCGGCCGAGCCGAAGGCGGTGTCGAGCTGGCGGCTCCACGCCTCGCCGACGGAGAGGAACTGCTGCAGCGACTCGCCCAGGAACGTTGACAGGGCCTCGGCCTGGACCGTGCCCTGGACCCGGATCACGTGGTGGAGGAGGTCGATCGGGAGCAGGTCGAGCCGCTCCTGCTCGTCCAGGATCACCTGCACGAGCACCTGGCGGGTCAGGTCGTCGCCGCTCTTGGCGTCCACCACCTCCACCCGGCGGCCGGCGCGCACGATGGCGGCGAGCTCGGCCAGGGTGATGTAGCGGCTCTGATCGGTGTCGTAGAGCCGCCGGTTCGCGTACTTCTTGATCCGCAGAGGGTCTTGCTGCATGGGCGAGAGACTATACAGCGAGACTCTCGCAGTACAGCGCTTTGCTCATTGGTGCGACGCACCAAATCGAGTTGACACGTCGCAGTCGCACACCGTACGCTGTCGTCATGTTGCAATGCACCATCGACAATGTCACCCGCGCCGCGCGCGTCTGGGCCGAGCTGACCCCGGGCCCCGAGCACGACGTGGACTGGACCACCCCTCACGGCGTCGTGCTGAAGACCTCGTCCCTGACGCTGCGGGACTTTGGCGGGGGCGCGCCGGGGAGCGAGCACCCGCTCCTCATCGTCGCCCCGGAGGTCAACGGCTCCAACCTCGCCGACTACGGCCCCGGCCAGAGCCTCGTCGCCGTCGCGAAGAGCGCGGGGTTCGGGCGTGTCTGCGTGCTCCACTGGGAGCAGATCACCGACGCGACCGCGCACCGGGACATCGACGACTCCATCGCCGACGTCGTGCGCTGCATCGACGCCATCGGGGGCCGCGCCCACCTGCTCGGCATCTGCCAGGGGGGCTGGGAGTCGGCCATCGTCGCGGCGATGTGGCCCGACAAGGTGGCGAGCCTGACCCTGGCGGGCGCCGCCATTGACTTCCGGGCCGGCTGGGGGGCGATCACCCGGCTGGTCGACCAGGTGCCCGAGCCCGTCTACCGGGGCATGGTCGCCTCGGGCGGCGGCGTGATGCGGGGTGAGCTGATCCGCGTGGGGTTCGACGCCCTGCAGGCCTGGAACCGCTGGGTCGTCGACCCCATCCAGCTGTGGAACCGCGTCGACGACGAGGCGTACTCCGAGCGGCGCGCTCGCATGGACCGCTGGTACCGGGTGCGCAAGGACCTCGCCGGGCCGATGTACCTGCGGGTCGTCGAGGACCTGTTCCGACACAACAAGCTGATCGCGGGGGAGCTCGAGGTGCTCGGTCGCACGGTCGACCTGGGCGACGTCGTCTGCCCGATCGCCATGGTCGCGGGGACCCACGACCACATCACGCTCCCCGAGCAGGTGTGGGCCATCGAGCCGGTGGCGAGCAGCGAGCGGACGGAGCGATTCGAGGTGCCGGGAGGGCACGTCGGCCTGGTCATCGGAAGCCGCGCCCAGCGACGCTACTGGCCCGACGTGTTCGCCTGGATCAAGCGGGGCGAGGAGCGCGACTGACAGGTCGGGTAGTCTCCGCGTCGCTTGCTTTTTCCGACGCTCGACTACCTGGTGTTCCTGCCTCTGTGCGTCGCCCTGTACTGGGCGGTGCCCCGGCGCGCTCGCATGTGGGTGCTGCTCGTCGCGTCGATCTTCTTCTACGCGTCGTGGCGGCTCGAGTACCTGGCCATCCTCGCGGCCGTCGTCGGGCTGACCTGGATCGGCTCGCTGTGGGTGGAGGACCGTCGGCATCGCGGGCAGCCGCTGCAGGTCGCCTGGCTCGTCCTGATCCCGCTGATCCTCAGCCCCCTGGTCGTCTTCAAGTACTGGAACTGGCTCGCCGGCGACGTCCAGGCGTTCCTGCAGGCGATCGGGCTCGCGGTCGACCTGCCCGACCACAAGCTGCCGCTGCCCATCGGGATCAGCTTCTTCACCTTCCAGGCGATCGCCTACCTCGTGGATGTCGGCCGGGGGGACGACGCCGAGCGGGATCCGGTCCGCTTCTCGACGTTCATCACCTTCTTCCCGCAGCTCATCGCCGGCCCCATCGTCCGCGGCCGGGAGATGCTCCCCCAGCTGCGTCGGCTCCCGCTGCTCGCCAACGACCAGATCTCGGCCGGCCTGTTCCGCATCGCGCGGGGCATGTTCAAGAAGATCGTGCTGGCCGACATCCTGCGCGTCGGGATCGTCGACCCGCTGTTCACCGACCCGCAGAACTTCACCGGCGTCGAGCTGATGATCGGCCTGTACGCCTACACGCTGCAGATCTACTACGACTTCAGCGGCTACACCGACATCGCCATCGGCTCCGGCCGGCTCTTCGGGTACGAGCTCCCCGAGAACTTCCGCCGGCCCTACAAGGCGACCAACGTCACCGCCTTCTGGCGGCGTTGGCACGTCACCCTGAGCCTGTGGGTCCGCCACTACATCTACTTCCCCCTGGGGGGGGCGAGGGTCGGCCCGTCCCGGGTCTACGTGAACCTCGCCCTGACCTTCCTCGTGCTCGGGATCTGGCACGGCGCGTCGTGGAACTTCGTCGTCTACGGCGCCATCCACGGCGGGGCGATGTGCACCCACCGCTACTTCCGCAAGCGACACGGGCGGGACCCGGACGACGTGCCCCCCGGCTGGTGGTCCTGGACGTGGCGCTGGCTGGTCACGTTCCACTTCGTGGTGCTCGCCCGGATCCTGTTCCGGGCGGAGGACTTCAGCACCTCGGGTGAGTACTTCCGGGGCCTGTTCGACGCCACGATGCTGATGCCGCGGTTCGCCCCGCTGGCCCTCGGCGTCATGGCCGCCGGCCTGGCCATCCACCTCAGTCCCGACGACTGGCAGCCGCGCGCCCGGGCCTGGTTCGCCCGCATCGGGCCCGTCGGCCAGGCGCTGGTGCTCGCCATCGTGGCGGCCGCCTGCCTGCTCCTCGGCACCGGCGAGCAGCTCTCCTTCGTGTACTACAGTTTCTAGGCATGCCCGACTCCACCCACCGCAGGGAGCTTCGACGCGGCGCGATCGTGCTGGGGTTGCTGTGCCTGCTCGGGGGCGGCACGTACCTCGTGCCCCAGGCCGAGGCGATGCGGCCCTGGCTGCCGGGGGAGGAGATCCCGGTCGTGCACCTGCTGCTCCCCCGGGGGGAGCGGGTGGTCAAGGAGGACGATCGGGGCGAGCTCGCAGTGCTGGACGCGGAGCCGGTGACGCCCGCGCCGACGCCCGCGCCGTTGAGCCCCGCGGCGCGGCTGCCCGAGCGGGACGGCGCCGTGCGCACCCCGCTGGAGTTGCCCGACGGCGGGGTCCTGGATCCCTTCTTCCAGGTGCTCGCGGCGGCCGAGACCGGGGAGCCCGATCGGATCGTCCGGGTGCTGCACTGGGGCGACTCGACGATCGCCGCCGACGGCATCTGCAGCCGGGTGCGCCAGCGGATGCAGGCTCGGTTCGGAGACGGGGGGCCCGGCTTCCTGCCGGTGCACGTCGACACCCGCTGGCAGATCCGGCCCGGCATCCTGCGCGTCAACGACGACAGCGAGTGGGAGACCTTCAACGTCACCTTCGCGGGCAGCGACGAGTGGCGGTACGGCCTGGGTGGCCACGTCAGCACCGCGTCGGGCGAGGCGTCCGTCACGCTCGGGGGGGAGCGGCGCGGCGACGACAAGAAGCGCCAGCCGCTGCACCGCTTCGACGTCTACTACCAGGCCCGCCCCGAAGCCGGCTCCGTCTCCATCACGCCCAGCGGGGCGCGCGGCGTGCGCATCAACACCGCGGCCGCCCGGGTGCAGGACCGCTTCCGCGAGCTCACCTCCGCCGGCGGCAGCAGCAAGCTGTGGATCAAGGCCAACGGGGACGGGCCGGTGTCGCTGTACGGCGTCGCCCTGGAGACCGAGGGGCCGGGCATCACGTGGGAGACGCTGGGCGTCGCCGGGTCGTCGATCGCGTCGGTCATCAACCACCAGGGCCGGGTCCACCTCAAGGGCCAGGTGGAGCGGCGATCGCCCGACCTGATCGTCTACCAGACCGGCGGCAACGAGTTGGAATACCCGGACCTGCAGCGCGGCGAGGGGCTCGCCTACCGGGCCAAGTACCTGGAGGCGCTGGACAAGCTCCGGGCCGGCGCCCCCTACACGCCGTGCCTCATGATCGGCCCGATCGACCAGGGCACGCGGGTCCGCGGGGACGTCGTCAGCCGCGAGGGGCTCGACAAGATCATCCGCCTGCAGCGCGAGGCGGCGACCGAGGCGGGCTGCGCCTACTGGAACGCCCGCGGCGTGATGGGGGACGACGGAGGCTTCGCGCGCTGGATCCAGCACACGCCGCAGCTGGCGAGCACCGACCTGCTCCACCTCACCACCGAGGGCTTCGACCTGATCGGGGACAGCCTCGCCGACGCGTTGCTCGACCGCTACGACGAGTGGCGCGAGGCCCACCCCGAGGCGGGCTGGATCATCGAGGGCGAGCAGGTCGGGCCGCCGCTGCCCGAGCCCGAACCCGAGCCCGAGGCCACGCCCGAACCGGCGGTCAGCCCCCCTCCAGCGCCGTGAGGAAGCGGTCGGCCGACCACTCGTAGCTGCGACGCACGAAGTGGATCCCGTCCCGCGACGCCATCGCGGGGCTCAGCTGCTGCCAGACCCGCATCGAGCCCGGCCCTCCGGTCGCGAGCTGCCAGTCCCAGAAGGCGCAGCCGTAGCGGGGGGCGACCTGCCGCTGCACCTCGGCGACGAGCTCGGTGCGTGCCCACGTGCTCCAGACGCCTCGCCGCCGCCGGGTCCGGTCCGACGGGCCGACCAGCACGCACGCGACGTCCGGCAGAGCCCCGCGGAGCTTCTCGAGGACCGCCGCCAGGTCCGTGGCGTAGTCCGACATGTCGTAGCGCGTGTCCGCCGCTTCGTTGGTCCCGTAGGCGAGCACCACGAGATCGGGGCTCAGCGCCTGCAGGCCGTCGGCGAACAGCGAGTCGTCCCACGCCAGCCAGTCCTTCGCCTGGCGCCCCCGGATGCCCATCGTGTCGACGAGGGCGCCGCCGCCGGCCCGCTCCATCGACACCCCGAAGAGCCGCACCTCGCCGTCCCCGACCGGGCGCAGGACCATGCGGTGGGGTCCGTCGGGGACGTCGATGCGCGTCTGCTGCAGCCGGACAGCCGTCGCGTCGGTGGTGATCGCCGCCGCCGGTCGACCGTCCACCTCGACGGCGATCGTGCCCCCGCCCGGCTGGGCCATCGAGAAGACGTCGAACCGCTCTACCCGCTGGCCGTGGGGGTTGCTGTGGGCGGTCTCCAGCCAGCCGAAGTCCTCGGGGTCGTCGCTGCTCACGCTCATGCCGGCGAAGCCCAACAGGCCGTCATCGCGGCCGCCCCGCCGGCCCGCCCAGTCGCTGCGCCAGCCGCCGGTCCGGCACAGGTTGACGTCCTGGCCCCGGTACCCGGAGTAGAGCGCGGCGGGCAGGATGAAGCCGTGGCCGAGGTCGCCCCAGCGGCTCTGGAGGGTGCGCCGGACCTGGCCGGTCCACCAGTCCGCCGACGTGTGCGACGCGCCGTAGAACGACAGCCGCACCCGCTCCCCGGCGTCCCCCCGAGCGAACACGTCGCGCACCCGGGCGATCACGTCGGGCGGCCCCTCCAGCGGCTGCACGGGCAGCTCGTCGGGCCGGGCCGCGGGGTGGTCGGGGAGGGGAGGGGGCGGAGTCTCCGGCTCGCCGCCGCTGCTGATCGACGGGACGTCGGCCGTGGCGATCTCCGGCGGCGGGAGCTGGAGCGCCTCGCGGCAGGTCGGATGCTCGGGCGGGCCCGGGGCCTCGATGACCACCACGATCTGCGGCTCGAGCGCGAGCGCCGACGCGGCGACGAGGCAGCCCGTCGCGGCGAGCAGCAGCAGCGAAGCGGTCGAACGGCTCACGGCGTCGGGGCGGCTCCTTGCTCGTAGTCGACCCGGTAGACGCACACGCTGTTCCCGCCGACGCCCTTCTTGCCCTGGCTCGTCGTCCAGACGTAGCGGCCGTCGGGGCTCACCGCGAGGCCGACGGTGTAGCTGTCGGTCCGCACCCGGCTGACGATGTTCATCGTCGCGGCGTCGATGACCACGATCTCGGCCCGGCCGTTGACCGCCGCGAAGATGTAGCGCCCGCCCGGCCCCAGCTCGATCGTCCGAGCGCCCGCGCCGACGTAGACCGCCTCCCAGCCCTCGACCGGGACCCGCTTCCCGTCGGCCGCCCGCAGGGCCTCGATGACGACGGCGATGTCGATCTTGCTGACGTAGCCGCTGACGTTGCTCGACACGAACAGCGTCTGGCCGTCGGGCGAGACCACCAGGTGGCGCGGGGTCGGCTTCATGCCGAGCACGGTGCCCAGGTAGGCGCCCGACTCGACGTCGAAGCCCGCGATCCCTCCGCCCCCCATGCGCGAGACGAGCAGCGTCTTGCTGTCGGGGGAGAAGACCGTGCCGCGCAGGCAGTAGCCGCACGCCTTGTCGCGGTCCTCGCCCGCCAGGCCGGACTGGGACAGCGCCCGCTCCACCACGAGGCGCTCGTCGCGGTAGCGGAACTCCATCGGGTCGTCGCTGCTCACGTCGATCAGCGCGACCGTGTTGTCTCCCCAGTGCGTGATCGCGACCCAGTTTCCGTCGGCGGACGCCGAGACGTACTTGGGGATCGGCCCGGTCGGCATCACCCGGACGACGGTGTCGGTCGTCGTGTCGATGATCGCGACCGCCGACGGCGACGTGCCGCCGCCGTCCCAGGAGCGACGGTAGTAGGGCACCCACAGGTACCGGCCGTCGTGGGAGAGCGCCGACTCCACCGGCTTGCCGCTGAACTGGTTGACGTCGCCGCTGCTGGGGCGCTTGTTGTAGACGTACCCGTAGACGGAGCTCTCGCCGTCCTTGAACAACGCCCCGTCATCCCCGTCGAACTTGTGGGAGATCGCCCCCAGCTTGGTGGGTCCCGACGCGTCGTAGACCGCCGTCCGGAACCCCTCCAGCGAGTTCACGTAGACCTTTGAACCATCGGCAGAAAACCGAGCGCTCTTAGGCGAGTAGATGTCCTTGTCGTAGTAGTCGGTGTCCGCCGCGGGTTCGGCCCGGTAGTTCTGGAACCGGGCGACCAGCTCCAGCCGAACCGGCGCCTCGGCGGGGGACGAGGCGGTGCCGATGGCGACCCGGAGGGCGTCACTCCCGGGGGACTTCGCCTTGCGCGCCTTCTCCTTGGCCTGGACCAGCCAGGTCTTGGCGTCGTCGTGGTCCGGCTGCAGCTCGAGGGTCCGGGTCCAGGCCGCGACGGTGCTGTCCCAGCTGCCCCGGCTCCAGTAGGACCAGCCGATCTCGTAGTTGCAGGCGACGCAGTCGGGATCGAGCTCGAGGCACCGCCTGTAGTGCTGCAGGGCGGCGTCGCTGTCGGCCGCCTTCTGGGCCGCGAAGCCGGCGCGGTAGGCGGTCGTCGCGTCATCGGTGGAGCAGGTGGCGGACTCCTGGGCCGAGGCCGTCGCGGGAGCGAGGCCGAGCGCGAGGACGAGGAAGGCCGCGAATGGCGGAGGGAGCAGAGGAGCGGATGAGGACATCTGAGGGGTAGGACCGGGGTGGGGCTGAAGGTCAGTCGAAGTAGTCGGAGTCGTAGAAGTACAGGCCCGTAAAGTTACTCTCGACCGTTTCCCATGAAGTAGCAATCATTGCAGCTACTTCGCAGGTTGGGTGTTTGGTCTGCTGGACGAGGATCCAGGACTCCTTCCCGGACGTCGGGATCGAGCCGTGGAGCTTGCTGAGGTCTTCGGGAGGGCCCGAGCCGTCGTCCACCCAGCAGCGCTGCTTGAAGCGGCCGGAGCTGCGGTCGTAGACGAAGACATACTCGTGCACGGCGGGAGCCTACACGCTGCGGCGTCTCCTGCGCAGGAGCGGCCCGAGGAGCAGCAGCAGGCCGGCCGCGGGGGCGGCGTCGCCGCCGTCGAGGCGGCTGTTGCAGGCGCAGTCGGGGCCGCTGCCGAAGTCGCAATCCTCGTCCTCGGTGTCCGGCAGCCCGTCGCAGTCGTTGTCGAAGCCGTCGGCGCAGTCCTCGCCCGCGCCCGGGAAGGTGTCGGCGGACAGGTCCTCGCAGTCGTCCCCGCCGCAGGCCTCCTTCTCGTGGCCGTCCGAGTCGGCGTCGCGCACGATGCCCTCGTCGGCGACGCCGTCGCAGTTGTTGTCGAGCCCGTCGCACAGCTCGGCGACGTCCGGGTTGACCGTCGGGTCCTCGTCGTCGCAGTCGCCGTCGCACCCGGGGACGCCGTCGCCGTCCAGGTCCTCCTCGCCCTCCTCGGACAGCTCTCCGTCGCAGTCGTCGTCCACGCCGTTGCAGATCTCGGGGGCGTCGGGGTGGACGCCCTGGGCGTCGTCGTCGCAGTCCGTGCCACCGCACTCGGCGTCGAAGTGCCCGTCGCCGTCCTCGTCGACGGTGTGGGTGTCCCCGTCACAGTCCAGGTCCGCCCCGTCGCAGGTGTCCGTCGCGTGGGGGCCGACCTCCGGGTCGTCGTCGTCGCAGTCGGGGCCGCCGCAGGCGTCGCTCTCCGTCCCGTCCTCGTCTGCATCCGACGGCAGATCGTCCCCCGAGCAGTCCTGGTCGATCCCGTCGCCGCACACCTCGTCGGCGCCGGGGCTGGTGCCCGCGTCCGCGTCGTTGCAGTCCTCGCAGGCGTGCCAGGTGTCGCCGTCGTCGTCGCCGCTGGGGGTGGTGAGGGCGTCGTCGTCGACGGCGTCGGCGCCGCCGCAGGCCGCGGCGGAGGAGGCGTCGTCGCAGTCGTCGCCCCCGCAGTCGGTCGCGGCGTAGCCGTCTTCGTCCGCGTCCACCCCGTCGACGAGGCCGTCGCAGTCGTTGTCCAGGAAGTCGCCGCAGACCTCCTCCTGGCCGGGGTTCTGCAGATCCGAGTTGTCGTTGCAGTCCTCGCAGGCGTCGTAGCCGTCACCGTCGTCGTCGATGCCCGGGTGGATCAGGGAAGACGTGTCGTCGCAGTCGTCGCCGCCGATGCCGTCGTCGGTGGTGTAGCCGTCGCCGTCGGCGTCGTGCAGGTCGTCGCCGCCGTCGCAGTCCTGGTCGATCCCGTCGCCGCAGATCTCCGGCGTCGTCGGGCTGAGCGTCGGGTCGTTGTCGTCGCAGTCGTCGCAGGCCGACGAGCCGTCGCCGTCTTCGTCGACGCCGGGGTTCAGCAGCGGGTCGCCGTCGTCGCAGTCGTCGCCCCCACAGGCGGCGTCGATCCAGCCGTCGCCGTCCAGGTCGCCCGTCGCGTCCACCCCGTCGCAGTTCTGGTCGACGCCGTCGAGGCAGATCTCCGTCGCCCCGGGATTGATCGTGTCGTCCGCCTCGTCGCAGTCGCCGCAGGCGTTCCAGCCGTCGTTGTCGGCGTCGTCGGGGGTCGCGAACTCGAAGTCGAGGGTGATGTCGTTGACCGTGCCCGAGAAGGCGGTGCAGTACTGGTAGATGTCCACGGTCCAGACCCCGATCGGGTCCTCGCCGTAGAAGATCGAGAGCGGGTCGACGGGGCTGAACGTCCCGGCGAACGGAGCGGAGCCGGCGGTGATCGAGGTGGAGGCGTCGTCGTCGAGCACGGTGCCCGTGAAGTCAGCGCCGAAGCCGCCGACGGCGTCGAACAGCGTGATGGTGGTGCCCAGCGGCGAGATCACGGTCACGAGCAGGTCCGACGTCGGGCTGATCGTCAGGTCGAAGGTCACGTCCAGGTCGAAGACGTCGGTCGTCGTGCCGGCGACCTCGAACGTGATCGGGGTGCTGCTGGCGCAGCCGAACAGCGGCGTGCCGGCGCCCGACGAGAGCGACTGGGGCGGGTCGCTGACGCCGCCGACGTCGACGTCCTCGCCGTCCTCCAGCCCGTCGCAGTCGGAGTCGATCGAGTCGCACGCCTCCGGCGCGTCGGGGTAGACGGACCCGTCGCTGTCGTCGCAGTCCTCGCACGCGTCGAAGCCATCGCCGTCGTCGTCGGTGTTGGCGCCGACGTCGGGGTCGTTGTCGTCGCAGTCGGTGCCGCCGCACTCCGGCGGGTAGTCGCCGTCGCCGTCGGCGTCGAGGTCGTCGACGATCCCCGAGCAGTCGTTGTCGAGCCCGTCGCAGGTCTCGGCCCCCGACGGGAAGGCCAGCGGCTCCTCGTCGTCGCAGTCGGCGCAGACGTCGAAGCCGTCGCCGTCGCTGTCGACGCCGGGGTAGGCGGCCGGGTCCTCGTCGAAGCAGTCATCGCCCCCGCAGGCGACGGCGATGTAGCCGTCGAAGTCGGCGTCCGGCTGCTCGTCGACCCCCGAGCAGTCCTGGTCGATGGCGTCGCCGCAGATCTCGACTTCGCCGGGGTTGATGAAGTCGAAGACATCGCTGCAGTCCAGGCAGGCGTTCCAGCCGTCGCCGTCCACGTCGACGGACGGGTTCATGTCCGGGTCGTCGTCGTCGCAGTCGTCCCCGCCCAGACACTGGTCGGAGACCCAGCCGTCCCCGTCCGCGTCGAGCACCCCGTCGAACAGGTCGCAGTCGCTGTCGGCGCCGTCCTCGCAGATCTCGATCGCGTCGGGGTGCACCTCGGGGTCGCTGTCGTCGCAGTCCAGCCCGCCGCACGCGTCGTCGTCGAACCCGTCGCCGTCGGCGTCGGTGCACGTCGAGAAGGCCGTGGCGGTGCCGGTCAGGGCGGAGGCCGCGTCGCACGAGAACTCGAGGGGATCGACCCCCCCGTCCTGGATTCCGATGGTCGCGCTCGCCCCCTCGTCGAAGCCCGTCACCCCGCCGAACACCGCGTCCACCCAGTGCAGCTCGACCGCCCCCGATGGGAGCAGGTGGATCTGGAACGTGGCGCCGTCATAGGTCGGAGGGGGCCAGCCGAAGTAGGCGATGTCCTCCCAGGAGACGATGAAGCGATCGTTGCCGCCGAGGTTGTCGTGCCACGCGTAGACCGATCCGCCCGAGTCCACGCTCAAGTCATCCCAGTAGACGGCGATGTCGGGGCCCAGGCCGTCGGGCAGGCAGCCGTTGTAGTAGGGGATCACCGAGGCGGCGCCGAAGCTGGCGCCGCCGTTGTCGCCGACCCGGATCTCCGAGTAGGAGGCGCCGTACCACTCGAATGACCAGGGGAGCGTGACCGTGACGACGCCGTCGTCGAACAGCGCCAGCGGCGTCTCGCTCCCGGGCACCGTCACCGGGTCGTAGTCGGTCGGAGCGAACTCGTAGCCGTACGCGTTGGGGCCACCGGTCTGGGCGGCGGCGACGGCCGGGAACAGCAGCAGGGCGGGCAGCAGCAGCAGCAGGCAGCGAGGCACGGGTCCCTCCACGGTTCGCAATCTACTACTCGACGCGTGCCACGGGGCCGGGCGTCCCGTCGCCCGCGCGCCCCCGGAGGGCCGCCCGCCGGGGGGCCGGATTTTGCTAGCCTTCCGTCCCCAACTCGGAGGAGTGCATGTCGATTCTCATCAAGGGTGGCCGCATCATCACCGCGGTCGACGACTGGTACGGCGACGTCTACATCGAGGGCGAGTCCATCGTCCGGCTCGGCGCGGATCTCGACGTCCAGGCCGACACCGTCATCGACGCGGCCGGCAAGCTCGTGATCCCGGGCGGCATCGACGCCCACACCCACATGGACATGCCGTTCGGCGGCACCACGTCCGCCGACGACTTCGACAGCGGCACCAAGGCGGCGGCCCACGGCGGCACGACGACGATCGTCGACTTCGCGATCCAGGCGAAGGGCGAGTCGACCCTCAAGGGGCTCGACGTGTGGCACGAGAAGGCGGCCGGCAAGGCGACCATCGACTACTCGTTCCACATGATCGTGACGGACATGCCGGTCAGCCGGCTGGGCGAGATGGAAAGGCTGGCCGAGGAGGGTGTGACCTCCTACAAGCTGTTCATGGCGTACCCCGGCGTGCTCTACGTCGACGACGGCACGCTGTACCGCGCGTTCCGGCAGGCGGGGCTCAACGGCACCCGGATCTGCATGCACGCCGAGAACGGCATCGTCATCGACGAGATCATCCGCGAGGCCGTGGCCGACGGGAAGATCGAGCCCCGTTGGCACGCCCACACCCGCCCGACCCGGATGGAGGCGGAGGGCGTGCACCGCTCCATCGCCATCGCCGAGGTGGCCGATGTGCCGCTGTACATCGTGCACCTCAGCTGCAGCGACGCCCTGGAGGAGGTCAAGCGGGCCCGCAACCGCGGCGTCGACGTGATGGCCGAGACCTGCCCGCAGTACCTGTTCCTGGATCAGACGATCTACGACAAGCCGAACTTCGAGGGCGCCAAGTGGGTGATGACGCCGGCGCTGCGGGAGAAGTGGAACCAGGGCGAGCTGTGGCAGGGGCTCAAGTACGGCCACCTCGCCAACGTCGCGACCGACCATTGCCCCTTCTGCTTCAAGGGCCAGAAGGAGCTCGGCCGGGAGAGCTTCACGAAGATCCCCAACGGCGCCCCCGGCGTCGAGAACCGCGTCTCGCTGATGTATCACGGCGGCGTGGTCGAGGGCCGGCTGACCCTCAACGAGTGGGTCAACCTGACGTCGACGGCGGCCGCCAAGACGTTCGGCATGTTCCCCAAGAAGGGCACGATCGCCGTCGGCAGCGACGCGGACATCGTGATCTTCGACCCGGATCTCAAGCGCACCATCAGCGTCGACGACCCGGCCACGCACCACATGCGGGTCGACTTCAGCGCCTACGAGGGCTTCGAGATCCAGGGTTGGTCCGAGACCGTGCTCAGCCGCGGCCGCGTGATCGTCGACAAGGGCGACCTGAAGACCGAAGGCGGCGGCGAGTTCATCAAGCGCGCCCGCCAGGGAGAGCTGCTGCGGTAGCCCCTCCGGCTACCCCCCGAGCGACGTCCGCACCTTCACTTCGCCGTGCAGCGAGCGGTGCACGGGGCACTTGTCCGCGATCTCGAGCAGCCGCGCCCGCTGCTCGGCGTCCAGGTCGCCGTCGAGCACCAGCTCACGCGTGATCTCGTCGATCCGGCCGCTTGGGGAGTCGCAGTCGTCGCAGTCCTTGACGTGGACCTTGCGGTGGGTGAGGTGCACCGTCGCCCCGCGCAGGTCCCAGCCCTTGCGGTCGGCGTACATGCGGAGCGTCATCGAGGTGCAGGCGCCCAGCCCCGACATCAGCAGGTCGTAGGGACCGGGCCCCAGGTCGGTGCCCCCGACGGCGACCGGCTCGTCCGCGACGAGGCGGTGGCCCGCGGCCAACACGTCGGTGCGGAACCCGGTCGGCCCGGTGTGCACGACGACCTCGGCGCCCCGGGGGTCCAGCGCGGTCGAGTGCTCCTCGATCCCCAGGTAGCGGCGGGCCCACGCGGCGATCATCTCGCCCGCGAACCGGGCGTCGCGGCCGTCGCTCAGCAGGTGGTCGGCGCCGTCCAGGCCGATGAAGCTCTTGGGGTGCAGGGCTGCGACGTAGGCCTTGCGGGCGTCGTCCACCGAGACCGTGTGGTCGATCGGTGAGTGGAGGATGAGGAGCGCCCGACGCAGGCCGCGCAGCACCGTCGCCGGGTCGTGGTTCTCCAGGTCTTCGAGGAACTCCTTGCGGATCCGGAACGTGCGGCCCGCGAGCACCACCTCCGCCTCGCCCGCCGCCTGGATCTCGGCCCGGGCGGGGGCGAGCAGCCGGGTGACGTGCTCGGGGTCGTAGGGGGCTCCGATGGTCGCGACGGCGAGGCTGCTGTCGATCCGGTCCGCCGCCTGGACGACCGCGGCGCCGCCGAGGCTGTGTCCGATGAGCAGCTTGGGGGGCTCCCGCTCCTCCGACAGCCAGCGGCTCGCGGCGACCAGGTCGTCGGTGTTGGAGCTGAACGTGGTGTCGGCGAACTCGCCCTCGCTGGAGCCCAGCCCCGTGAAGTCGAACCGAAGCGTCGCGATGCCGGCCGCGGCCAGCGCCCCCGTGATGTGCCGGATCGCCTCGAGGCTCTTGCCGCAGGTGAAGCAATGGGCGAACAGCGCGTAGGCCTCCGGGGCCGAGGAGGCCGGCAGGTCGAGGATCGCGGCGAGGCGCTGCCCCCGGCCGTTGCTGAATCGGATGCGCTCGGACTTCACGTCGTCTCCTCGTATCGCCAGGCGGCGAAGCCGCGATCTTCGTCGTCGCGAGGATCGGGCAACGCCGCGGCCGCTCGCCGGATGCGCTCCCGCGCGACGTCGGCGATGGTGGCGAGGCCCCGCTTGCCGGCCGCCGAGCCGGCCGAACAGGGCTCCGGTCGCTGCACACAGACGAAGCGTCGGCGCCCGCCGTCCTGGGCGTTGACCGCGAGCACGGCGTGGGCGGTGGTACAGGAGCCGGCGAAGAAGTCGACGACCAGGTCGTCTCCGCCGCTGGCGATGCGTACGAAGTGGCTGAGCAGGCGCACCGGCTTGGGGTGGTCGAGCACCTCCCCGCCGAACAGGTCGAGCAGGTCCCGGCGGCCGGTCCGGGTCCGCCCGAAGCGACGCTCGACCAGCAGGCTGCGGGGCCGCGCCGAGGGCTTGCGGTAGTTCTTCGTGTAGACGCTGCCGTTGCGGAAGACGAGCTCGTCGTAGCGCTCCCGCACGCTCGTCTCGCTCCAGCGCCACCGCGCCTGCTTGTGCTCCGGGTCCTTGTGGTGGACCTCGTAGACGCGCCCGTCGGGCCCCTCGATGGGGAAGTCGAGCGACGCGAAGTAGCCCAGGTTCTGCTTGTCCAGCCGCTCCAGGCTGAACTGGCCGCGCTCGTCGGAGTGGGGGTAGCGCGTGCTCACGGTCGCCTCGGGGTCGTCCCGCAGGCCGGCCGCGCTGGTCCGGCCGAACGCCACGACGTACTCGTGGTCGAGGACCATCGCGGAGACGTCCGACGCGCCGCCGGACTTCATCTTCCAGACGAAGTCCCCCAGCTGGTGCTCGGCGCCGAAGATCTCCTGCATCAGCACGACCAGGCGGGCGTGCTCGACCTCGTCGATCGAGACGAGGATCACGCCGTCGTCCCGGAGCAGGTCCCGGGCGATGCGCAGGCGCGGCGCCATCATCGAGAGCCAGGCCGCGTGGCTGCTCCAGCGGTCCTCGTACACGAAGTCGCCGCCGGTGTTGTACGGCGGGTCGATGTAGATGAGGGCGACCTGGCCCGCCAGCTCCTGCCGCAGCAGCCGAAGCACCGGGAGGTTGTCGCCTTCGATGAACCGGTGCCGGCTGTGGTGGGGGTCGACGCCGAGCGCCTCGTCCAGGCGCAGCCGCCCCGACGCCGGCGCGTCCGCTCGGGCCATCGCGTCGGCCTTTCCGGCCCAGGTCAGCTCGCAGTCCGCCACGGCGGCGGAGTCTACTCGGAAGTGGCGAGCAGGCTCGTCGCCTCGGCCTCGATGTCCGAGAAGGTGCCCGGCATGTTCCCCGAGCTGCGGTGGCGGATCAGCTGCTTGCGGTCGAACACGAACGCCTCGGGGCGCTGCAGTCCGAAGTCGTAGCGCTCGCTGATCTCGCCCTCCGGATCGATCAGGATGGGGAAGCTCAGGTCGAAGAACCCGGCGAAGTCCGCCGCCTCGTCCGGCTCGGGGGTGTCGCCGCTGGCGTCCTGGTCGAACACCGCGATGACGACCAGCCCGTCGGCCTGCCGCTCCTGCCACAGGCCCTCCAGCTCCACGCTGAGCTCCTGGCAGAGCGGACACCACATCTCGCCGAACACCGCGACCACGACCTCGCCCTCGAAGTCCGACAGCCGGACGGCCTGCCCGTCCTCGTCGAGCACCTCGAAGCCGGGGGCGCAGTCGCCCACCCTCGTGCCCTCGCTGCACGTCTCGGGGTCGAACGTCGGCGGGGCGCAGCCCGTCACCAGGAGCAGCGCCAGCGCGAGCGGGGAGGTCGATCTCATGCACACTCCTGCTTGGGTCCGGGTTCTCCAGCCGAGGTTACGCGGCGCTGCGTCCGTCGGATCGAAACAGTTAGGATCCCGGGCCGTGCCTCCCACCCACTCCGTCGACTCGGTGCCGCCCGAGGAGCTGCCGATCACCTTCGGCCGCTACACCCTGCTGCGCCTGTTGGGGCAGGGCGGCATGGGGCGCGTCTTCGAGGCCGAGCTGAGCGGGCCGTCCGGCTTCCGCAAGCGCCTCGCCCTCAAGGTCGTCGCCGAGCGCTCCTTCGGACAGGACGACCGGTCCCGGGACGAGTTCCTGCGGGAGGCGAGGATCGGCGGCCTGCTGCGCCACCCCAACGTCATCGACTGCTACGACTTCGGCGTCACCGACGGCCACCCGTTCATCGCCATGGAGCTGGTCGACGGGCTGTCGCTGCGGGAGCTCGTCGCCCGGGGGCCGCTGCCGCCCACGGTGTTGCTCGACTGCGCGGTGCAGATCTGCGAGGGGCTCGCCCACGCTCACGGGCTGGTGGTCGACGGAGAGCCGCTGGAGCTGGTGCACCGCGACCTCAAGCCGTCCAACCTGCTGGTGACCCGCCAGGGCCTCGTCAAGATCCTCGACTTCGGGCTCGCCCGGGCGTCCCAGGCGGTCGCCGGGGCGGAGGTCGCGGGGGCCATCACCAAGACCGGCACCGTGCGCGGCACGCCGTCCTACATGAGCCCCGAGCAGGCCAACGGCAGCGACGTCGACCCGCGGTCGGACCTCTTCGCGCTGGGCGCGGTCCTCTTCGAGCTGGCGACGGGGGAGCGGTTCTTCGACGCCGACGATCTCCTCGCCGTGATGATGGCGATCGTCGACGTGGACAACCGCAACGACCGCGTGATGCTCGTCGACGGCGTCGCGCCCGGCCTCGGCGGGCTGCTCGGTCGCCTGCTCCGCTCCGATCCGGGCATGCGATACGGCCGGGCCAGTGACCTCGCGGTGGACCTCCGCGTGATGCAGCGTCGGCTGCCCCCCGGGCCCGACCTGCGGACCTGGGTCGGCCGGCTGTCCGGCCAGTCCTCCCCCTCGCAGGCCACCCCGTCGGACGACGGACCCGACACGATCCGGGTCGACCCGTCGACCTGGCCGGTCGGCTCCCTCCCCAGCAGCCGCGCCTCGGCCATGGCCGCCCGCCGCACCAACCTGTCGGCCGAGGGCGCCCGCTTCGTCGGTCGGGAGGGCGACGTGGCGGCGCTGGACGAGGCGCTCCGGGAGGGCTCGCTGGTGACCCTGGCGGGCACCGCGGGGGCGGGCAAGACGCGCCTGGCGACCCACTACGGCCTGCAGCGCCTGGACCGGTACGTGCCCTACGGCGGCGTCTGGTTCTGCAACCTCGTCGAGGCCCGAACCGTCGCCGGGCTCCTCCACGAGGTGGCTCGGGTGCTCGCCGTGCCGCTGCAGGAGGCGGGCCCGGCGGACGGGGTCCAGCGGCTCGGCTGGGCGCTCGCGGGGCGGGGGCGGATCCTGCTGATCTTCGACAACTTCGAGCAGCTGGGGCCCGACGCCGCCGACGCCGTGGCGACCTGGATCGACCTCGCCCCCGAGGCGCTGTTCGTCGTCACCAGCCGCGCGCCCCTCCGCCTGCCGGCGGAGCGGGTGCTGGAGGTCGGCCCGCTGCCCGACGACCAGGGGGTCCGCCTGTTCGAGGCCCGCGCCAAGACCGTGCGCGCCGACTTCGCGGTCCGGGAGGACGAGGTCGACCTCGTCCAGGAGATCGTCCGGCGGCTCGACGGTATCCCGCTGGCCATCGAGCTGGCCGCGGCCCGGACCTCCGTCCTGTCCCCGCGGCGCATCCTCGACCGCCTGGATCAGCGGTTCAAGCTGCTCGCCGGGGGACACCGGGGCGCCGGCGCGCGGGGCACGCTGCGCGGGGCCATCGACTGGTCCTGGGAGCTGCTCGAGGCCGCCGAGCGGGACGCGCTCCTGCAGGTCTCCGTGTTCCTCGGAGGCTTCACCCTGGAGGCGGCCGAGGAGGTCGTCGACCTCGACCACCACGCCGACGCGCCCTGGGTCCTGGACGTGCTGGAGTCGCTGCGGGACAAGAGCATGCTCCGCACCTGGCGACCCGAGGGGTTGGGCGGCGAGATCCGGTTCGGGATGTACGAGAGCATCCGCGAGTACGCCCGGGGCAAGCGGGACTCCGCCGGTCCGGCCGACCGCGCGCTGGTGCAGCGGCATGGCGCCTGGGCCGTCCGTCGGGGCGAGGAGCTGGAGTGGAAGATCGGCGGGGTCGGCGGCGGACGGGCTCACGCCGAGCTCGCGCTGGAGATCGACAACCTCTTCGTCGTGGTGGACCGCGCCGAGGCGGACGGGGACGCCGACCTCGGGGTGCGGGCCGCCGTGGTGGCCGCAGAGTGCTTCCGGATGAGCGGGTCGTCGGGCAACCGGCGCCGAGTCCTCGAGCGGGGCCTGGCGCTGTCGGGCGCGTCCGACGCGGCGCGGGCGGGGCTCCATCTCGGCATGGCCCGGGTGCTGTCCACCCAGACCGAGGAGGAGGCGTCGATGTGGCACGCCTCGGAGGCGATCGACCTCGCCCGGCGGGCCGGCCTGACCCGCATCCAGGTCCAGGCGATGTGGAAGTTCAGCGACGCGCTGACCGGCCGCGGGGACCTGGCCCGGTCGCTGGAGGTGTCCGACGAGGCCCTCGCGCTGGCCAACTCGGTCGGGGACTCGGTGCTCGTCGGCTGGGCCCTCAGCTCCCGCGGTCGCACCCACCAGTCCCAGCAGCGCTACGGCGACGCGTACGACGTGCACGCCCGAGCCGCCGAGCTGTTCACCGCCGCGGGCCGACCGCGCGCCGCCGGCATGGAGATCAACAGCATGGCCATCGCGGCCGTCTACCTGGGGCGCCACGACGAGGGGGAGCGGCTGTTCGCCCGCTGCCTCCAGGGCTCGGAGGCCAACGGCTACAACATCGGCCGCACCCGGGCGTACTGCAACCTGGGGCTGGTGCGCGGCGCGCTGGGTCGGGTGGAGGAGGGGCTGACCGCGCTGCGCAAGGCGCTGCGGCTCTCCCGCCGGGCGGGCGACACGAGCGCCCGCGTGCTGATCCTCGTCGCCCTCGCCGACCTCACCCTGCTTGAGGGCGACGTGGAGCAGGCGGTCTCCTTGCACGAGGAGGTCGCAGGCCTGCTCGAGTCGCGGCCGATCCCGTACCTGCAGGCGACCTGGCACCGCTCCTATGCCACGAGCCTGTTCCGAGCCGGTCGGATCGACGACGCGATCGCGGCGTGCCACAGCGGCGTGCGCTGGTCCCGCGAGGACGAGGGGCGTCCCTGCCTGATCTCCAACACCGCCGTCCTGGCCGTCATCCACGCCTGCCTCGACGACGTCGAACGGGCCCACGCCGCCCGGGACGACGTCCAGCGGTTCGCCGCCGGCCGAGGACCCGACGAGGACCTGGAGGACCACTACCGGGAGCTCGCCGACGGCTTCCTGGCCGCGCTCGACGCGCGGGTGGCGCTGCAGGAGGGCCGGTCCTCGGACGCGGAGTCGCTCCTGGACAGCGTCGACGGCGACGAGGGGCCGCTCCCCTCGCTCGAGGGGCTGCCCTACCTCGAGGTGGTCATTCGCGTGCTCGTTCGGGTGCTCCGGGCGCACGTCGTCGACGCGCGGGCCTCGCTCAGCTCCTGAACTCGTCCAGCGTCCAGCCCATCTGGTCGAGCAGGCGGTAGACCTGCTGGCGGGAGCAGCCGAGCTGACGCGCGGCCGCGGCGACGCTCCCGGACGACGCGGTGAGCGCCTCGCGGAGCGCCTCCGGCTCCGGCGGCGGGGCGACCCGACGCAGCAGCGGCTGGGTCTGCCCCAGGCCGGACGGATCGGTCAGCGCCGGGGGCTCGGGGGCGGGCTCCTGGGCGACGAGCGCGCGATCGGCGTCCAGCAGCTGGCGAACCTCCGGAGTGAACGCGAGGGGGCCGTCGCCGCGGCCGATCAGCGCCACGGTCACGACGTTGAGCAGGCCCCGGACGTTGAGGGGCCAGGGGTGCAGCATCAGCGCTTCGACGAGGTCGGCGTCCAGCTCGACGTGAGCGGCGTCGTTGCGCGCCGCGAGGTGTCGCACGAGCAGCGGCACGTCTTCGGGTCGGTCGCGCAGGGTCGGCAGGCTGACCGGCCACTGGTGCAGGCGGGCGAACAGGTCGCTGCGGAACCGCCCCGCCCGCACCTCGGCGAGCAGATCCCGGTGGGTCGCCGCGAGCACGCGCACGTCGACGGGGTGCTCCTTGCTGCCGCCCACCGGCTTGACGGTGCGCGACTCCAGGACCCGCAGCAGCTGGACCTGCAGCTCGGCCGGCATCTCGCCGACCTCGTCCAGGAACAGCGTGCCGCCGTCGGCGGACCGGAACAGCCCGGGGCGGGCTTCGCTCGCGCCGGTGAACGCGCCCTTGCGGTGGCCGAACAGCTCGCTCGCGAGCAGTCCTTCGGCGACCGCGCCGCAGTTCATCGCGACGAACGAGCCGCGCCGGCCGCTCAGCGCGTGGATCGCTCGGGCGACGACCTCCTTGCCGGTGCCCGTCGCTCCGGTGATCAGCACGCTGCTCGCGTGGGGGGCGACCGCTCGGACCGTGCCACCGACGCGGGCCATGGCGTCGCTCGAGCCGACGAGCCCCGGGAGGACCTGGTCGGGCTGGGCGGCGTCGGTCGCCAGGGAGCGGAAGACGAGGAGCGTGTTGCCGAGCCGGAGCACGTCGCCCTGGGACAGGTGGGCCCCCTCGTCACCGACCTTGCGGTCGCGGACGAACGTCCCGTTGCGGCTGCCCAGGTCCCGCACGATCCAGCCGCCTTTGCCGTCGGGCACCACCTCCGCGTGGCGCCGGGAGAGGCGATCGTCGAGCAGCGCCCCCCCCGCGAAGGCATTGACTCCGCGGCCCAGGGTGATGCCGTCGGTCGGGAGCAGCAGTCGTTCGGGGCCTCGGCGCCCTTGATCCGCGAAAGCGAGGATCAGGCCGGCCCCCGCCGCCTCGATGGGCTCCAGGGCCGCCAGGGTGCCGGTGGCAGCGACTGTCGCCCCTCCGATCGTCTCGTTCGTGCGATCCGCCATCGCACAATCCTGCCAGATGTAGACTTGCGCGCCGTGAGTGAGCAACCCAACGAGACCACCGACCGTCCCCGACGCCGTCGCCGGCGTCGCCGCGGTCCCCGCAAACCCGACGTCAAGGCGGCGCTTCAGGCGACGCCGATCGAGCGGGAGGCGCCACCCTCCAAGGAGCTGAGCCCGGACGAGAGCCGGGCGATGCGACGGCACCTCAAGTTCCTGCGCGACCACCGGCGCGAGCTGCGCCTGAAGGTCAACGCCCAGGAGGACCTGCTGCTCAACGGGGCCCGCGAGCCCTCGGACCGCGGCGCCTGCGTCCACCTGCTGTCGAAGGTCGACCACGCCGCGGTGATGGGGGCGCTGGAGCGGATCGACGATCCCGGCAAGCGCCGCCGGCTGCTCCACGGGGTCGTTCAGTTCACCCAGGACGACGGCATCCTCCTGCTCTACCTGGAGGCGCTGGCCGACGACGCGTCCCGGGCCCAGGCGGCGGGAGCGCTCCCCCTGGCGGCCGAGCGGATCGACTTCGCCGGGCTGAGCGCGCCCCGGCTCGCCCGCCTGCTGGAGGTGATCGCGACGGTGTTCACCGTCCCGCAGGAGCGGGCCTCGGCCGTGTTCGGCCTGCTCCACAGCCCGAGCTTCCGCGGCCGCTTCCAGGAGGCTCAGGACGACCTCCCGGCGGACCTGAAGCACTCGTTCGTGCCGCTGCTCGCGGTCTACGAGGCGTTCGTGCTCGGCGACGAGGAGAGCCACCCCGCCCGGGACATCGACGAGGGCGTGAGCATCCTGCTGACCGTGCCCAAGGCGGTCATGGACGCGTGGCCGACGTCCATCCAGGAGCGGGTCCTGTCGGTCGCGCTGGCCCGAATGCACAAGGACGAGGTGGCCGACCGGGCCGCGGGCACCCTCCTGGAGGCGCTGCCGGCCGACTCGGACGCCTACCTGCGGGGCTCGCTGCTGCGCGCCTCCGCCCTCCTGCGGGGGCACGCCGACGCGCGGGCGACGTGGCAGCTCAAGCAGCTGCGCGGGGCGCACCCCGATCATCCCCACGCGGCGGACTGGCTCGCGGCGCTCAAGGCGCCCCGCGTCGGTCGGATCGCCCTGCGCCGCGGCTCGGACCGCAAGTCCAAGGGGCTGCAGGCGGGGTTCTGGCTGGACGAGCAGCGGGACGTGCTGATCCGGATCGGCAAGCCGGACGACGCGGCCCGCTTCAGCCGGGAGGCGGACGTGCACCGCAAGCTGGCGTTGCCGGGGCTCACCCCGTTCCTCGTCGCCGGCAAGGCCGAAGGCGGCCGCCCCTGGATCGCGATCCCGGCCCTGGGTCGGCCCGCCCCGGACGCCCTCAAGGGCAAGCCGATGCATCCGTCGGCGGCGCTGTGGCTCTGCTGGCAAGGGGTCGGCCTGCTCGGCGGCGTCGCCGCTTCGGGCTGGCGACTGCCCGACGCGCGGAGCTGGCGGTTCCTGGTCCTCCCCGGGAAGCGGCCTACGCTGCTGCTCGCGGACCTCTCCGGGATCGAGCCGCTGGAAGGGGACGAGCGCACGCCCGACGCCCACCGGGGCGCCTCGTTCGGTTGGTGTCGGGACGTCCTGCGGGACCAGGAGGTCGTGCCCGACCGGGTGGCCCGGGTCCTGCGTCGTCGCAAGGGCAAGGTCGGCGACCTGATCCGAGCGCTCGCGCTGTCGCTCGACTGATTTGAGCGCCTCAGAGCGCCGCGGACTCGATCAGCCAGGCCCAGATCTGGGCCGCGACCTCGTCGGGCCGCTCCAGGTGGGCGCAATGCCCGGCGCGCCGCACCGCCACGTGGCTGGCCCGCGGCAGCAGGCCGAGGAGATCGGCCGCGATGCCGCCGAACTTGTGGTCGTCGACGCCGGTGACGAGCAGCGTCGGCACCTGGAGATCCGCCAGTCGATCCCACACGGGCTCCATCGCCCCGGTGCCCATGCCTCGCAGCGACGCGGCCAGCCCTTCGGGCCGCTGCTCCCGTCGCCGCCGACGCAGGGGATCCCGCCAGCGCGGGTCGATCCGCTCCTGGCTGGCGATGACCGGGTGGCGCTCCCAGGCGTCGGCGAAGGAACCGACCCCGTCCCGCTCGATCGTGCTCGCCAGGGCCTCGTCCGACCGCTGGCGGGCCGCCCGCTCCGCCGGGTCCCGGATGCCCGGGCTCGCGCCGATCAGCACCAGCGCGGCGACCCGCTCGGGGTGGGTGAGGGCGAGGTGCAGCGCGACGCGTCCGCCCATCGAATAGCCGACGACCGGCACGCGACCCAGCTTGAGGTGGTTGAGCAGCCGCTCCAGGTCCGCGACCACCGAGCTCATCGTCCAGGCGGCCGGGTCCGCCGGCCCCTCCGTGCGTCCGTGCCCGGGGAGGTCCGGCGCTGTCATCTGGCGCTGCAGGGCGTGGGCGAGGGCTGCGAAGTCGCGACCGCCGCCGCTGAACCCGTGCAGGGAGAGCAGCGAGGGCGGCTCCCCGTCGAACATCCAGACGCGCCACCGCCGGTCCCCCAGGTGCACGTCGCGGCTGAGCGTCTCCATCGCGCAGCAGCGTAGACTGCCGGACCGTGCCGACGCGAACCTCCCTCCTGACGATCCTCGGGTTCGGCCTCGCCGGCTGCCCGACGTCCCCCGATCCCGGTCCCCCCACAGAGGGCGAGCTGGACGTGCTGACGTACAACGTGCATGGCCTGCCCTCGAGCATCACCGGGGACGACACCGAAGCCCGCCTGGCTGCGATCGCGCCGCTCCTCGCCCCCTTCGACGTGATCGGCCTCCAGGAGGACTGGATCGACACCAACCACGCGGTCCTGGAGGCCGGCGCGGGTCACCCGACCCGGCTGTGGTTCGCCGAGGTGCTCGACGACGACCGCTACTACGGCAGCGGCCTGGCGGTGCTGTCCGTGCTGCCGGAGGTCGACCACCGGCACGTGCACTACGACACCTGCAACGGCTTCCTGGACGGCGCCTCGGACTGCCTGGCGAGCAAGGGCGTGCAGGCGGTCCGGCTGGAGCTCGCCGAGGGGGTGACCTTCGACCTGTACAACACCCACTTCGAGGCCGGGGGCGGCGACGAGGACGACCTCGCGCGGGAGGCCCAGATCGAGGTCGTGCTCGACCTGATGAACTCGTGGTCGGCAGACCAGCCTCTGCTCTTCACCGGCGACTTCAACCTCCACCAGGGCGACGATCCGGACGATGCGCAGCTGGCGCGCCTGACCGGGGGAGGGGGGCTGTCCGACTCCTGCGAGGCGGTCGCCTGCGAGGACCCGACGCACATCGATCGCGTCTTCTTCCGGGACGGTGGCGACCTGACCTGGACCGTGGAGGACTGGCGGGATCTCTCCGCGGACTTCCTGGACGACGAGGGAGTCGACCTGTCGGACCATCCGCCGATCGCGGCGACCATCGGCTGGACGACCGCGCCGCAGTAGCGCACCCTGCCAGTTCGGCTTCCCCCTCGTGCACGCCCTGGCGGGCCGTGTGACCCGATGGAGTGACCTGTGCAGCGACCGGCGCTGGACCCGAGAGCGTGGATGATGACGGGCGACCCGCCCCGGGCGCTCGCCGGCGATCCTGCGTTCGACTGGGGCGGCGACCAACCTCCCCGAACGCCCTGGAACGAGACCGTCATCTACGAGTGCCACGTGCGCGGCATGACGGCCCGCCACCCCGACGTGCGGCCCGAGCTCCGGGGCACCTACCTGGGCCTCGCCGAGCCCGCCGTCATCGACCACCTCCTGACGCTCGGGGTCACCGCGGTCGAGCTCATGCCGGTGCAGCACAAGCTGGATGAGGCTCGCCTGGGCGAGCTCGGGCTGAGCAACTACTGGGGCTACAACCCCGTCGGCTGGTTCGCCCCGGACGAGCGGTTCGCGACCGCGCCGGGGCGACAGCTGGACGAGTTCCGGGCGATGGTGCGCGCCCTGCACGCCGCGGAGATCGAGGTGATCCTCGACGTGGTGTTCAACCACACCGCGGAGGGCGGCGCGGACGGGCCGTCGCTGACGTGGAAGCTCATCGATCCGGCGCTCTACCGCCGCGACGCCAAGGGCCGGTACGTCGACTTCACCGGCTGCGGCAACACGGTCGACTTCCGGCTGCCCCGCGTCCGCCGACTGGTCCGGGACTGCCTCCTCCACTGGGTCGAACAGCTCCACGTCGACGGGTTCCGGTTCGACCTGGCGCCCGTCATGGGGCGCGACTGCGACTTCTTGCAGGAGCTCGCCGCCGAGCCCCGGCTGCAGGGCGTCAAGCTGATCGCCGAGCCCTGGGACCTCGGGCCCCACGGCTACTGGCTGGGCCGCTTCCCCGCGGGCTGGACGCAATGGAACGACCGGTTCCGCGACACCGCGCGGCGCTTCTGGCGGGGCGACCGGGGCCAGGCGGCCGAGTTCGCGACGCGCCTGGCCGGCTCGACGGACCTGTTCCCGTCGCCGGCCGGGGGGATCAACTACGTCGCCTGCCACGACGGGTTCACCCTGTTGGACCTGGTCTCCTTCGACCGCAAGCGCAACCAGGCCAACGGCGAACGCAACCGGGACGGCACCGACAACAACCACAGCCGCGCCTGGCCCGAGGACCTCCGAGGCCGGCTCCAGCGCAGCCTCCTGGCGACCGTCGCGGTCTCTCGGGGGGTCCCGATGATCTGCCACGGCGACGAGCTCGGACGCACGCAACGGGGCAACAACAACGCCTACTGCCAGGACTCGGAGCTGACCTGGGTCGACTGGGGCAACGCCGACCGGGAGCTGTACGACTTCGTCCGTCGGGCCCTGAGGCTCCGCCGTCGCCACGGCGTCCTGCGGCAGGACGCCGCCTACCCGGCACACTCGGCGACCTGGCTCACCCCCCACGGCGTGGAGCTGAGACCGGACGAGTGGCGGCGGCCCCCCCTCAAGGCGTTCGCGCTGTCGCTCCAGGACGAGCTGCTGATCCTCCTCAACGCGAGTGATCACGCCGAGACCTTCCGCCTCCCGCGGGGTCGCTGGGAGGTCGCGCTCGCCTCCGCGGAGGCCGACGCGGTCGAGGGTCATTGCCTGCCCGCCCACGCCATCGCGGTGCTGCAACGGCCCGGGAAGGGGTAGCCTGCCGCCATGCGCCCGTGGTCCTGGACGATCGCTGCCCTGGCGATGCTCACCGGCTGCCCGACAGCCACGCTGCCGGACGACGACGACGTCGTCCCGGTGGAGCCGTCGCCGCCCGGCCCGATGGAGATCTCCCTCGCCCCCGCCGAGCCGACCTCTTCGGACGATCTGGTCGTGCAGACCGTGGTCGAGTCCACGGACCCGGACGGTGACCTGGCGGAGGTCCGCTACGCCTGGGAGGTCGACGGCGAGCCTCGCCCCGACCTCGACGGTCAGGCGAGCGTCGGGGCCGGGCTCACGACCCGGGGTGAGCTGTGGGCCGTCGTGGCGACGCCGGGCGCCGCGGGCGGGCGCACGGGGCCGCCCCCCCCCCCCCCCCCCCCCCACGCGCCCACCCCGCCGGGGGCGCCCATCGTCGCCATCGAGCCGCCGACGCCGGTGGTCTTCGAGCACACGCTGTGGTGCGTCGTGAACACGGAGGCGCCGGACGCGGACGGGGACGCGGTCGAGTACTCGATCACCTGGGAGGTGGACGGACAGCCCTATCCCCGCGAGGGGGACGCGGGGCCGCTGACCTCCCTGCTGCCGGATGACACCGTGCCGGTCGGAGATCCGGGGCCGGGCGAGGACTGGACCTGCCGCGTCACCCCCGCGGACGCCGACGCCCCGGGGGAGCCGGGGATCGCGGTCGTGACGATCGAGGCCGGCCCGCCCCAGCCCGACTTCTCCCTCGTCGACGTCAACGAGACGAGCGCCACCTTCGGGACGCCGATCTCCCCGCGCGACCACCTGAAGCAGGTGAGCGGCTGGTACTTCGGCCACGCCACCTGAAGCTACTGCCGTAGCCAGTTTGGCTACATGAACGACCTGCAGGCCGAGCTCGAGGCCGATCACCCGGACCTCGCGATCCAGATCATCGGCGTCAACGAGGTCGGCTACGAGGCGGGGAACGAGACCATGTGCGACGGCCGGGATCTGCCCTGGCTGCAGGACGTGGCCGAGGTCGACGTCTGGAACGTGCTGTGGCTCGTCACCTACCGCGATCTGATCGTGCTCGACGGGGACAACCGCATCTTCGGCATCTACAACGTCACCGAGCACAACCTCCAGGTCCCCGATGAGTACGAGGGGCTGCGCAGCCTGCTGCTCGAAGCGGCCGGGGTGCCGCCGGAGTAACCTCCGCCTCGTGAACGAGCGACGTCGCCGTTGGATGATCGGGCTTGGGGCGCCACCGGCGGTGGTGTTCGTGGCGCTGCTGATCGGGTGGATGACCGTGCCCGGTCGGGTCAAGATCGCCGACGTCTACTGGGAGATCGTGCTCGCCCTGGGCTGGATCGATCCCGGCTCCTACATCGGTCCACACTTCTGGGCGGTGGCAACGTCGCCCGACGGTCGCTACCTGGCGGCCGGCGGCATGAGCCCGGAGGTGTTGATGTACGACCTGCAGACCGGCGACCGACTCGCTCCGCCCGCGACGCACCGGGACTGGGTCATGGAGGTCGGCTGGTCGCCCGACATGCGCTGGTTCGCGTCCTCCAGCTTCGGCGGCAAGGTCGTGGTGCAGCGCTGGCCATCGCTGGAGGTGGTCGGCACCTACAGCGCCCCGGAGGTCGCCTACACCTTCGACTTCCACCCGACGCAGCCGCTCTTCGCCTGGGGCGCCCACGACGGCCAGGTCCGGCTCGTGGACCTGACGACCGGGCAGCAGACCGCGAGCATCTCGACGAATGTCGGCGGCGTGCTCTACACCGCCTTCACGCCCGACGGGCACGCCCTGGTGTCCGGGGGGGAGGACGGCGTCGTCTACTTCCACGACCTCGCCTCGGGCGACCAGGTGGCCTCCTGGACGGCCCACGGCGCGGGCATCACGTCGGTCGCGTTCTCCCCGGACGGAGCGCTCGTGGCGACCGGCGGGGACGACGCCGCCGTCCGCCTGTGGGAGACCGCGACGGCGACGCTGAAGCAGGAATCCAGCCCCCACCGGGGCTGGATCAACTTCTCCGTGTTCCTCCCCGACGGCGAGCGCTGGCTCAGCGTCGGCACGGACGATCGAGTCTTCGTGTGGACCGTCGGCGAGGACGAACCGCGCGCCCTCGAGGGCCACCCGGGCTGGCTGATGTGCGCCCGCCCGCTCCCCGACGGCTCAGGCTTCGTCACCAGCGGCAAGGACGGCACGATTCGGATCTGGGACGCCAGCACCCTGGAGGTCACCCGAACGCTGTCCGTGTTCGACGAGATCGACCCCGGGGGCTGGCGATGGCCGGCGCTGTGAACGCTGGCCCCAGGGCCCCCGCCCTCCTCCGGGCCCTGCCGGTCGTCGCGGTCGTGGCCGTGCTGCTGGTCGCGTCGCCCGTGCGTCCCCAGACCGAAGCCTGGGAGGCGGTCACCTTCGAGGGCGAGGCGATGGCGACCCGATGGGTCCTGATCCTCCCCCAGGGGCCGGGCGCTCAGGAGGCCGCCGACGCGGTGTTCGCGATCTTCACGGACGTCGACGCCCGCATGAGCGAGTGGAAGGAGACGTCGCCGCTGTCGGAGGTCAACCGGTCCGCCGGCGTGACGCCGGTCGCGGTGCCCGACGACCTGAGGTCGGTGCTCCAGCGGGGGGTGGAGATCGGCGAGCTGACCGACGGGGCGTTCGACGTCACGTGGGCGGCCCTGTGGGGCCTGTGGGACTTCCGGGCCGAGCGACCGACGCCGCCCGATCCCGCCGAGGCGGCGCGGCGCTGCGCGCTGGTCGACTTCCGCCAGGTCCAGATCGACGCGGACGCGGGCACGGTGCTGCTCCTCAAGCCGGGGATGAAGCTGGGTCTGGGCGGCATCGCCAAGGGCTGGGCGCTCGACCGGGCGGCGGCGGAGCTGCGTCGGCGCGGGTACGACCGGTTCCTGATGTCCGGCGGTGGCCAGGTCACCGTGGCGGGCGGCCGCCCCGGGGGTGGTCCCTGGCGGGTCGGCATCCGGGACCCGCGCGCCGGGCCCGAGGTCTCGTTCGCGATGGTCCGGTTGGCGGACGGCTCGGTCAGCACCAGCGGCGACTACGAGCGCTTCTTCGTCTCCGGCGGTGTGCGGTACCACCACATCCTCGATCCGCGGACGGGCTATCCGGCACGGGGGCTGCGGTCGGTCACCGCCGTCACCACCGACGGCACCCTCGCCGACGCCATGTCGACGGCGATCTTCGTGCTGGGGGCGGAGCGGGGGCTCGCGATCGCGGAGCAGACGGACGGCCTGGACGTGGTCCTCGTCGACGAACAGGGCCGCGTCAGCCGGAGTTCGGGCCTCGGCGACGACCGGTTCGTGATCCTCCAGGAGCTGGTGAAGGCGACCGACTGATTCGAGACCGCCGCGCTCAGCAGTCGAGGTCGGCGTTGACCTTGCGGACCGCCCGCTCGGCGGCGTCGACGACGTTGCTGATGCCGGGGCCCTGCCAGAGGCTGCCCCCCAGGCCGAGCCCCGACCACTCCGCGAGCCGCTCTTCGATGCGCGTCAGCCGCTCCCCGTGGTGCAGGTCGAACACCGGCAGCGACCAGGGGTGTCGCACGACGTGCACCAGCGACGGCTCCGCCTCGACGCCCAGCAGGTCGCGGAGGTCGGTGCGGGCGCGGCTGACCAGCTCGTCGTCCTCCCACCGCAGCAGCTCCGAGCCGCCGCGCAGCAGCGCCCGGACGGCGACGTGGTCGTCATCCGAGCGGCCTTCCCAGGTCACCGACGAGACGCTGCACCAGGACACCAGGCGCCGCTCGCGCTCGGGGACGAGGAAGCCCGACAGGTTCAGGGACTCGGCGGACAGCTCCTCCCGACGCCAGACCATGGCGACCGTCGCGACCGACGTCGACTCGATCTCGATGAGCTCCGAGCCGATCTGTCGGTCCAGCCGACCGATCAGGGCGGCCGTCGGCGGCACCGGGAGCGCGACGACGACGGCGTCCGCTTCGATGGGGGGGCGGCCCTGCACCGTGAGCTGCCACCGACCGTCGGTCCGAGCGATCTCGCTCACGGGGGCGTCGAGCTCGATCCGGGTCTCGTCGAGCGCCTCGACCAGGCGCCCGACGAGCTCCTGCATGCCGTTCACGGGGGCGACGAAGAGCTGGGAGATCGCGCTGGCCGTCGGGGGCTGGTCGGCGAGGTTGGGCGGGTCCTTCCCGAGCCGGGCGACGTTCTCCAGCCGGTGATCCTCCCACCGCAGCAGCGGCGACGCCACCAGCGGCCAGCAGGACGACGCGGTCATGAGCTCGAGCCCGGAGGGGAGCCGGATGAGCCGGCCGTCGAACGCAAACCGGGGCGCGCTCAGCCCCTCGCGGGGAGGCGCCAGCTCGACCCCGAGCCGCTCGCAGAGCTCGATGGCCGACGGGCGGGCCCGGGACAGGGACTCGGCCGACTCCTCCAGGAGGAACGGCCCATCCCGCCGACTCGCCACGACGCCGCCCAGGCGCGAGGTGCCCTCGAGGAGCAGCACGTCATCGAAGCACCTGGAGTCCTGCAGGCAGAGGGCTGCGCTCAGACCGCCGATCCCACCGCCGACGACGACGGCGGAGTTGTCCCCTGCACCCATGCGTGAGCCCCGGTGCAACCTTCGGGCCACTTGTCGCATGGCATCGGGGAACTCCCCATGGGTTCGGGTCGATGTGTGCCCCGACCCCTGTTCTTCGGCCCAGACTGTGCCTTTTGGCACGAAGTCGGCTCAGAAGTGGGGGAGGGGGCCATGGCATGACGATTGCTACCAATTCAAGCGAGAGGAGTTCGTCATGCACCGCCTTCGCAAGATCCTCGTCGGTGTCGATCTCACCTCGGCCTCCGCCGCTGCGCTCCGTGAGGCGTCCCGGCTGGCCCAGCGCGACGGGGCCGAGCTGTACGTCGCGCACGTCGTCGAGCGGCTGGTCGTCAGCTACCTGAGAGACGCCCTGGGCAAGTCCGGGGACGAGTTGGAGCGACGGGCGGCGGCGGGAGCTCGGGAGTTCTTCTCTCCGCACCTCGACCTCGACGAGCTCCCCGAGGGCGTCGGGGTCGAGGTGATCTTCGGCGACGGGCCCGAGCGGCTGGTGTCCTGGGCCGATGAGCTCGGCGTGGACCTCATCGTCGTCGGGGCGTGGGGCGACGAGACGGGCCGGGGCGCCGGGACGTTCGCTACCGGCGTGCTGCGCCGCGCCCGGTGCAACGTGCTCCTGGTGGACCCCAACCGTGTCCGGGGCCCGGTGGGTTCGGTGGTCGCGGCGACGGACCTGACCGACGCGGGAGACCTGGCGATCCCCGAGGCGGTGCGGTTCGCGGCCGCCGATCGGGCGCAGCTGGCGGCGGTGCATGTGTTCAAGGGGCCGTGGAACCAGATCGGCCGGGTCGTCTTCGAAGACGAGCCGTCCCCGGCGTTCAAGCGTGAGTACGCGGGGCTGCTGCAGGCGTCGGTCGGCGAGCTGCTGGAGCCGTGGCGCGCGGACCTCGAGGGGCTGCGGACCTGGAGCGACGCCGTCGAATCGCGGCGTCCGGGCGAGGCGATCGTGCACTACGCCGAGACCCACGCCGCCGACCTGCTCGTGATGGGGGCCCACCGACCCGGAGGGCTCCGCTACGCCCTGCTGGGGAGCATGAAGGAGCGGGTGCTCCGAAACCTGTCGTGCTCGCTCCTGAGCGTCCGCAAGGACACGACCTAAACGGCCCCTCATGATTATGAGGCCCCGGGAGCGGGGAGGATGGAGGGCCG
>CAYQEG010000005.1:0-15770 GCA_964416435.1 uncultured Rickettsiales bacterium
GATCGGGCCGCGGGACCGGGGAGGCGTGGTCAGGAAACCCGGTTGGCACAGTCAGGACCGGCTTCCGCGCGCCGGCACGTCGATGCCGTAGTCCTTCATCTTGTAGAGCAGGGCGCGGTGCGAGATCTCGAGGAGCCGACAGGCATGGGTCCGGTTGCCGCCGGTCTGCTCCAGCGCGCGGCGGATCAGGTCGGCCTCCAGGCCGGCGACCCGGCGCTTGATCGACAGGTCGTGGTCGTCGGCGCGCCGCAGCCGACCGCGCACCCCCCGCTCGCGGACCTGGGGCGGCAGGCTCTCCAGGGTCAGCTCCGGGCCGTCGGACAGGATGAGCGCCCGCTCCATGGCGTTCTCGAGCTCACGCACGTTGCCGGGCCACGGGTAGGACAGGAACGCCTCCATGGCGGCCTTGCTGATCGTCTCCGCGCCGCGGCCCAGCTTGCGGTTGAAGCGGTCCAGGAAGTGCTCGACCAGCAGCGGGATGTCCATCGGCCGGTCCCGCAGCGGGGGGATCCGGATGTGCACGACGTTGAGCCGGTAGTAGAGGTCTTCGCGGAACTCGCCTTCGGCGACCCGCTCCTCCAGGTCGCGCGACGTCGCGGCGATGAGCCTCACGTCGACCGACTCGGGCTTGGTCTCACCCACCCGGCGGACCTCGTCGTTCTCGAGGACCCGGAGCAGCTTGACCTGCAGGGACATGGGCATCTCGCCCATCTCGTCCAGGAACAGCGTGCCCCCGTCGGCCTCCTGGAACAGCCCCCGCTTCGCCTTGACGGCCCCGGTGAAGGCACCGCGGGCGTGCCCGAACAGCTCCGACTCCAGCAGGTTCTCCGGGATGGCAGCACAGTTGACCGTCACCATCGCCTTGCCGGTGCGGTCCGAGTGGCGGTGCACGGCGCGTGCGAGCAGCTCCTTGCCCGTCCCGCTCTCCCCGGTCAGGAGCACCGTCGTCTTGTGGGGGGCGATCTTCTCGATCGTCGAGAAGAGGGCCTTCATGCCGTCGCTGCCGCCGATGATGTTGTCGAACCGGAAGCGCTCGTCGAGCTCCTCCCGCAGCCGCTCGTTCTCCCGGAAGAGGGCCTCCCGCTCCTGGATCTTGCGCAGGAGGAGCACCACCTCGTCGGGCTTGAACGGCTTGTTGAAGTAGTCGTACGCGCCCTCCTTCATGCACTCGATCGCGACCTCGTCGCCGCCGTAGGCGGACATCATCACGACGTAGGTGGCCTGGTTCAGGCCGACGATCTCGCGCAGCAGCTCGCGGCCGTCGGTGCCCGGCATGCGGATGTCGCTGATGACGATCGGGATCCGATCCCGCTTGAGGAGCGCGAGGGCCTCCTGGGCCCCGGCGACGGCGGTGGGCTCGTAGCCGGCCTTCTTGAGGACCACGAGCAGCAGGTGGCGGATGTTCTCCTCGTCGTCGACGACGAGGACCCGGTTGAGCGCGCGCGAGGACATCGTCGTCGAATGCTACCTTCCAACGCGAGGTGCCGCGCCGCTGCTGGCGGATCCTGTTCGTCGCCCACACCTTCGGCCCGGACTCCTGGACCGGGGTGGAGCTGTACACGGCCCGACTCGGCCGGGAGTTGCGTCGACGGGGCCACGAGATCGCCGTCTTCACCAGCCGACAGCGGCCCGGCGAAGCCCAGAACGCGTTGCTGGACGAGACCGCCGGGGGGCTGCCCGTCTTCGGGGTGGTCCAGAACTGGCCCTACCGGGACCTGCCGGAGGCCGCGGTGGACCCCGCCGTGGACCGCGTCTTCGACCGGGTGCTGGACCGGTTCAAGCCGGACGTCGTCGCCGTGCAGACGCTCGCCCACCTGTCGTTGGGGGTGATCGCGCGCGCGGCCGGGCGCGGGGTGCCGGTCGTGCTCCACCTGCACGACGCCTGGTGGAGCTGCCCGAGCGGGGGCCAGCGGCTCCACCCGGACGGGGATCTCTGCCTGCCGGTGGACGCGACCCGGTGCGGCGCCTGCTTCGACCGGTACCGCCACCGCGAGGGTCCCCTGGAGCGGGCCGGCCGGAAGATGGCGGCCCGGCTGCCCGGAGTCGTCCCCCCCGACGCGCTGCACCGGGCCTTCGGCAAGCTCCCCGGACCGGCGCGGACGGCGCTCCGGCGGGTCAACGAACGGGCGGCCCGCCGCGCGGCACCGTCCCGACCGAACGACGCCAGCGGCGTGGACCCCCGCATCGACGCCCGGAACGACGCGGTCGCCCGCGCGCTGCGCGCGACGACGTCGGCGATCTCCCCCTCCCGCTTCCTGGCCGACTCCCTGCGCGCCGACGGGCTGCCGCTGCCCGACGTCTCGGTGGTCCCGACCGGCGTCGAGCGGCCGCCCAGCGCGCCGCCTCCCCCGGGCGGGCCCCGGCTCAACGCGCTGTTCGTCGGCACCTGGGTGCCCCACAAAGGCGTGCACGTGCTCGCGTCGGCGCTGGGCCGGATGACCGATCCGCCGATCGCGACGGCGGTCGGTCCGGACCCGTTCCCCCAGTACCGGGCGGAGGTCGAAGCTCTCGCCGAGGGCCGGCTGACCTGCGGCGGGATGACGCCCCCGGAGCGGGTCGGCGACCTCCTCCGGGCGGCCGACGTCGTCGTCGTGCCGAGCACCTGGGCGGAGAACGCGCCGCTGGTCGCGCTGGAGGCCCGCGCCCACGGGCGACCGGTGATCGCCTCGCGGATCGGCGGGCTGCCGGAGCTGGTGGAGGAGGGGGTGGACGGACTGCTGTTCGAGGCGGGGGACGCCGACGACCTGGCCGCGAAGCTGGGCGACCGGGACCGGATCCGGGCGCTGGCCCGCACCGTGCGACCGCCCCGGGACCTCACCGAGTGGTCGGCCGACGTCGAGGAGCGCTACGCCGAGGTGCTGTCGTGACTTCGCTCGTGGAGCGCCCCCCGCCGACCGAGGGGGCGGCCGACGTCTCGGTCGTCGTGCCCTGCCTGAACGCCGGCCGACGCCTGGGGGACCTGGTCGCCGCCGTCCGCGCCCAGCGCGGGGTGGGGCGGGTCGAGCTCCTGCTCGCCGACTCGGGCTCGACCGACGGCTCCATCGAGGCGGTCGCGAGCGCCGACCTGCGCCTCTTCGACGTCGACGGCCCCTACGACCACGGCGTCGTGCGCACCGCCCTGGTGCGGGCCGCCCGGGCCCCCCTCGTCGCCCTCCTCAGCCAGGACGCGGTGCCCCACGGGACCGACTACCTCGCGCGGCTGGCGGGCGCGTTCGACGATCCCGACGTGGTCGGCGCATACGCTCGACAGCGGCCCCGCCCGGGCGCGGATCCGCTGGTCCGGGCGAGCCTGCGGCGCTGGACCCCCGGCCCGGACGAGGCGGGCGACGCCCCCGTGGTGCGGCGCCGGCCCGACGGCGGACTCGGCGCGCTGGACCCGCGGGCGGCGATGGCGACGGCCCGGTTCGACAACGTCGGCTCGATGGTCCGCCGGGACGCGCTCCTGGAGCTGCCGTTCCCCTCCCGCCCCTTCGGGGAGGACCTGGCCTGGGGCGCCGCGGCCCTGGAGGCCGGACACGCCCTCGCCTACGTACCGACCGCCTGCGTCGAGCACAGCCACCGGCCGACGCTCCGGGAGGCGTTCGACCGCAACCGCGTCGCCCATCGCCAGGCCGCCGGGGAGTTCGGCCTGGTGGCGGTCCCGTCGCTGACCGGGCTGGTGCTCGCGTGGGCGGCCGGGGTGCCGGGAGATCTGCGGGACGGCGGTCCTGCGTGGGCCGTGCGAGGGGCGCCGCGCCGGGCGGCCGCCCTGCTCGGGCAGTACCTCGGCGCCCGGGAGGCGCGACGATGAGGGTGCTGCTGCTGCCCCACCGCTACGCCCCTCACTCCTCCGGCGGGGTGGAGCGCCACACCGAGGTGCTCGCCGACGCGCTGCGCGCGGCGGGGCACGCGGCGGCGGTGCTGACCCTCGCCCCGGCGGTCGGGCCCGACGTACCGCCCTTCTCCCTGGTCGAGGGGGGCGACGATCCGCCGGTGTTCCGGGTGCGCCACCGCCTCTCGGACGCCCGCTCGTTCGCCGAGACCTGGGGGGACGACCGCCTCCGGTCCCCCGTCCGCGCCGCGCTGGACGCCTTCGCGCCCGACGTCGTGCACCTGCTCCACCCCGACGGGTGGGGGGTCGTGCCCTTGCGCGAGGCCGGGGCCCGGGGGCTCGTGACCTCGGTCGGGCTGCACGACTACAAGTGGCTGTGCGGCCGGGGGCAGATGGTCCGCCCCCCCGACGTCCGGTGCGGAGCCGTGCTCGAGGACGCCTGCACCCGGTGCATCGCGGACCAGCTGGCCCGGGGACCGGCCCACGGCCTGGTCGCCCGCTGGGCGCCGCCGGCGGTGGCCACCTGGGTCGAGCGGCGCCGCGCCCGGTCCGACGGCGACGACCCGGGCCCCGCCGCGGCGAACCGGTGGCGGCGCCGGCAGCGGGCGATGATCCGAGCCCTCAACGACGCCGACGTGCGCTTCAGCCCCAGCCGGTTCGTCGCGGAGGTCCACGCCCGGCAGGGGGTCACCGAGCCGATCCGCGTGGTGTCGAACGGCCTCCCGGCCGCGGACCGGCCGGACGTGGCGAGCCGCGGGCCCGGCCCGCTGCGGATCGGGTTCTTCGGCAACCCCCACCCCACCAAGGGGCTCGACCTGCTGCTGCGCGCCTTCGCCTCCGTCCCCCGCGGGGCGGCCACGCTGGAGCTGTTCGGGCCGTCGCCGAACGACGTGGGCGCCCTGCCGGACGCCGTCACCGCCCACGGGAGATACGACGCCTCCGCCGCCCCGAGCCTCGCCGCGACGGTGGATGTCGTGGCGATCCCCTCCCGGTGGGACGAGAACCAGCCGCTCGTCGCGCTGGAGGCGCGCCAGGCCGGCCGACCGCTGCTCGTCGCCGACCTCGGGGGCCTGCCGGAGCTGGTCCGCGATGGGCGGGACGGCTGGATCGTCGCCCCCGACGATCCGGAGGCCTGGGGGGAGCGACTCGCGCTCCTCGCGGCGACGCCGTCGAGCGTGGTCTCCGCGTCGGAGATCGTGGAGCGTCCCCCCACCGCGGAGGCGATGACGGACGCCTACCTGGAGGGTTGGCTGGGGGCCGGCGCGCAGGGACTGCCCTCCACCGGTTGACTCCGCCGCCGCAGCGGCCGGACAATGTTGGCCTCTGCCACCTGCGGAGCCCTCGATACCCACCCCCCAACGGAGCCGTTCATGGCGAACAGCGGTGCCTTCGTCCTTCCTGCCGGTGTAAAGCTCAGCATGTCTGGGGACGCCCTCTCGATCGAGAACCCCGGCGACATCGTCATCGAGGGCGCGCCTGCGAGCAGGCTCGAGAGCCTCACCTCCACCGGGGGCGACGTCGTGTTGTCCCTGCCCGACTCGGTGAAGCTCAAGTCGATCCACGCGGATGAGGGCAAGGTCACGGTCTCCGGTCGGGTGACGGTCGAGGTCATCACCGCCCGGGACGTCGACTTCCCGTCGGGCACCCTCAAGGTCGGCGTCATCAAGGCGTCCGGCGCGGTCTCCCTGACCGGCACCAAGGTCGAGGCGAACGTCGTCGTCGCGGACACGGTCGACGTCGACCCGGGCCTCAAGGGGCGGGCCACGGCGGTGCAGTCCAGCAACGAGCTGGGCCCCCACAAACTCAAGGGCGGCTTCAGTCTCTCGGAGTTCGTCGACTTGATGCCCAACGGCGCGAGCGTGCTCGAGGAGCACGGCATCGACGTCCCCGAAGACGACGACGACGACGACGACGACGACGACGACGACGACGAGCAAGCCGAAGCCTCCCGCGACGGACCGGACGAGGACACCGCCGCAGACACCCCGGCGGCGACCGAGGAGCTCGACGACCCCGACGAACCCGTCGTCGAGGACGACGAGTCGACCGAGGTGGGCGAGGAGTTCTCGGGCCAGGTGGGCGACGCGCTGGGCAAGATCCAGTCGGCCTACGAGGGCGAGTACCCCCCGCCGATCGAGCGCCTGAGCGCCCTGGTCGACGAGGGCGACTTCGGCACCCTCAAGGGCGAGATCAACACGATCTGGTCGGACCTGCTCAAGCACCACCAGCAGACCGGGCTGTACATCAGCAACACGGTCACGCACATGTTCCAGACCATCCAGCTGCTCATGCGGAAGGTGGCCTGACGGTCCCCCGCCCGCTCCTCGCGGCGCTCCTCATCGCGCCGCTGTCCGCCTGCGATCCCTACGCTGCGTGGCCGGACGACGAGTCCTGGTTCCCCTACGTCTACACCCCGCAGACCGACCTCGAGAACTACGAGGAGGTCCGCTGGGAGACCGAGACCTGGGATCCGAGCGACGACCTGACCCAGGCTGGCCTCTACCTCCTCAAGCTCCAGCACCATCGACCGGGCGCGCCCGTCGAGGAGCTCGAGCATTTCGACCTCCACCGGCCCACCCTCCCGACCCTGGGCGACGGGCTGCGGCTCTCGTTCGTGGGCGACGTCATGTGGCTGGGGGAGAACTGGGGCGCGTTCGCCGATCCCGTGGCCCACCTGCTCGACGGAGACCTGCGGGTCGGCAACCTGGAGACGCCGACGTCTCCGGATCACCCGACGGACCAGGAGAGCCTGGGGCTCTACACCTTCAACGCGCCGACCGAGCTGCTCGACGGGCTGCCCCTGGACGCGCTGCAGCTCAACAACAACCACTCCGTCGACGTCGGCGCCGACGGGCTGAGCGCCACCCTCGCCGAAGTGGAGGCGCGGGGCTTCGCGGCGACCGGGGTCGACGCCCACGCGATCGTGGACGTCGGCGACACCCGGGTCGCGCTGCTGTCCTACACCTGGGGGCTCAACGGGCGCGACGAGCCGGCCGACCGGGACCTGTTCGTGGTGCCGTTCGGTCACCTGGACGAGGAGATCGACCTGGCGGGCGTCGCGGCCGACGTCGCCGGGGCGCGCGAGGCGGGGGCCGATCTCGTCGTCGTCATGCCCCACTGGGGCTTCGAGTACGAGTACTACGCCGACCCCCACTTCCTGGTGCTGGGTCGGGCGATGGTGGCGGCCGGCGCAGACCTCGTCGTCGGCCACGGGCCCCACGTCGTGCAGCCGCCGGAGTGGTGCCGCGTCAACCAGCCCGAGCACGTTCCGGGGGTGGGCGCCTGCTCGCTCCGGACCGAGGACGGGGAGCCGCGGGACGCCGCGATCCTGTACAGCCTCGGCAACTTCGACACGATGCAGCCGACCGCCGCGGTGCGGACCGGGATCGTCGCGACGGTCTCCTGGTCGCCGGACGCCGGGCTGACCGGGCTGGGCTGGGACGCGGTCACCACGGTCGCGCTGGACGGGCCCCGGGAGGTGCGACCGCTCGACGACATCATCGACGAGGACGTCGACTACCTGCTGGAGCAGCGCCGACTCGGCGAGCACCTCGGCGAGCACTGGAAGCGGGCTCGCTGAGGGTCGGTCAGCCCTCGAGCAGCCAGACGACGATCGCGATGAGCAGGCCGATCCCGGCCATCCCGGCCACCGTCCAGAGATCGGTCGACTCGTCGTGCTCCTCGCACTCCGTGGGTGGAGGCGGCAGCGCGGGGTCGCGCTCCGGCGGCGCGGGCTCGACCATCTAGTGGTCCAGCACAGGGATTCTGGTGAGTCCTCGTGCGCCCTGCCCGCCGCTGCCTGCGTTGGTCGTCGGTCGCGGGGGAAACACCCCGCTCCGCTCCTCCCGCCTTGTCATCAACGCGCAGGCCATCACGATCAACTCACCGAATTCCCTGTGCAGAACCACTAGGGGAACACGGCCGCGTGGAACGCCCCGAACTCGTCGAGGTCCATCTGGAGCGCGTTGTCGGTCATCGCCAGCGGCGGCGCCGGGTGGGCGAGCAGGGTGACCGCGTCCGCGCCGGCGGCGAGCGCCGCCCTGGCCATCGTCGCCATGATGTCCTTGCGCCCGGTGCCGTGCCCGACGTCGACCGCGACCGGCAGCGACGTCTCCTGCTTGAGCAGCGGGATCGCGGACAGGTCGAGGGTGTGGGTGGTCCACCGCTCGTGGGTGCGCACCCCGCGCTCGCAGAGCACGATCTGGGAGTTGCCCTCCTTGGCGATGTACTCCGCGGCGTAGATGAACTCCTCGATCGTGGCCATCCAGCCGCGCTCGAGCCACACCGGCTTGTCGGTCTGCCCGAGCAGCCGGAGCAGCTCGTAGTTGTGCATGTTGCGGGTGCCGACGCGGAACACGTCGCAGAACTGCTCGGCGTCCTCGACGGTGCGGGTGTCGAGGATCTCGGTGACCAGCAGCTGGTCGTGCCGATCGGCGATGTCCCGCGCGATCCGCAGCCCGTCCAGCCCGAGCCCCTGGAAGTTGTAGGGGGACGTGCGCGGCTTGTAGGCGTCGGCCCGCAGGAACCGCACCCCCTGGCCCGCGAGCTGCGCCGCGACGGCGCCGAACTGGTCGGCGGACTCGATCGCCGACGGCCCGGCGACCAGCTGGGCCGGCCCGCCGCCGATGGCGTGCGCGCCGACGCGGACCACCTTGTCCGGCTCCCCGGGCATCCGGTGGACCTCCAGCCGGCGGCGCACGTCCGCCTCCATGTGATCCAGGCTCAGCTTGAAGATCTCCTTGAAGAAGTGCCGGACCAGGTCGGCGGTCATCGGCCCTTCGTTCTTCAGGAGCAGCTTGTTGAACATCTCCGACTCGCGCCGGGGGCTGAACATGCTGATCCCCGTCCGAGTCTTCACCTCCTTCACCTGCTCGACGAGGCGCAGTCGACGGTTCATCAGGGCGAGCATCTCGGCGTTGGCGACGTCGATCTGATCGCGGAGAGCCTTCAGTTCGGGGTGGATCATGGCGCGGGACTCTATAGAAACCCGCGCGGGCCCGCGCGCCCACCGCCCTTGCCCGCCCCCCTCCGGCCCGATAGAGTCGGCCGACTCGGACGGGTAGATGGCGATGCGATCCACGATTCCAGGCCTCCTTTCAGCGGCGCTCGCGGTGGCGCTCGTGCCGCTGATGGGCTCCTGCAACCCCTATGACCTGCTCATCCACGACCGGTTCGAGCAGGCCGCCTTCAACAGCGACGTCGACATCCTGTGGGTGGTCGACAGCTCCAACTCGATGGCGCGGATCCAGGAAGAGGTTCAGCTGCACTTCGGCTCGTTCATCGACGAGTTCGCCAACGTCGGCGCGGACGACGGCACCGAGCTGGACTACGACACGATCACGGACGCGACGATCGCCTGGGCGGAGTTCCTGCGGAACCAGGAGCGGTTCCTGAACTACAACATGGGCGTCATCACCACGGACGTCGACAACGCCGGCAACGGCAACCGGGGCAACATCCGCAGCACCGCCCCCATCGGCGGCAGCGAGTGCGCCGAGCCGACGGTCATCACCCCCCAGTCCGAGAACGTGGTCGCCGACTTCACCAACCTGGTCGACGTCGGCGTCAACGGGTCGGGCGACGAGAAGGGGCTGTACGCCGCCGCCCTGGCCATGTGCAAGGGCAAGTCCCCGGCCTGGTGGGACGCGCTGGACGCCCTCCCCGACGACGACCCGGTCAAGCAGATCTGCGGCCTCGTGCCGGGAGCCGAGCAGGGCTGCAACGACGGCTTCTTCCGCGAGGGCGCCGCCTCGGTGGTCATCGTGGTGAGCGACGAGGGCGACGACAGCGAGCGGCTGGAGTTCCTGCCCCCGCCGGACGACCTGTCCCAGTGCGTGCTCGAGCACAACGACGACCCCTTCTTCGGGGAGTGCGACTGCCGCCTGTCCTGGTGGCTCGACTTCTTCGTCGGCATCGGCCAGCCGGTGGTGTTCGCCAACATCGGGCCGACGTACCAGCAGTTCAGCGACGACGTGGCCCTGTGCGACGGCGCCATCGCCAACTACCCGGGGCCGTGCAACCCGTTCGGCAACACCGTCTGCTCCATCGACTTCTACCAGGAGAGCGCCTGCCTCACGAACGGGCTGTTCACCCCGATCGAAGAGAAGATCGACGCCGAGGATCCGCAGTCGGCCTGCGAGACGGCCGACTTCGAGTCGGCGCTGCGCAACATCGGCGCGCTGATCAGCAACCTGTCCCGCGGCTGGGTGCTCAGCGCGATCCCGGACCCGGACACGATCGTCGTCGTGCGCAACGAGGACGAGATCGTGCCGCACCTGGACGACAACCCCTCGGGCGGCTGGTTCTACCGGCCGCAGCAGCGCGCCATCGCTTTCAGCGGCGAGGCGATCCCGACGTACGAGGACGTGATCGACGTCTACTACCTGCCCCAGCACGACCGCCGCGACCAGGTCGGTCGTCCCCTCCCCTTCTGACCGCCCTGCTGACCCGCGTTCGGCCCCCCGCATCCAGGACCCGCTGATGAAGATGGCCCGCCCCCTGCTGCTCGCCCTCGCCGCGTTGCTGCTGCTGCCCGCGCCCGCGTTCGCCGCGAAGCGCAAGACCAAGAAGGTCAAGGAAGACAAGACCGAGGTGAAGCTCGAGGAGGTCGGCGTTCTGCGGAACGAAGACGTCCGCGTCGTGCAGCAGAACCTGTACGTCAAGAAGGGCCACCACGAGATCGGCTTCCTCATCACGACGCAGCCGTGGGACGTCTACTCCGCGGGCGTGATGGCCGGCCTCGACATCACCTTCAACCCGAGCGAGAACGTCGGCGTCGAGCTGATGGTCCAGGGCGGCTACGGCTGGGGCACCGGCCACTGGCGGGACGTCACCTTCCTCGGCTCCGCCGCCGGCGGGCAGCTGACCAGCCTGGGCAGCGACGCGTCGCGCCAGCTGGTGGGCGGCTCGCTCAACCTGGTCTGGTCGCCGATCTACGCCAAGCTCGCCTGGGGCCGCCGCCACGTCCTTCACTTCGACGTCTACGGCACCCTCGGCGCCCACGGCTACCTGGCCCAGCGCCTGGAGGCCGACGCCGGCCTGCGGGGCATCTTCGGCCCCTCCATCGGGCTGGGGCTCAAGTTCTTCCTGTCCCGCAAGGTCGCTCTCAAGATCGACCTGCGTGACCACATCTCGCTGGAGTCCCGCACCTACACCGGCCGGTTCACCGCCCGGAACAACTTCCAGTTCGGCATCGGGCTGTCCTTCTTCACCGGAGAGCGGAAGTGAGCAGCGCAGCTGCTCGGATGAGCCGACGGCTGGTGCTGTTGCTCGGGCTGCTCCTGCTGGCGCCGGCGTCCGCGTTCGCCCAAGCCGGGGACGAAGACGGCGTCGAAGGCGACGACGACGACAGCGCGGCCGACGACGACACTCCGCCGGAGATGTCACGCAAGCTCAAGAAGGCGCTCCGGAAGGTCAAGGACAAGGAGTGGGCGTTGGCCAGCCTCGCGCTCTCCAAGGTCCTGGACGACCCCGAGGACAGCTACTACCACCCCGACGTCCGCTACTACCTCGCCTTCTGCCTGGAGCAGATGGGGCTGAACTTCTCCGCCCTGGAGGAGTACAACCGCTTCCTGCTCGACACGCGGGAGGACAACCCGCTGATCGGCAAGGCGCTGAAGCGCTCGATCCGGCTGGGACGGCAGATGGACGCCGGCTGGATCCTCGCCCCGGGGCTCGCCCGCCTCGACACGTCGATGATCACCAAGGGGGAGCAGGGCCCGGCCATGTACTGGGTCGGCCGCATGCACTTCGAGCAGGGCAACCTGATGGTCGCCAAGGCCTACCTGTCGCTCGTGCCCAAGGACACCGAGTTCTACGCCCAGGCGCGCATGATCGAGGGCATCACCCTGGTGCGCGAAGGCAAGCCCGCGGAGGCGCTCGCGCCGCTGCAGGCGGCCCTCGCCGCGACGGACCCCGAGGCCGCCGACGACAACACCTGGGAAGTGGTCAACATCAACCTGGGCCGCGCCTACTACTCGATCGGCAACTTCGAGCGGGCGATCGAGCACTTCGAGCGCACCCCGCGGGCCTCGGCGCTGTGGTTCGAGTCGCTGTACGAGGCGGCCTGGTCGTACTTCCGGCTGGGCCGGCTGAGCGGCGCCCTGTCGCACCTGCAGACGGTGGACAGCCCCTTCTTCGACGGCGTCTACCACCCCGACGCCACGCTCCTGCGCATCCTGCTCTTCTACTACCTGTGCAAGTACATCTCCGGCCAGGAGATGCTCGACGAGTTCACGGAGACGCACTACCCGATCAACGACGAGCTCGAGAAGGCGATCGAGAAGGCGGAGCGCAACCCGGACGAGCTGTTCGAGGCGCTCTACTACTGGAAGACCGAGCGCAAGGACACGAAGCTGGAGCTCCCGGACCCGGTGAAGCAGTACTTCGCGACGGACGAGTCGCTGGTCCGCATCGGCGACTACCTCGCGGGCATCGACGCCGAGCTGGCGGCCATGGACCGCATCAAGACCGGCTGGCAGAAGTCGGATCTGCGGGGCTCGTTGGAGCGCGAGTTGAAGGAACGCAAGCGCGTCGCCGTCGACACCAAGGGACGCGCCGCCCTCGCGAAGCTGCGGGGGATGCACCTCGTCCTCGGGACCCACCTGGGCAACAGCGAGCTGTACAAGGTCGAGATGATCACCGCTGAGAAGGACATCTACGACGCCGCCTACCAGGGCCGCCTGATGGACAAGGTCGCGACCCGCAAGGCCGACCGCTCCGTTCCGGAGGGGTATCGGTACTGGCCCTTCGAGGGCGAGTACTGGCTCGACGAGATCGGCTGGTACGAGGTCAACACCATCAACGAGTGCCTGGTCATCCAGAAATGACCTGGCGGCCGGCCGCGCTGCTGCTCGGTGCGCTGCTGGCGCTCGCGGCGCCCGCCTTCGCGCAAGACACCGTCATCGACCCCCAGGCGGAGGAGGCCTTCTTCCGCGGCGTGGGGCTGCTCGAGTCGGGCGAAGCGGACGCCGCGGTGGCCGAGTTCGACCTGGCGGTGACGCTTCAGCCCGACTTCCGGCGGGCCTACTACTACATGGCCCGCGCGCAGGCGGCCCAGGGCGACTGGTCCGGGGCGCGCCAGAGCGCGGAGGCCTACAGCCGGTTCGAGCTGACGGAGATCGAGCGCGAGCAGCTGGACGAGCTCATCTCCGAGATCGACGCCAGCGCGCCGGCGCTCGCGGTCGAGGAGTCCGACGAGCGGCTGACCCCGCCCCCGCCGGTGCTCCGGCGCAGCGACCGGGCGGACCGGGAGGCCAACCGGGGCGCCGAGCCGGAGCGACGGGAGACCCGCACGGAGGAGGCGCTCGGCCACGTCGAGCGGGGCAACACCGCCCTGGAGGAGGGGGACTGCGACGTCGCCCTGGAGGGCGCCCAGGCGGCCCTGGAGATGGACCCGTCGGTGACGTCGGCGTTCCTGCTCAAGGGGCTGGCGCTGGAGTGCACCGGCGAGTTCGAGCGCGCCCGGGCGATCCTGCTGACCTACGGGGAGCTGACCCCCGAGCCGGACCCGGTCGCGCAGCGCGCGATCGAGCGCATCGACCAGCAGCTCTCCATGGCGGCGATCGACAAGGACGCCGAGCTGGTGGAACGGGCGCAGAGCCGGGCGCTGGGCAGCGACCCGCGCATCGAGGGCGTGCTCGACGACCGGTGGGGGGACGAGCGGTCCCGCGGCCGGCGGGCGCGCACCATGCAGCTGCCCGGGCTGGGTGAGGCCGACGTCTCGACCGGCCGCCTGAACCTCGCCGGCTCCCGGGCCGAGGGCGAAGTCAGCCGGATCTACATCGACGAGGGGCTGGTGTTCAGCCGGCTGCGCATCTGGGGCCGGGACGGCCTCGACACCGGCGGCTGGTACGCCCGGGGGTTCTCCGAGCTGTACCTTTCGATCGTCGGCAAGGCCGGCGAGCCGGTGCTCCGGGAGGGGCTCCCGGACCCGCGGCGGCCGTCCCGCAACTCGCTGCGCGCGCTCAAGGGGGACCACCGCTGGGAGGTCGTCTGGCGCGACGACGACGGGGACCAGATCGTGCTCCGGCTGGGGCGCTGTTCGTCCCCCGGCCAGCGCCACCAGGTGGTGGCGGAGAACCTGCCCTGCCTCGAGCTGGTCGGGAGCAGCGGCCTGTTCCAGCCCGGCGAGCAGGAGACGCGCAGCGCCCCCGCGGGAGCGGTCCGACTGTCGGAGACCCCGGGAAAACGCAACTGGGACATCGACGTGCTGATCGGCGGCGGGCTGGGCACCGGCGGCTTCATCAGCACCCTGGGCGACGGGGCTGGCCTGGTGCAGGGGGAGTTCACCCTGGACCTCCTCGGCCGGTTCAACCTGGGGCCGCTGAGCGCGGGCATCGGCTGGGCCCCCGGGCTGGGGCTCGCGTCCGAGGTGCTGCAGCCGGCCACGCCCTACTTCGAGAGCCGGCTGACCTTCTACATCGGGGTCCGCGATCGTCCGCGTCAGCCGCGCTGGCGCACGTTCCTGTTCGGCTTCGGGCTGACCCCCGACACCACCCTGACCGGCACGGCGACGGTGTCACCGGCGGTGTCGCTGCGGTTGATCGACCAGACGCGCACGACCCCGCTGGGGCAGTTCTGGTTCTCCATCGAGCCCTACGTCGTCTTCGGCGTCGGCGTGGTCAAGGTGGTGCCGCTTCGGTTCACCATCGGCGGCGCCATCGGCACCCGCGCGCGCCTCGCGGGGGACCGCCGGGTCGACGAGCCCCGCTGGGACTGATCGCCCGACCGGCCGCTCCACCCACCATGACCTCCTCCCACGAGTCGCGCGTCGGCGCGCCCGGCCCCCGGCCGCGGTCGGTTCGCCTCGCGTCGGGGGAGGTGCTGGACGCGCCCGACGGCTGGGACCTGCTGGAGCCCGGGGACGCCGGGCTGACCCGCCGGGTCAAAGCAGCGGGCCCGACCTGGCTGGTCCAGGAGAAGCGGGGGCGCAGGACGTTCTCTCGGGGCCTGTGGGCGCCGGCCGACACCATCGAGCGGTGCCGGGCCGAGGTGGAGGCGCAGCGAGCGACGCCGGCCTACCAGGCTCGGCTCGCGAAGGACCGGGCGCGGCGGCAGCGGGAGCACGAGGAGTACGCGGCCGAGTTCGAGGCAGGGGTGCGGGACTTCCTGGCGTTCCACCCGCGGTTCGACGACCTCGGTCGGCGGGTCGCCGGGGCGATCGCCCGGCATGCGACGCCGGTGGGCAGCGGCACCGTCGCAAGGACCCGGCGGATCCCGATGGAGCGGCGCGTCGAGGCCGCGGTCATCGCCTGGCTGCGGCACCAGACGACCGCCTACGACCGGATGCAGATCCGGCGGGTCAAGGGCCGACGGCGGGAGGTCCGACGCGCCCTCGCGGAGCAGTCCCGGCGTCTGCTCGAGGGTTATCGACGGGGAGACGCCCCACCCCGACCCTGCCCCCTGGAGCGGGCGCTCGACGACGGCGAGGGGCCGGAGCCGCAGCGCACAGCCGCAGCCGTCCCCGAGCCGCCGAGGCCCGCCGCCCCCCCGGCGGGCGACCGCGACGAGCAGCAGAGAGCTCTTCAGGAGCGCATTCGGCGACGCCTGGCGGGCGGCGACGGCTGATCATGACCGCGCCGATCGAGTGACAGGAACGCCGGTGGAGCAACTCGGCGATCAGTAGACGGTGACGACGTGGGGCTTGAGGCGGCTGCCGCTGCTCGCGCTGTCGCCCTCGCTCCGGGCGACGATCCAGTACTCGTACCGACCCGGCGACGGGAAGCTGAGGGTAGTGCGGAAGCGGCCGTCCTCGGTGCGCGCCATCGTCTTCGTCGCGTAGGGGCCGCCGGAGGCGCCCCAGTACAGGACGACCCGGACGTCGTCGGGCCCCGAGACGTTGGCGTAGACGAACTTGCTCGCCCCGAGCGGCGCGCGCCCGAGGGCGTCGTGGGCGACCCGGACCGGGATCGGCGCCGGGGTCGGCGTCGGCTCGGGGGTCGCCTCCGGCGTCGGCGTC
>CAYQEG010000005.1:15780-42574 GCA_964416435.1 uncultured Rickettsiales bacterium
GGGGGGGGGGGGGGCCTGGGGGGGGGGGGGGGGGGTGGGGGGGGGGCGGGGGGTGGGGGGGGGGGCCACGACGGGGGTCGGGGGGGGCAACGCGACCGGGGCCGGCGTGGGGGCGGGGGTGGCGACCGCCGGGGTCGGAGTGCGGCGGGGGGTGGGGGTCCGGCGCGGGGTCCGGCGAGGCGTCGCGATGGGCGTCGGCTCCACCGACAGGTCGGCCGTCGGGCTCTCCGTGGCGGGCTCGGTCTGCAGGTCGGCGAGCTCCGCCCGGCGCTTGCGGTCGGCCCGGTCCTGCAGCTCCCGCCAGCCGAAGAAGCCCCCGAGCACCATCACCGCCCCCAGCAGCGCGCCGACGACCACGAGCATCCGACGCTGGGTCCGGGCCGACGCCTCGCGGTCCTGCAGCCGCTTCGCCCGTCGACCCGCCTTGCCGCCGTCGCCGCCGTCGTACCAGTCCAGGTCGTCGGGCTCGGGCTCGACCGCCGGGCGCGGGTCGGGGATGTGGAACGCCGGCCGGCTCTGGGTCGACAGCGGCACCTCCTCCACCTGGGCTTCGGCCGCGTCCTTGAAGGGCCAGTCCTCCTCGGTCGGCCCCTCGGTCGCGAGCTCGCCGTCGGGCAGGAGGTCCTTGCCGACCCCCGGGAAGGCGCGGGTCGCGCCGGGCTTGGGCACCGCCGGCATCGCGACGGTCGGCCCGACGCCGCCCCCGACGAGGTCCGGGTCGGCTGCGATGGCCGCCGCCACGAGGTCCTTGTGCGACTGCCCCGGGCTGCTCGGGTCGCTCCAGTTGCGGGGGTAGGGGGCGGCCACACCGTTGGTGCGGTCGGGGAAGTGGGTCGCGATCAGCTCGCTCACCGTGGACGTCCCGCTGGTCAGGTGCGACGCCACGTCGGCGAGCGCCTGCTCCGCCTCCAGCAGCGACGCGTACCGGTCGTCCCGCTCTCGGCGGAGCATCCGCTGGAGCACCGGCCCGAGCCCCGGCGCGAGGCGATTGCTCACGTCGACCAGGCCGGCTCGAGCGAGGGTCTCCTCGACCTGGACGATGCGCATCATCACCTCGGTCAGCGAGGCGCCGCCGAACAGCGTGCGGCCGGTGATCGCGTACCAGATGACCGACGCGAGGGTGAACTGGTCGCTGCGCCCGTCCAACTCCTCGGCCGCCAGCTGCTCCGGCGACATGTAGGCAGGCGTGCCCTTCGTCATGCCGGTTGCGGTCGTCTGGTAGTCGCCGACCTGCGCCTTGGCGATGCCGAAGTCGACCAGCTTGACGACGCCGTCGGTCCGGATGAGCAGGTTCGACGGCTTTACGTCCCGGTGGATGACGCGCAGCGGCTGTCCGTCGTGGCTGGCCGTGTGCGCGTGGTGAAGACCCCGGCAGGACTGGATCGAGACGTCCAGCGCCGCGGCGGCCGGGAGCGGGCCGCCTTCGTCCACCAGCTCGCCGAGCGCCACCCCCTCGACCAGCTCCATGGCGATGTAGGGGAAGCCCCCCAAGGAGCCGCAGTCGAAGGTCTGGATGATGTTGGGGTGGTTCAGCAGGCCGCCGACGCGGGCCTCCTGGACCAGCTGGCGGCGCAGCTCTTCGGACTTGTCCCGTCGGGCCGGCAGCACGACCTTGACCGCGGCCGGCTTGCGGAAGCCCAGGTCTCCGGCCATCTCGGCGCGGAACACGCGGGCCATGCCTCCCTCTCCGAGCAACGCCAGGAGCTTGTAGCGGCCCACGCTGACGGGGAGATCGTCTTCCTCCAGGAGATCCAGCCGCATGGCACCTCCCAGTCTACCTGCGAGGGCCGCGGCTAATCGGCCGCTCCCGGCGGCTCCAGCCACCGGCGCAGGGGCTCCGGAAGCTCGGGCGGCTCCTGACCGGTCTGACGGATGAGGCCGGCGACGTCTTCGAGTTGATCGCGGATCGTCAGGATCGAGCTGGAGTCCGAGAGCTCCACCGAGATCTCCAGCGCTCGCACCAGGTCCATCCAGGCCTCGTCCAGCTCCAGCGCCGCGAGGTGCGGCAGCGCCATGGAGTAGTGCGTCTGCCCCTCCTCCAGCCGCCAGCTCAGCGCCTGCCAGACCCGCAGCGACCGCAGGTAGGCGGCCAGGGAGCCCTCGGGATCGCCGAAGGTGAGGCGGCCTCGGCCGAGCTCGAACCACGCGTTGCCGGCGACCTCGTCCCGCCGCTCGCTCTCCGGCTCCGCCTCGAGGTCGCCCAGGATCGCGCGGCCCCGCTCCTCGAACCCCTCTTGGTCGCCCTGGTCGACGTGGAGCTCCAGGGTGTCGACCAGGGTGTCGAGGGCCTCCAGGGGCTCCCCCGCGGTCCGGTAGTCCTGGGAGGCTCGGTTGAGCGTGATCAGCGCCTGCCCCGCCCGCCCGGCCTCGGCGTAGGCGCGGCCGAGGTTGTAGCGGGAGTTGGCGAGGGGCAGCGGGTACCCGAGCTCCTCGCGGACGTCGACGGCCTGGCGGAGGGCGCGAGCGCCGACGAGGGGGCGGTCCGCCTGCACCATCGCCACGCCGGCGTTGTTGAGCGTCTCGCCCAGCTCGGGCCAGCGCCCCAGCGCCTCGTACAGGCCGGCCGCGTCCTCGTACGACAGGGCCGCCTGTTCCCAGCGCGCGACCTCGAAGAGGTGGAAGCCGACGCAGAACGAGAGGTCCGCGAACACCAGCGCGTCGGGCGCCTGGTGAGGCGCGGTGCCCTTGGGGAGCGCCTCCACCGCGTCGCGATCGGCCAGCGCGAGGCCGCCGCGGCAGACGGACAGCGCCTCGTCCGCCTCGTCGAGCAGGTCCAGGTCGTCCGCGAGGGCGGTCCGGTAGTCGATCCGGTCGGGGTGCAGCCGCAGCAGCGCCCGCCGGGCCTTCACGGCGAGGCCGATGTTCCCCTCCGCTTCGGCGGCGAGCGCGACGGCGAGCAGCTCCGACTCGGACTCGGGCGCCATCTGGCGCGCCAGGTCGAGGCCGTCGAGGCGGCCGACGTCGCTGACCAGCAGCTCGGTGAGGCCGACGTGGGCGCGGGCAGCGGGATCCGCCGGGAACTCGTTGGCGAGCGCCTCGACGGCGGCGCCGTAGGCTTCCCATCGCGACGCCGCGGCCAGCTGACGCACGTCGGCGAGGCGCCCGGGAGGGGCGAGGCGGGGTGTCGACAGCGGCCCCCGCTCGCCCAGGCCCCGCCGCAGCGCGAGCGCGGCCGCTTCGGGGTCGGTGGTCTTGCTGCCGCCGCGCCACACCACGTCGCCGGAGCGAACCTCCTCGACGCGGACGCCGCTCCGGTCGAACACGAGCAGCCACGGCAGGCGGCGATCCTCGGCCGCCTCGCGCGCCTGCTCCAGGCGGTCGGCGCCTTCGAGGTCCGCGGCCAGGGCCGGCTCAGCGTCCGAGGGCCAGGCCCTCAGGGGCACGACCGCCAGGGAGCGCCCGAGCTCGGCTTCGGCCGAGGCCGGGTCGTCGCCGGCCGGCGCGTCGGCCACCACGAGCAGGCGGGAGCCCGAGTCGAGCGGAACGGGTCGCACGGTGACGCAGCCGGAAGCCAACGCCAGGGCGAGGAAGATGGTGCAGGATGCGCGCGTGGTCACCGGGATCTACCTGCACATTCCGTTCTGTCGGATCAAGTGCCCGTACTGCGACTTCAACTCGTATGCGGGGCTGGAAGACCAGGTCCCGCGCTACGTCGCGGCCCTCAAGCGAGAGCTGACGACTCGCCTGGAGACCGCGACGCCCGCACCCTACCGCCCCGCGACGGTCTACTTCGGCGGCGGCACTCCGTCGCTCCTCCCGCCCGACGAGATCGCCGCGGTGCTGGAGCTCGTCCGAGAGCTCGGCCGGCCCGACGGACCGATGGAGGTGACCCTCGAGGCCAACCCCGGCACGGTCGACCGGCCGAAGCTCGCCGCGCTGAGGGCCGCCGGGGTCAACCGGCTGACCATCGGCGCGCAGACGTTCCGACCCCGGCTCCTCCCGACGCTCGGCCGAGTGCACGACGTGGAGGACACCCGGCGCGCCCTCGCCGACGCCCGCGCGGCCGGCTTCGAGGAGCTGAACGTCGACCTGATGTTCGGGCTGTCCGGCCAGCGCTTCGCCGACTGGGAGCAGGACCTGGACGACGCGCTGGCGGAGGGAGCGACCCACGTCTCGCTCTACAACCTGACCATCGAGGAGGGCACGCCCTACGCCCGTTGGCAGGAGCAGGGACGGCTCACCCTCCCCGGCGAGGAGCTGGCGGCGCGCATGTACGAGCTGGCCGTCGCGCGCTGCGAAGAGGGCGGGCTGCCCCGGTACGAGGTCTCGAACTTCGCCCGGCCCGGCTCGGAGTGCCTGCACAACCACCTGTACTGGCGGGGCGACCCCTGGCTCGGCGTCGGCGCCGGAGCTCACGGCTTCGACCCCCACGCGGGCCGCTGGGGGCGGCGCTGGTGGAACGAGCGGGTGCCGTTCCGCTACTGCGAGCGGATGGAAGCGGGAGAGCTCCCCGAAGCCGGCGGCGAGCACCTCGACCGCGACCAGGCCCGAGACGAGGCGATCCTGCTGGAGCTTCGGACCCGGCGGGGACTGGACCGCGCCCGTTTCGAGCGGCGCTTCGGGATCGACCTCGTCGCCGCGGCCCCGGCGGCCTGCGCAGAGGCCCGCGAGCAGGGCCTGCTGGAGGTCGATCCGGCGGTGCTCCGGGCGACCCCCGGGGGCATGCTGTTGTTGGACTCCGTCGTGCAGCGGCTGGCCGCCGAGGCGGCTTCGGGTGAATTGACACCGGGCTCCGGTCAGATATTCTGAAAATTCGCATCGGTGGCGACACTCTCGTCGTTCGCCGGCCGGGGAGTCGCCGTGCCACCCAAGCAGCAGAGCAAGCGCGCCGCCAGCGCTGCGGCTCGCGGCAAGAACAAGGCCTCGCTCTCCCTCGACGAAGATCTCGACAGCCTGTTCGCCGAGGCGCTGGAGGCCACCGAGAAGCGAGCAGGCGGCGCCGCCGTCGAGGCCCCCCCCGACGACGACTGGGACGACGACGACTACGAGGACGCGGACCAGTCGATCCACATCCTGGTGGACGAGGACCTGTTCACCCCCGGCGAGCTCGAGGCAGCGAAGAAGGCGGACGAGCCCGATCACGGACCCGAGTTCTCCCTCGACGAGCTGTCGTTCCTCGGGCCGGACGGTGACGAGGCGTCCTCCAAGCCCGACCAGAAGACCTCGCCCGACGACCCCCGCCCGGTGACGGACCGGTCCCTCGACGACCTCGACCGGGAGCTGCGCAAGGCCCTGGCTGACGAGGAAGAAGAGGACGAGAACGACCTGCAGCGGGAGATGGAGCGGCTCCTCGCCTCCTCCTTCGGTCTCGGCAGCCCGAGCGATGACGACGACGAGCTGTCGTTCCCCGAGATCGACGAGGAGGAAGACGACCACGAGATCCTCGCCGTCGGCGACGACGGCGCCCACGTCCTCGGGTCGGAGACCGCGGTCGAGCTCGAGCGGGCCCGCAGCCAGGTCGCCGAGCTGTCCCGCCTCCTGAGCATGCGGGACATCGAGCTGCGCACCGCGGAGGACCGCGTCGAGACGCTCGAGAGCCAGCTCGTCGCGACGGCCCGCCAGTCGGCCAACATCGGCCGCGAGTTCGAGTCCTTCCGGCGTCGCTCCGATCGCGAGAAGGAGGACCTCGGCAAGTTCGCGGGGGAGAAGGTCATCAAGGAGTTCCTCGGCGTCTACGACAACCTCGAGCGAGCGCTGGGGCACGCCGGTGAGCAGCGCGACTCCCCGTTGGGGCAGGGGGTCGACATGATCCTCGGCCAGTTCATGGGCGCGCTGAAGCGGTGCGGCGTCGAGCGCGTCGACGCTACAGCGGGGGTGCCGTTCGATCCGACGTTCCACGAAGCGGTCGGCCAGGAGCCTCACGACGAGATCGAGACGGGCGCGATCATCCACGAGATGCAGGCCGGCTTCGTGCTCTCGGGGCGGCTGGTCCGCGCCGCGATGGTCTCCGTCAGCCAGGGCCCCCTCCCCGCGAAGAAGACCAAGGCGAGCGAGGCGAAGGCGGACGAAAAGACGACCAGGCCGCCGGCGAAGAAGAAGAGCAAGGCACGCTCCAAGAGCACGACCACCAAGACGAAGTCGACGCGGAGCAAGGCGAAGAAGACGACCACCCCGAAGGTGGACGAGACCAAGACGGCCGAAGCGAAGAAGCCGGCCGCGAAGAAGGCGGCAACGCGCAAGTCGAGCAAGAAGACGACCGGGTCCGCTCGCAAGCCCGCGACGGGGTCCGCTCGCAAGCCTGCGGCCAGCCGCGCTCGCTCGAAGAAAGCGTCCAAGCCAAAAGAGGACGGCAAGGACGGGTAGACTCCCGTTCGCCCTGTTGAGGATGGGTCGCTGCCCAGGGGCAGCGCGGAGGAACCATGGCCGGAAAGATCATCGGGATCGACCTCGGGACGACGAACTCGTGCGTGGCGGTCATCGAAAGCGGCGACGCTGTCGTCATCCCCAACTCCGAAGGCTCGCGCACGACGCCGTCGGTCGTGGCCTTCACGGAGGAGGGGGACCGGCTCGTCGGCCAGATCGCCAAGCGCCAGGCGGTGACCAACCCCGACAACACCCTGTTCGCGATCAAGCGCCTGATCGGCCGACGCTTCGGTGACGACGAGGTCAAGAAGGCGATCGAGACGTCGCCCTTCCGCATCGTCGCGGCGGAGAACGGCGACGCCTGGGTCGAGGGCGGCGGCAAGCCGCTGTCCCCTCCGAAGGTGAGCGCCATCGTGCTCGAGCAGATCAAGAAGACCGCCGAGGACTACCTGGGCGAGACGGTCGAGCGGGCCATCATCACGGTCCCCGCCTACTTCAACGACTCCCAGCGCCAGGCGACCAAGGACGGCGGGCGCATCGCCGGGCTCGAAGTGCTCCGGATCATCAACGAGCCGACGGCGGCCGCGCTGGCCTACGGCGTGGACACCGGCAGCGAAGGCCGAATCGTCGTCTTCGACCTCGGCGGCGGCACCTTCGACGTCTCGATCCTGGAGCTGCACGACGGCGTCTTCGAGGTGAAGTCGACGTCCGGCGACACGTTCCTGGGCGGCGAGGACTTCGACCAGGTCCTGATCGACCACTGCCTCAAGGAGTTCCAGGACGACACCGGGACCAACCTCCGCGACGACACGATGGCGCTGCAGCGCCTGAAGGAGGCCGCCGAGAAGGCGAAGCACGAGCTCAGCTCGGCGCTGGAGACGACGGTCAACCTGCCGTTCATCACGGTCGATGAGCAGGGGCCGCGCCACCTCAAGGTGGACCTCAGCCGGGGCCAGTTCGAGGGCATGGTCGGGTCGCTCATCGACCGCCTGCGCCATCCCTGCGAGGTCGCGTTGTCCGACGCAGGCCTCGCCGCGGGCGACCTCGACGACGTGCTGCTCGTCGGCGGCATGACCCGGATGCCGAAGGTGCGGGAGTTCGTCACCGAGTTCTTCGGGCGCCCCCCCAACACCAACGTCAACCCGGACGAAGTGGTCGCCGTCGGCGCCGCCGTGCAGGGCTCCGTGCTCGCCGGTGACACCAAGGACGTGCTGCTCCTCGACGTCACCCCGCTGTCCCTCGGCATCGAGACGGCCGGCGGCGTCTTCCAGGTGATGATCGGCCGCAACACCACGATCCCCACCAAGAAGGCCGAGATCTTCACCACCGCGCTGGACAACCAGCCGATGGTCAACGTGCACGTCGGCCAGGGCGAGCGCGAGATGATCGACGACAACAAGTCACTCGCTCGCTTCGAGCTGACCGGCATCCCGCCGGCGCCTCGCGGCATGCCCCAGATCGAGGTCAGCTTCGAGCTGGACGCCAACGGCATCCTGCACGTCGCGGCCAAGGACCTGGGCACCGGGCGCAAGCAGCAGGTCCGCGTCGTCTCCAACTCGGGGCTCGGCGAGGACGACATCAAGGCGATGATCCGCGAGGCGGATCAGCACCGCGAAGAGGACCGCGTCCGCAAGGAGGTGGCCGAGGCGCGCAACGAGCTCGACGGCCTGCTGTACACCACCGAGCGCAGCCTCGACGAGTACGGCGACGCCATCCCGTTCGAGGATCTGATGGCGATCCGCGAAGCGATCACGAAGGCGCAGTCGGCCCTGAAGACCGGGCTGCTGGAGCCGATCCGCAAGGCCCACGAGGAGCTCGCGGCGGCGGCCCAGACCATCGCCGAGGCGCTGTACGCCGGCGCGATGGCGGAGGCCGACCAGATGGCCGACGACATGCTGGAGGACGACGACTTCGGCGACGGCGTCGAGGAGGATGTCGCACCCCCTCCGGACTGATTCGGCCTTATAGTCAGTCCGGCCGCCGCGCCGAGACCGGATGAACCCCGACCTGTACGAGCTGCTGGGCGTCGAACGCACAGCGACCGACGACGAACTGAAGCGGGCGTTCCGTCAGCAGGCGCGCCGGTACCACCCCGATCTGAACCCGGACGATCCCGAGGCCGAGCGGCGCTTCAAGGAGGTCACCTGGGCGTACGAGGTCCTGAGCGACCGCGTGCGACGCACCCAGTACGACCGCTTCGGCCGCGTCTTCACCGACGGCCGCAGCCAGGGTCCCTTCGGGGTCGGGGACGACTTCGACCTCAGCGACGTGCTCGGCAGCGTCTTCCGGGACCTGTTCGGGGGACGTAAGCGCCGCGGCGGGCCGAGCAAGCGGGACCTCCGCTACACCATCACGATCACCCTGGAGGAGGCCGCCCGCGGCGTCGACAAGGAGGTCAGCTTCACCCGCAAGCAGCACGACGGCTCCACGACGTCGGAGAAGCTGCGGGTCAAGGTCCCCGCCGGCGTCGACACCGGCCAGCGTCTCAAGGTGCGGGGCAAGGGCCAGGGGGCCGGCGGCGACCTGTACGTGGTCGTCAACGTGGTCGACCACGCCTTCTTCCGGCGGCGCGGCGTCGACGTGTTCTGCGACGTGCCGGTGACCTACGCCCAGGCGCTGCTCGGGGCCGAGCTGGAGGTCCCCACCCCGACGGGCACGACCGTCATCCGGCTGCCCCCGTCGACCCAGCCCGGCACGGTGCTGACCGTGCGGGGCCAGGGCTTGCCGCGCGTGGGCAAGGGGTCCAGCTCCAGCAAGCGCGTCGGTGATCTCTTCTGCAAGGTGGTGCTGGACATGCCCACCGACCTGCCCGACGGAGCGGCCGAGCAGCTGCTCGCGCTGGACCGCCTCCTGGCCGCCGCGCCGTCGCCGATCCGCGAAATCTACGAGCGGGTTGTCGCGGAGGCCCGGTCCGACAAGAAGAGCAAGGCTGGTTGATGTCGACTCGTTCCCCGTTCCCGATGCTGCTGCTGCTGTTGTCGCTGGCCGTGCTCCTCGTGGGCGCCGGCCCGCGCAAGGGCCCCGCGACCCGGGCGGAGCGGCAGGAGGAGCAGAGCTGGCGCCAGGTCGAGGCCGCCGCGGAGCGCGACGCCCACGACAAGACCCTGGACAAGGCCGAGGACTACCTGCGGTCGTTCCCCGAGGGCCCCCACCGGCTGGACGCCCGGCTGATCGCCGGCCGCGCCGCGATGGAGCAGGAGCTGTGGACGGCGTGCCGGCGCCACCTCGATGCGTACCTGGCCGACGGCGGGCGTCAGCAGATGCAGGACGTCGCCTACCGGGTCGCGATCTGCCTCGCCCGGGAGGGCAAGACGGACGACGCGGCGCCCGCGCTGCGCAACGTCGCGGCGCACGACGACGACGACGTGCGCGCGGCGGCGGCGGCCCGGGAGCTGGTCGCCCTGAGGCTCTTCGAGGGGGAGTGGCCCAAGGCCCTGGTCGCCCAGGGTCTCCTGCTGGGGCGTGGCCTGTTCGACCCCGAAGCCGACCTCGCCGACTCCCGCAAGGCCGCCGATCAGCTGGGCGACGGCATGCTCGAGGTGATGGAGCGGGCGGAGGAGGATCCGCTGGTGGCGGGTCTCGTGGCGTTCCTTCGGCTCGAGCGCGCGGGGCAGCTGCTCGAAGCGGCGGAGACCCGGGACGCCCGACGACGCTTCGCCGACCTGTACCCGGAGCACCCGCTGATCGACCAGGTGCCGCAGGCGGCCGAGTGGGCCTCGGAGCCGGAGGACACCGACGCCCGGGCGATCGGGGTGCTGCTGCCGACGTCCGGTCGCTACGCCGCCCCCGGCCAGCTCGCCCTGCAGGGGGTGCAGCTCGCGTTCGACCGGATCCGGGCCGACGAGAGCCTCGGGATGACCGACCTCAAGCTGGTACACATCGACACCGGCGGCGACCCGGAGGCGGCCGTCGAGGGGCTGAAGCGGCTGGTCGAGGTGGACCGCGTCATCGCCGTCATCGGCCCGATCATCTCCGCCGAGGCGGAGGCCGTCGCGGCCGCGGCGGACGAGGTCGGGGTGCCGATCCTGATGATGACCCACAAGGCCGGCCTGGCGTCGAGCAGCCACAACCTGTTCAACACGCTGGTCTCCGCCGACGAGCAGGTCGACGCCCTCGTCGACCACGCCATGGACCGCATGGACATCCAGACGTTCGCCATCGCCTACCCCGACCGGGAGACCGGAGGGCGCATGGCGGGGCGGTTCTGGGAGCGGGTCGGCGAGCGCGGGGGACGCGTGGCGGCCGTGGAGGCCTACCCGAGCGGGTCGACGGACTTCCGCGAGACCGCGCGGCGGGTGCTGGGGCGCGAGTACCTGCGCAGCGCGCCCTCCGAGGCGGACCAGGTGCTCCCCTGGCTGGGCGATCGGCAGCGGCCCCACATCACCAGCCCCCAGGTCGAGCTGGAGCCCGGCATCGACTTCCAGGCCGTGTTCGTGCCGGACAACTACAAGATCGGCGCGATGCTCGCGCCGGGCTTCCTGTACGAGCAGATCAACATGGGCGGCGCCCTGTCCGAGACCCGCGGGCTGCCCGTCGCGCTGCTGGGGCCCGCCGCGTTCAACCACTCCGACCTCGTGGAGCGGGGCGGCAAGTACTCCGAGGGGACCGTCTTCGTCGACGGCTTCTTCGTCCACAGCCTCGACGCCTCGGTCCAGGACTTCGTCCTGCACTACCGGCGCGCCCACGGCGCCGATCCGTCGGCCCTGGAGGCGATCGCCTACGACTCGGCGAGGTTCCTCGTCCAGCTGCTCCTCGAAGGGGTCGAGAGCCGGCGCGAGATGCGCTCCCGCCTGTCCATCGCGGCGCCCGTGCGCAGCGTCGTGGGCGCCCGGGGGTTCGGCCCCGATCGCGAGATGCGCCACGACCTGCTCGTCCTGCGGGTCAAGAAGGGGAAGATCGTCCAGGTGTGGCCGGAGCCCTTGCAGCAGCCGATCCACCTCGAGCTGACCGAGGACGGGGAGGTCCTGCGCTACCGGATCGGCCCGGACGGGAAGCGGGTCATCGTCACCGAAGAGGAGATCGAGGGGGGCAGCGCCGGGTCGGGGTCCGCGGCGCCCGAGGAGCCGCAGGAGGGGACCGCGGCGCCCGAGGAGCCTCAGGAGGAGGAATCAGCGCCCTGATGCCGGAGGAGGACCGACCTCCAGGGACCGCCGCTGGAGGGGAGTTGGCAGCGATCGCCCGCTGGACGCGGGGGCTGCCGACGTCCGCCAGGGGCGTGCTGCACGGACCGGGCGACGACGTCGCCTGGCTCGACGGCTCGCCGCCCCTCGCCTGGACGATCGACACGATGGTCGAAGGCGTGCACTTCCGCCGCGGCTGGGCTCCCCCCCGGGAGATCGGCTGGCGGGCCGCCACCGCCGCGCTGTCCGACCTCGCCGCCGCCCGCGCCCGCCCCCGTGGGCTGCTCGTCTCCCTGAGCGCCCCGACCTTCGACGCCTGGTGCGACGGCGTGATGGCCGGGCTGATCGCCTGCGCCGACGAGTTCGACTGTCCGGTGCTCGGCGGGGACACCACGGGCTCGCCGGGGCCCGCGGTGATCGCGATCACGGCGCTGGGGGAGGCGGCGCCGCGGCCGCTCCTCCGGTCGGGCGCCCGACCCGGTGACCGGGTGCTCCTCAGCGGCCCGCTCGGCGCCCAGGGGTGGGCCACTGAGCGGCTGCTGCTCGGTGACGAGCTCGGCTGGCCGCGCCCCCGGCCCCGGCTCGACCTGCTGGCCGCGCTCGGCGACGCCACCGCGGGGATCGACGTCAGCGACGGGCTCCTGCGGGACGCGTCTCACCTGGCGAAGGCGTCGGGGGTGGACCTCGAGCTCGACCGGGAGCGGCTCGCCCACCCCGGCGTGCCGGAGTACTGCGTGCTCGGCGGGGGTGAAGACTGGGAGCTGCTGGTGACCGCGCCGGGACCGCTGGCCGGGTTCGACGTGGTCGGCCGGGTGATCGAAGGGGACGGCGCGGTGCGGTTCTCCGACGGCTCCCCGCTCCCCGATGAACAGGGCTGGGAGCACGGCGCGTGAGCGTGCTCCTGCCGTACGCCGCGCTGCTCCTGGTGCTGCTGATGCTCTCGGCGTTCTTCTCCGGGTCGGAGAGCGCGCTGTTCTCGCTGGACCGCTACGCGCTGGAGAAGCTGGACGACTCCGACCGGACCGCCGGCAAGACGGTCCGGCGGCTGCTCGAGGAGCCGCGTCGCCTGCTCGCCACCATCCTGCTGGGCAACGAGCTGGTCAACATCACCATCTCGGCCGTCGGCCTCGCCGCCGTGTTCGCCTGGGAGCGGGCGCACGAGGGGACGTCGCTGCCGGTGTGGGTGAACATCGTCGTCGTCACGCCGCTGCTGCTGCTGTTCGGAGAGATCGCGCCGAAGGCGCTCGCGGTCCGGCTCGGCCACCGGTGGGCCCGAGCCGTCGCCTGGCCGCTGCGGGTGTTCGGCTGGATCGTCGCGCCGCTCCGGGCGGTGCTCCACGGCGTCGCCGACGGGCTGCTCGGCCTGCTCGGCATCACCCCGGACGATCCCCTGGAGGACGCCCTCAAGGAGGCCCAGTTCAAGGCGCTGGTGAAGCTGGGCGAGCGGCAAGGGGTGATCGCGTCCGAGGAGGCGGAGCTGATCCACCGGGTGTTCGACCTGTCCGACCTGCCGGTCAGCAAGGTGATGACCCCGGCGGCGGAGGTGGTCGCCCTGTCGACCGGCATGCCGGTGGACGACCTGCTGGCCCAGGCGCGCAGCTCCCGCTTCTCGCGCATGCCGGCCTGGAGCGGAGACGAGGCGACGGTCCGGGGCATCCTGATGACGAAGGACCTGCTCCGGTTCCAGTGGGCCGAGGAGCCTCCGGACCGGCGCGCGCTGGAGGCGCTGCTGCGGCCCGCCTGGTTCGTCCCTCCGGGCAAGACCTGCGGCGAGCTGCTGCAGGACTTCCAGCACGAGCACGGCCACATGGCGATCGTGCTCGACGAGCACGGCGGCATGCTCGGCATCATCACGCTCCAGGACATCCTGGAGGAGCTGTTCGAGCCCCTGTCGGAGACCGAGCAGCGGCCGAACCAGCCGAAGATCGAGCGGCTCTCGGACGGGCTGTACCGCATCCCCGCTCGGCTCGAGGTCGCCGAGTGGAACCGGTCGATGGAGCCGTCGATCCCGGAGGGCGACTCGTACAACACGGTCGCCGGGTACATCTTCCACCTCTTCGGGCGCCTCCCCTCCAAGGGGGACACCATCCGCGACGCCGGCTGGATCTGGGGGGTCACCGGCATCGAGGGGACGCGGCTGACCACGATCACGGCGAAGCGTCGGGAGGGCTCCCGATGACCCCCGAGGTCGCCCTGCCGATCATCTTCGGGCTCGTCCTCCTGGAGGGGTTCTTCAGCGGGTCGGAGCTGGCCCTCGTGTCCGCCGACAAGGTCGCGATCCGGGCGCGGCGCGACGCCGGCGGACGCACCGCGGCGATGCTCGCGAGGTTCCTGGAGGAGCCGGAGCGCATCCTCACCACGACGCTGATCGGGACCAACCTGAGCGTGGTCTCGGCGACCACCGTCTTCGGCCTGATGCTCGCCCAGCTGATCGGCGAGGGACACGGGGCGAGGGCGGAGCTGCTGACGGTGCTCTGCCTGTCGCCGGTCCTGCTGCTGTTCGGCGAGCTGATCCCCAAGTCGGTCTACCGCCGCTACAACAAGAGGCTGTCGTCGATCGTCATCCACCCGCTGACGTGGCTGTCGGTGGTGCTGTTCCCCGCGGTCGAGACGGTCCGGTTCCTGACCAAGGGCCTGCTGCGGGTCCTCGGCGCCGACGACAGCGACTCGATGGCCGTCTCCCGAGACGAGCTCCGCCTGCTGCTGGAGCGGGGCGAGGGCGAGGAGATCGAGCAGGAGGAGCGGAAGATGATCACCCGCATCTTCGACTTCCCCGAGACGATGGCGAAGGAGGTCATGGTCCCCCTGATCGACATCCGGGCCATCGACGAGGCGTCGACGCTGGCGGAGGCGACCCTCGACTTCATCGACAGCGGCCACACCCGGCTGCCGATCTTCCACGAGCGCGTCGACGACATCGTCGGGGTGCTGCACGCGATGGACGTGCTCTGCGCGGAGGATCCGACGCGCCTCGTCGCGGAGCTCAAGCGGCGGGTCACCTACGTGCCGCCCACCGCGAAGGTCGACGCGCTGGTCGAGGAGATGCAGAAGCGTCGGCACGGCATCGCGGTGGTCGTCGACGAGTACGGCGGCGCCGAAGGGATGATCACGGTCGAGGACATCCTCGAGGAGATCGTCGGCGAGATCGAAGACGAGCACGACGAGCCGGAACACGAGATCAAGCGGCGGGGCGAGCGGGAGTACCTGGTGTCGGCCCGGACCGAGGTCGACCACCTGGCGGAGGAGCTGGACGTCGGCATCCCCGAGGGGGACTACGAGACGCTCGCCGGCTTCCTGCTCGCGAGGTTCGGGCGGATCCCGGTCCAGGGCGACTCGACGGAGACCGACGGGGCGGTGTTCACCGTGGTCACCGCGAGCGAGCGGGTGATCGAGGAGATCCAGGTGGTTTTGAAGGCCCCCGGGGCCCGCCAGGACGGCGCGCCCGATTGACACGACGTCCGCTGGACCGGGATACTTCCGGACTCGGATCGCGGCACGCCCGCCCAACGGTTCCTACGACGAGAGCGGAGAGCATGGGACGAGCCATCGGCATCGACCTCGGCACCACGAATTCGTGTGCAGCGGTCATCGAAGGCAACCAGCCGAAGATCATCATGTACCGCGGCGGGAGCTACACGATCCCGTCGCTGTTCGCGATCGACGAAGGCGGGCGCATGCTCGTCGGACACGACGCGAAGAAGCAGGCGGCGCTGAATCCACAGGACACGGTGTTCGCGCCGAAGCGCCTGATCGGCCGCAGCTTCCACAGCAGCCAGGTCGAGAAGATCCGGCAGCTCTTCACCTACAACATGGAAGAGGGCGCCGAGGGCGAGGTCCTGATCAAGGTCAAGGACCAGGTGTTCGATCTGAGGGAGGTCTCCGCGCAGATCCTCCGCAAGATCAAGGAAGTCGCCGAGGAGTACCTCAAGGAGGAGGTGACCAACGCGGTCATCACGGTCCCGGCCTACTTCAACGACAAGCAGCGCCAGGCGGTCCGACGGGCCGGCAAGCTGGCGGACCTCAACGTCCTGCGGATCCTCAACGAGCCGACCGCGGCAGCCCTCGCCTACGGCCTCGGCAAGAACCTGCGGCAGCGGCTGGCGGTCTACGACCTCGGCGGCGGCACCTTCGACATCTCGATCATCGAGATCCGCGACAAGGTCTTCGAGGTGGTCGCCACCGGCGGCGACACGTTCCTGGGCGGCATCGACTTCGACGACCGCGTCATGGGCCACGTCATGGAAGGCTTCATGGGGGACACGGGGGTCGACCTGTCGTACGACCGGGTCGCCATCCAGCGCCTCCGCGAGGCGGCGGAGCGGGCGAAGATCACGCTGTCGTCGACCAAGACGGCCAACATCGAGGTGCCGTTCATCGCCCGGGGTCCCAAGGGGATCCTGAACCTCGACATGGAGCTGACGCGGGCCCAGCTCGAGGAGATCACCGACGATCTCGTGAGCCGGACCGTCGGCACCTGCAAGCGCATCTTCGAAGAGGCGAAGATGAGCCCGTCGGACATCGACGAGGTGCTGCTGGTCGGCGGCCAGAGCCGCATGCCGCTGGTGCAGAACTCGGTGAAGGAGTACTTCGACCGGGATCCCTGCAAGGGCGTGCACCCGGACGAGGCGGTCGCCGTCGGCGCCGCGATCATGGCCCACAGCCTGACGCACGCCAGCTCGCAGAAGGTGACGCTGCTGGACGTGCTGCCGATGCCGATCGGCATCGCGAAGGTGGACCGCAGCTTCCTGCCGCTCTTCCCGAAGAACTGCCCGATCCCGCACGTTCGCCGGTTGACCTTGACCAACAGCAAGGACAACCAGAAGACGATCATGCTGAAGATCTACCAGGGCGACTCCGACGTCGCGGCGGACAACGAGCTCCTGGGCACGTTCGTCTTCAGCGGCATCCGGCAGATGCCCCGCGGCAAGGTCAAGGTCGACGTCTGGCTGAACATCGACAGCGAGGGGATCCTGACCCTGTCCGCCAAGGACAAGGAGACCCAGGACGCGGTCGACGTCCGGCTCAAGCTCAAGAAGGGCCTGCGCTCGGCGCGGCTCGACCTCAACACCGAGAGCCGCGGTGGCGCGCTCATGGGCGCTGAGGAAGCGGAGAAGCAGAAGAAGGACCGCGAGGAGAAGGCGAAGAAGAACATCAAGGACGCTGGCGAGGTCGAAGCGGTCGAGCGCACCGCGGACTTCGGCCCCGCGTCGGCGCCGACCGCCCCCGCGTCGCTCAAGGAGCCGCCCGCGGCCCCCGAGCCGCCGCCTCCGGCCGCCGCGCCTCCTCCGCCCGCTCCCCCCGAGCCCCCCGCGGCAGCGTCGACCAAGCCGACGAAGCGCAAGGGCAAGGGCATCCTCGTCGAAGCCCCCAAGAAGGACGCGCCGGCGGTGGCCCCCCAGCCGCTCATCGGCAAGGCCGCCCCGAAGGACGTGGCCCCGGCTCCCACCCCGGAGCCCGCGATCTCGCCCAAGGCGGACGCGGCCCCGGCCGAGCCCCCCGCGGCGGCTCCCGCGGCGGCGGCCCCGGCGACCACGGACGAGCCGGGCTGCCTGGCGCTGCTGCTGCCCTGGAACTGGTTCAAGTAGACCGGACCGCGCCGTCCTGGCGCCTCCCATGAGCCTCCCCCCCCGCGTCGTGCTCGTGAAGTCGCTGTACGGCGGCAACGTGGGCTCGACCGCCCGCGCCATGGCGAACATGGGGCTGAGCGACCTGCGGCTCGTGCAGCCGCAGTACAAGCTCGCCCGCGACGTGGAGCTGATGGCCAAGGGTGCGTCCGAGATCCTCGACGACATGCAGGTGTTCGACTCCATGGAGCCGGCCCTGGGCGACTGCACCACCGTGGTGGCCTGCACGGCGCGTCCGCGGCGCTGGAAGGCCTGGGACGTGCTGGAGCCCGGGGCGTCGGCGGAGCTGATCGTCGAGCGGGCCAGCGCGGGAGAGACGACCGCCCTGCTGTTCGGGGCCGAGGACCAGGGGCTCGAGCAGGAGCACCTGCAGTGGGCGACGCACCTGTGTCACATCCCGACCGGCCCGATGCACAGCTCCCTGAACCTGTCCCAGGCGGTGCTCCTGCTCGCGTGGGAGTGGGCGAAGGTGGGCACGCGGCTGTCCCGCCGGCCGACGAAGCGCGGCGAGCGTCGCCCCCCCGCGGGCATGGGCCAGGTGGACGGCGCGGCGGAGCAGATCGGCGCGCTGATGGACCGGATCGACTACTTCGCGGGCCGCAACCGCGACCAGTCGCTGGCCACCGTCCGCCAGATCCTGATCCGCGGGGAGATGACCGACGTCGAGGTGCACTTCTTGCGCGGGGTGGTGAACAAGCTGCGCTGGCACCTGGATCACGGCCCCCGGGCGGCCGACCTGCAGCAGGACGAGTAGAACCCGGCGTTCTCCGTTAGGCTGCCGCGCATGCGCCTGAGCTGGGACGAGTACTTCATGACGATCGCCTACCAGGTGGCCACCCGCGCCACCTGCGACCGCAAGCACGTCGGTGCGGTGATCGTCCGCGACAAGACCATCCTGTCGACCGGATACAACGGGTCGATCCGGGGACTGGAGCACTGCGACGACGTCGGCCACATGATGGAGTCGGGGCATTGCGTGCGCACGGTGCACGCGGAGGCCAACGCGATCTCCCAGGCGGCGCGAAACGGCGTGCGCATCGAGGGCGCCTCGATCTACGTCACGGCGTCGCCCTGCTGGGGCTGCTTCCGGCTGATCGCCAACGGCGGGATCGGCCGTATCGCCTTCGGCGAGTTCTACCGGGACCCCCGCATCTTCGAATACTGCGAGAAGCTCGGCATCGAGTTGATCGACCTGCAGCACGTCAAGCCGGCGATCCTCGAGGCGATCGAGCGCCCGGCGGCCGGCTGACTGGTGAGCGGGAACAGTGACCGTCACACGGGGGTTCCCCGGACAGCCCCGCAGAGGAACTAGTACGATGGACATGCTGCGAATCGAGGGTGGCGCCGCGCTGCAGGGCGAGGTGCCGATCTCCGGGGCGAAGAACGCCGCCCTCCCGATCCTGTTCGCCACCCTGTTGCACGAGGGGCCGAGCCGGGTCGCGAACCTGCCCAAGCTGGTGGACATCCGCACGACGTCGACGCTGCTCATCGAGCTCGGGGTGGGCGTCCGGCTGGACGAGTCGGGGGCGTCGATCTTCGACGGCGGCCGGCTGCTGTCCAACACCGCCCCCTACGACCTGGTGCGCCGCATGCGCGCGTCGGTGCTCTGCCTGGGGCCGCTGCTGGCCCGCACGGGAGAGGCGACGGTGTCGCTGCCCGGCGGCTGCGCCATCGGCTCGCGGCCGATCGACCAGCACCTGATGGCGATGGAGAAGCTGGGCGCGGAGATCGAGCTGAGCAAGGGCTACATCCGCGCCAAGGCGCCGTCCGGGGGGCTGACCGGGGCGCGGGTGGTGTTCGACGTGGTGACCGTCGGCGGCACCGAGAACCTGCTCATGGCGGCCACGCTGGCCCGGGGCAAGACGATCCTGGAGAACTGCGCGCGCGAGCCCGAGATCGTCGACCTGGCGGTCGCGCTGCGCTCGATGGGGGCGCACATCCGAGGTGAGGGCACGTCGATCATCGAAGTCGAAGGTGTCGAGTCGCTCGGGCCGATGAACCACTCGGTGATGCCGGACCGGATCGAGGCCGGCACCTACATGGCCGCGGCGGCGCTGACCCACGGCGACGTGCTGCTCCGCGGGGCGCGCCTCAAGGACCTCGACGCGGTGATGAGCAAGATGGCGATGGCCGGCGTCGAGGTGCGGCGCGAGGGGGACGGCCTGCGCGTGCGCCATCACGGCGAGCTGCACGCGGTCGACGTCGACACCAACCCCCACCCGGGCTTCCCGACCGATCTGCAGGCGCAGTTCATGGCGCTCATGACCCGGGCGTCGGGCAGCTCCACGATCACCGAGAACGTCTTCGAGAACCGCTTCATGCACGTCCCCGAGCTGAGCCGGATGGGGGCGGACATCCGCACCCGGGGGAACACCGCGTTCGTCCGCGGCGTGTCGCACCTGACCGGCGCCTCGGTGATGGCGACGGACCTGCGGGCCTCGGCGACGCTGGTGATCGCGGGCCTGTCCGCCAAGGGCGTCACCGAGGTCCGCCGCATCTACCACCTCGACCGGGGCTACGAGACCATCGAGCAGAAGCTCGAGGCGCTGGGCGCCAACGTGGAGCGGGTCCCGCAGGACTGACCGCGTCCGTCGATTCCCCGCTTGCGATCGGTGCGCCGTTCCCCTAGGTTCCCGGCCGCTCCGCGCAGAGCGCGAGAGCAAGCGCAGCTGGCGCCCGTCGGGAGGTGATCGCTATATGACGTCTGTCCGAGTTCGTGATGGAGAGCCCTTCGAGAGGGCCCTGCGTCGCTTCCGTCGCCAGGTGGAGCGGGCCGGCATCCTCAAGGAGGTTCGCCGGCGCCAGCACTACGAGAAGCCTTCCGTCCGTAAGAAGAAGAAGGCCCTGGCCGCTCGCAAGCGCCTCCTGAAGAAGTTGCGCAAGATGGGTGGTAGCAGCCGCGGTCGCGGTCGCTAGATCTAGCCCTGTCTCGCAGATCTGACTGAGAAACGGCCCGGGTTGTTCGACCCGGGCCGCTTCTTCTCACGCCCTGGCGCTCCCGCCGATCTACGATCCCGCCGTGCCCCACTTCAGCGACGAATTCAAGCGAGAGCTGGCCGACGCCACCTCGATCGTCGACCTCGTCTCGAGGTACGTGAAGCTCAACCGCAAAGGCGCGGATTGGTGGGGCTGCTGCCCGTTCCACAACGAGAAGAGCCCCTCGTTCAAGGTCAACGAGGTCCGCAAGGCCTACAAGTGCTTCGGCTGCGGCGAAGGCGGCGACGCCTACAAGTTCGTCATGCAGGTCGAGGGGCTCGGCTTCGTGGAGGCGGTCAAGGAGCTGGCCGAGCGCGCCGGCATCCCCCTCCCCCAGGAAGACCTCGACCCCCAGGAGGCCGCCCGCGCCAAGCACCGGGACGCCCTGAACCACGCCACCGAGCTCGCCTGCAAGTGGTTCGAGCAGGTCCTGTGGTCGGACGACGGAGCCGCGGGCCGCGCCGAGCTGGAGCGCCGGGAGGTCGACCCGGAGCTCGCCCGCAAGTTCCGGCTCGGCCTCGTCCCCGACGCCTGGGACGGGCTCGGCGGCCACCTGCATCGCAAGGGCATCCCCGCCGCGATCGCGGAGGAGGCCGGCCTGGTGCTCCGCCGGCGCAGCGGCGACGGCTACTACGACCGCTTCCGCAACCGGCTGATGTTCCCGATCAGCACCGCTGGCGGCAAGGTCGTCGCCTTCGGCGGACGCACCCTGGGCGATGACGACGCCAAGTACATCAACTCCCCCGAGTCGCCGATCTACAGCAAGTCCGGCGCCCTGTACGGCCTGCACCAGGCCCGCGCGTCCATCCACAAGGAGGACCGGGTGCTCGTCGTCGAGGGCTACTTCGACGTGCTCGGCCTCGCCAAGGCGGGCCTCGGCTTCGCCGTCGCCCCCTGCGGCACCGCCCTGACCGACCGGCAGCTCGGCATCCTGCGCCGCCACACACGCAACCTCGTGATGCTCTTCGACGCCGACTCGGCGGGGCAGCGGGCCGCCTTCAAGGCGCTCGAGATCGCCGTCGAGCAGGGGGTCTGGCCCACCTGGCTGTCGGTGCCGGACGGCAAGGACCCGGACGACTTCGTGCGGGAGAACGGCGCGGACGCCATGCGCCAGCTGATGGAGCAGCAGCGCCCCCTGCTCGACGTCTGGCTCGAGTCCCGCTTCGAGCACGCCGGCGACAACCCCATCGCCCGCGACGAGGCGCTGGGCGACATCGCCCCGATGCTCAAGGAGCTCGCCCCCACGCTGCGCACCCACTACAGCCGACAGGTCGCCGGCGCCTTCGACCTGGACCCCCGGGTGGTCGACGAGCGCGTCACCCGCGCCAAGCGCCGGACCCGTCGCCCCAGCGCCCCGCCCGTCGCCCGGCGCGCCCCTCGCCCCGACCCCGTGGGGGGCCCCCCCGCGGCGCCGGACTTCGGTCCGCCCCCCGACTTCGACGACGGGTTCGGAGGCGCCCCGCCCGGCCCGCCGCCAGACTTCCCCCCGCACCCCGGCGACGCCCCGGCGCCCCCCCGGGCGCGCTCCACCGCAGCGCAGCGCCAGCTCCTGCGCCTGCTCGTCCAGGACCTCCCCAACGTCGCCCACGCCGTGGACGACATGGGCGCCATCTCCTGGATCGGCAGCCCCGCGGTCGAGCTGGTGGCGGGCCGCCTGATGCGCAGCTGGCGCGAGGGCCGCACCCCCACGGCGATGGAGCTGCTCCCGGAGGTCGAAGACAACGAGGTGGTGCGGGACATCAGCGAGGTGCTCACCTCCGAGGAGCGCTGGTACCCCCCCGACGTGCTCCGCAAGGCGACCCAGGAGTGCCTCATCCGGCTGCGCCTGGAGTGGATCGAGTCCCGCCGTTCGCGGTCCGCCCGGGAGCTCTCCAGCCTGCAGCGTCGGGGCTCCATCGAGCCCGGGCTGATGGCGGAGCTCGCCCAGCAGTGCGTCGACCTGGACAAGGAACGGGACGCCCTCCAGGCGCACCTGTCCAGCGTGCTCTGACCGCTTCCTGACGCAAACACGAGCCAAGGTCAGGTAATCTCCTAGGCTCGGGGATCGCGAGAGGGAGCGAATGGCGAACGATCAGGACTCCAGCGCGCTCGAAGATCTGAGTCAGGTCGGCAGGCGACGCGGGTACTTGTCCGACGACACGTTCGATGGGCCGATCGACGAACTCCCCCCCCCTGAGGAGGAGGACGACAGCGACGAGGCGAGTCTCATCCTCGCCGAGGTCGGGGTCGGCCCCCAGGACAACGAAGAGGCCCTCGCCCGTCGCCAGAAGAAGCTCCTCGCGAGCCGCACCGAGGCGATCTTCGACCGCAAGGACGAGAAGACCCGCCACGACGAGCGGGGCGCCGACGCGGTCCGCGTCTACCTCCGCACGATGGGCGCCGTCTCGCTGCTGTCCCGGGACGGCGAGGTCGCTATCGCCCGCCGCATCGAGGTGGGTGAGGCCCGGGTCCGCCGCGCGGTGCTCGCGACGACCTACGGCGAAGAGTTGCTGGTCGACATCGTCGCGGCCCCCCCCAAGCCGTCCCGCAAGGCCAAGGCGCGCAGCGAGGCGGAGGGGCGCAAGCTGCGCACCGAGCCGCTGCCCGAGTCCCACCCCTCGATCAAGAACATCCGCAAGCGCTCCGCCCAGCTGCGCACCCACGAGGCGACGGCCGCCGCCCTGGACCAGGAGCACGGGCTGGCGAAGCGATTCTCGATCGAGTGCGAGGTCGCCGACTCCCTGGACCCGACCCACGAGGACAGCTTCGAGGCGCTGACCGACATCGGCGTCGACCGCCGCATCCACGTCCGGGTGGTCGCCGAGTGGCAGGCCCTCGTCCGCAAGATGATCGACGCCGAGCGGGCGCTCGCCGGGATCGCCCGCAAGCGCGGCAAGAACCTGGCGGAGCTGCGGGAGTTCATGTCCGCCGCGAAGGCCGCGGAGGCCCGAGGCGAGGGCGACCCGGCGGTGCTCGCCGAGGTCGCCACCATCGAGCAGGAGAACCGTGTCCAGGAGGGTCACATCCTGCACGTCTGCGCCGAGATGGACATGCGCCCCGTGGAGCTCCGGACGCTGTACAACCGCGTCCGCGACGCCGAGCAGCGGGCCAACCAGGCCAAGCGCGAGCTGATCGAGGCCAACCTGCGCCTCGTCGTCTCGATCGCGAAGAAGTACACCAACCGCGGGCTGCACTTCCTGGACCTCATCCAGGAAGGGAACATCGGCCTGATGCGCGCCGTCGACAAGTTCGAGTACCGGCGCGGGTACAAGTTCTCGACCTACGCCACGTGGTGGATCCGGCAGGCGATCACCCGGGCGATCGCGGACCAGGCGCGGACGATCCGGATCCCGGTCCACATGATCGAGACGATCAACAAGCTGATCGGGACGTCGCGGGCGCTGCTCCAGGAGCTTGGGCGAGAGCCGACCCCGGAGGAGATCTCCGAGCGGATGGACATGCCGGTCGACAAGGTCCGGCGTATCCAGAAGATCAGCAAGGAGCCGATCTCACTGGAGACCCCCATCGGCGAGGAAGAGGACTCCCACCTCGGCGACTTCATCGAGGACAAGACCGCCGTCTCGCCCAGCGACGCGGTCATCGAGCAGGCGCTGCAGGATCAGACCGAGCGCGTGCTCGCGACCCTGACCCCCCGCGAAGAGCGCGTGCTCCGCTTGCGCTTCGGCATCGGGGAGAACAGCGACCACACCCTCGAGGAGGTCGGCCGCGACTTCGACGTGACCCGCGAGCGGATCCGTCAGATCGAAGCGCAGGCGCTGCGCAAGCTGCGTCACCCCAGCCGCGCCAAGCGACTCCGGGCGTTCACCGAAGGCAGCTGACCGCTTGTCCGACTCCCCGATCCCCACCGTGCACCTCGTGGGCGCGGGGCCGGGCGACCCTGGCCTCATCACCGTGCGCGGTCGGCAGCTCCTGGACCAGGCCGACGTGATCGTGCACGACGCCCTGGTGTCCGCGGAGCTGATGGCGACGCTCCCCGGCTCGGCCGAGCTCGTCAACGTCGGCAAGCGGCGGGGCAAGAAGCTCGCCGAGCAGGAGCAGATCCACGACATCCTCGCCCGCCACGCGAGGGCGGGACGGCGGGTCGTGCGGCTCAAGGGCGGTGACCCCTTCCTGTTCGGCCGGGGGGGCGAGGAGATGATCGCGCTGCACGCCCTCGGGGTGCCCTGCGAGGTGGTGCCGGGCATCACGTCGGGCTTCGCCGCGCCGGCCGCCGCGGGCATCCCCGTCACCCACCGCCGGGTCAGCGGCGGGGTCACGATCATCACCGGTCACGACGCCGCCGACGCCCCCGATCGCGGCGCCAGCTGGCACCACCTGGCGTGCACCGACCACACGCTCGTCATCCTCATGGGCCTCGCTCGAATCGGGGAGATCTGCGATCGCCTCGAGCGCGAGGGGCGCCCCGCCGACACCCCCGTCGCGGTGATCCAGGAGGGCACCACGCCCCGGCAACGGGAGGTCCGGGGCACGCTGAGCGACATCGCCGCCCGCGTGTCGGAGGCCGGCATCGTCGCGCCCGCGACGATCGTCGTGGGGCCGGTCAGCGCGATCGACGGGCTGCCCCGCCCGCCCCGTTGATCAGATCGGGTCGCCGTCCAGGGCCGACAGGTCGTAGCGGACCGGCTCGCCGAGGCGATCCAGCAGCTCGTTGACCTCCCGCTTCAGCCCGATCATGCGCTCCTCGCGCCCGACCGCGATGCGGTTGAAGGCCTCGAGCTCCTCGTTGAGCTCCTCGACCTGCGCGAGCCGACCCTCGAGCTTGTGCTCCGCCAGCTTGACCGCGGTCAGCTCGTTGTGCGCGCCGAGCATGCGGCGGGGCACGCCGTCGGCGTCGCGGATGGCGAGACCCCGGCACCGCACCCACACCGTCGAGCCGTCCTCGTGCGTGTACCGGACGATCTGGTCGTAGGGGTGATCCGGATCGGCGACGTGCGCATGGAAGTTCTCGAGCGCGAGCTTCAGATCGTCGGGGTGGATCATGTCCTGCCACTCCGACGCCAGGTGCTCCTTGCCCGCCGGGTCGTGGCCGAAGACCTCCCAGAACCGGGGGCTCATCCACTCGTTGTCGGGGTTCTCCAGGTCCCAGTACCAGACGCCGTCCAGCGAGCCGCCCTGCAGGAACTCGAAGATGGCGGGGTCGTGCCGCACCAGGGAGTACAGCTCGCGCTTGAGGTAGTGCTCTTCGGTCACGGGGAGCTCCTGTCGGGGAAGATCGTGGTGAAGCGAGAGCCGACGCCAGGGGTGGAATCGACCTCGATGGAGCCGCCGTGCAGCTCGACGACCTTTTTGACGGTCGCCAGCCCGATCCCGGTGCCGGGGTAGCGGCCGCGACCGTGCAGGCGCTGGAACAGCAGGAAGATGCGCTCGCGGTGCTCCGGTGCGATGCCGATGCCGTTGTCCTGCACCCACAGGGCGACGCCGCCGGCGACCCGCTCGCCGCCGACCTCGATGCGCGGCGGCTCCTCGCCCCGGTACTTGAGGGCGTTGCTGAGCAGGTTCTGCACCGCCAGCCGGACCAGCCCCGCGTCGGCATACATCGCCGGGAGCTCACCGACCGTGACCTCCCCGTCCGCCTCCCCAATCGCCCCCGCGAGGTCCCGCAGCGCCGCGTCGATGATCTCCCGGAGGGAGACGTCCGCCATACCGCTGCCGCCCCGACCGACGCGGGAGAAGCCGAGCAGGTCGTCCACGAGCTGCTGCATCCGCAGGCCGCCGTCGACCATGAAGTCGAGGTACTGGCGCCCTCGCTCGTCCAGGGAGTCGCCCAGGTGGTCGACCAGCAGCGAGCCGAACGACGTCACCATGCGCAGCGGCTCCCGCAGGTCGTGGGACGCGACGTAGGCGAACTGCTCCAGCTCCGCGTTGGACCGCTTCAGCTCGGCGTTGGCCTGCTCGAGCTGGTCCCGCGCCGCCGCCAGGTCCTGCATCAGGTTCAGCTGCGCCCGGCGGACCTGGCGCAGCTTGGCGACGGTCTCCTCGAGCTCCGAGACCGATTCGGCGTCGTTCATGGAGCGCTCTCCCCCCGACGCCCGAGGGCGTCGCCGATGGCCGTCACCAGCTCCGCGATCCGGAACGGCTTGGCGAGGAACCGAACGTCCTCGCGTCGGGAGCCGTCGGGGCGCCGCAGCTCGTCCGTGTAACCGGACATGAAGATGACGCGCAGGTCGGGCAGCTCGGCGGCGAGGTGGTCGGCCAGCTCGACGCCGTTCATGCCGGGCATGACGATGTCCGTAAGCAGCAGGTCGGGGCGGAGGCCGGCCTCGGCGCACAAGCCCAGGGCGTCCGGGCCGTCCTCCGCCGTCACGACGCGGTAGCCCTGCTGACGCAGCACCGAGCGCAGCAGGGTGCGCACGACGGCCTCGTCATCGACGACCAGGACCGTCTGCTGCTCGGACGCCGGCTGCACCGAGCGGACGCGGGCGGTCGTCGGGCGCCGGCCGACCGAGGTCGCCGCCGGGAGCAGCACCGAGAACGTCGCCCCGGAGCCCGCCTTGGACTCCACCTCCACGACGCCGGCCGCCCGCTCGACGATGTCCTGCACGGTGGCCAGCCCGAGGCCCATGCCCTCCCCCTCCTCCTTGGTGGTGCAGAAGGGGTCGAACAGCCGGTCCCGGATGGTCGCCGTGATGCCGGGTCCGTCGTCGGACACCCGCAGCCGAACGTCCACCTCGTCCGAGTCTTCCACGGGCACCGCGTCCAGCTCGACCCGGCCCCCCCCCCCCGCGGCCGCCCCGGGCCCCGGGGGGGGCGCCCCGGGTGTGACCCCCCCGC
>CAYQEG010000005.1:42584-89469 GCA_964416435.1 uncultured Rickettsiales bacterium
GCCCAGGCCTCCACCGGCCCCGCGGCCAGCGCGCCCCGGCCCCCCCCCCCCGGCGGCCGACGGCGTCCCGGGCGTTCTCGACCAGGTTGATCACCACCTGCTCCAGCTGCACGGGGTCGATCACCACCTGCGGCACGCCCTCTCCGATGTGGGTGCTCAGCTGGACCCCGCCGCCGGCGATCCTGGCGAGGATGCGCTCGAGCCCGCGCAGCACCTCCACGGGGTCGATCCGTCTGGGCGTCTCGACGTGTCGCCGCCCCGTGGCGAGGAGGCGGGCGACCAGCCGGGTCGCGAGCTCCGCCGTCTCATCGATGGCGACCAGGTGGTGGGTCGCCGGGTGGTCCTCGGCGAGCCGCATGCGGGCGAGATCGAGGTGGCCCTGCAGGCCGGTCAGCAGGTTGTTGAAGTCGTGGGCGACCCCCGCCGCCAGCCGACCGATGAGCTGCATCTTCTGCCCGTCGCGCAGCCGCTCCTGCAGCTGCCGCTGGGCGGTCACGTCGCGCAGCGACGCCAGCACCGCGGGGGCGACCCTCCCACTCCGTCGCCGCGACGACGATCTCGGCGGTCGTGCCGCTCCCTTCGCCGATCTCGACCTCCCGGCGGTCCCCCGGCTCCAGGGGGAACGGCAGCGGGTGCCCCACCAGCTCCTCCTCCTCAACGCCGAAGAGCGCCTCGGCGGCCGGGTTGAGGTACCGGACCGTGCCCGCCGCGTCGGCGATGATGACGCCGTCGGCGCTCGCCGCGATGCCCCGGAAGCTGGCCTCGCTCTGCTCGGCGGCCGCGCGCTGCTGCTCCAGCTCCGCGAGCAGGTTGTGCCTCAGCACGGCGTAGCGAAGCGTGCGTTCGAGCAGCGGCCCGGTCACCGCCGGCCCCTTGACGAGGTAGTCCTGGGCGCCCGCGGCCAGGGCGCGGTCGGCGACCGCCCGGTCGTCCAGCCCCGTGAGGACCACGATCGGCACCCCCGGCTCGAGCTCGCGCAGCCGGCGCAGCCCGTCCATGCCGACCGCGTCGGGGAGGGACAGGTCGAGCAGCACGACGTCGGGGAGCTGCACCGCGAGCCAGTCGACCGCGTCGCTCAGGCAGTCGACGCGGTCGATGCTCACCGGCGCGGCGACCCCCTCCAGGACCGCCTCCAGGAGGACCGCGTCGCCGACGTTGTCCTCCACGAGCAGGACGCTGAGGGGGCGCGTCCCGATGGTCATGACGCTACTTCCCGGCCCCGCGGGGCAGCCGGACGACGCTGAACCAGAAGCCGTCCAGGCGGTTGACGAGGTCGATCAGCTGCACCAGGTCGACCGGCTTGGTCATGTAGGCGTTGGCGTGGTTGCTGTAGCTGCGGAGCACGTCGTGCTCGTCCGCCGAGGAGGTCAGCACGACCACCGGGATGACCTTCAGGTCGGGGTCCGCCTTGAGCTCCGCGAGGACCTCCTGCCCGCTCATCCGAGGCAGGTTGAGGTCGAGGAGCACCAGGTCGGGGCGCGGGCGGTCGGCGTACTCGCCCTCTCCGCGCAGGAACTTGAGCGCCTCCTCGCCGTCGGGGACGGTGTGGAGGTGGTTGACCATCTTCGCTTTCTCGAAGGCGACCTGGGTGAGAACGACGTCGCCGGGGTTGTCCTCGACGAGCAGGATCTCGACCGCGTTGACGTTCACACAGCCCCCTCTCAGCCCACGCCGAGCGTATCAGGGACGCCTCCGCGCTGCATCTGTGGACCTCGGAGGTGGCTGTCCCCGTCACAACTTCTCAACAACTTGCCCGGTGACAGCCGAGGCCCGATCTGGTCAAACGAACCCGGCCCAGGGCATGGGGTCTCAGGAGAGTTCATGAACCACAACGTCCGTACCCTGGTGGTGCTCGCGCTGCTCCTCGCGATGCTGTCGGGCTGCTACCGCATCTCCCGCAGCGGCCGAGGCGGCGACGACGACGACTTCTCCGAGGGTGACGACGACGACGCGGCGGACGACGACGACGACGACGACGCATCGGACGACGACGACGACGCCTCCAGCGGCGACGATGACGACGCAGCGGACGACGACGACGACGCCACCCCGCCTCACGACGACGACGACGCCACCCCGCCCCAGGGCGACGGCGCCCTGTGCGACATGGCGGACTCGTTCGAGTGCGGTGACTACGCCTCGGGCAACAACTCCGGCTCGAGCAACGAGGACACCTGGGCCCAGTGCGTCAGCTACGGCGCCGGCTACACCGGCGGCGAGGCGGTCTACGAGTGGCAGGCCACCGAGAGCGGCTCGGTGACGGTGACGCTGTCCTGGAGCGACAGCGGCGCGGACCTCGACCTGTTCGTGCTCAGCGCCTGCGAGCTGGCGTCGGCGTCCTGCCTGGGCGAGTCCAGCAGCACCAACCCCGGCGAGTCGGTGACGGTCTCGGTCAGCTCGGGCGAGTGGTACTACATCGTGGTCGACGGCTGGGAGGGCTCCGCGACGTCGTTCACGGTGTCCACCAACGAGGACTGCGACGGCGGCGGAGACGACGACGACTCGGTGCCCGGGGACGACGACGACGACGCCAGCGGCGACGAGTACGGCCCCCCGAACGACTGGTTCCACACCACGTCGCTGCCCTCGGGGCTGAGCGGCAGCAGCTGGAGCAACGGCCAGACGGCGCCCAACTTCACGTTCACCGACCAGAACGGTGACCAGGTCGAGCTGTACCAGTTCTACGGCAAGGTCATCTTGTTGGACCTGTTCGCCGAGTGGTGCGGCCCCTGCAACGACATGGCCCCCGAGGGCGAGTACATCTGGAACGCCGACGACGACATCGTGGTCCTGGCGATCATGATGGAGAACTCCTGGGGTGGCTCGACGGGCGCCACGGACGCGGCGCGCTGGGAGTCGACCCACAACCTGACGCACCCGGTGCTCGCCTACACCAGCCACAGCGTCGGCTCGGTCGTCAGCGCCTACCCGACGTACGTCGCCATCGACTCCAGCATGACGATCTCGGACAACAACTTCTGGCCGAGCCTCAGCGCGCTGCAGGCGCTGGAGTAGCGCCCTACTCGCCGTCGGGCTCGACGTCCCCGGTCACCGGCCCCGCGTCGGGGTCGAACACGATGATCCGCTTGCAGTTGTCGCACGCGTGCACCGCCGCGTGGCGTCGCGCCTCGGACAGCCACTTGAAGCTGAGCGACGCGTGGCAGGTCAGGCAGACGCCGTCCCCCTTCGCGCTGGTCAGGGCGGAGGGGGGGCTGAACCGGCCGAGCTTCCAGCCGACCTGGTAGCGCCGCGCCACGTCGCTGCGCAGGCCGCTGAACAGCGGCTCCCGCTGCTCGGTCAGCTCGGCCACGCGTGACCTCAGGGCCCCCTCCCGGGTCGACCAGGTGCCGGTCCGGTCGGCGAACGCGGCGGTCGCCTGGTCCAGCGCCGAGGCCTGGCTCGTGGCGTCGGCCTCCAGCGTCTCGGCGCGGTCCATCGCCTCGAGGATCAGCTCCTCCAGCTCGTCCCGCCGCTCCGCCAGCGTCGCCAGCTCTCGCTTCGTGGCGTCGATCTGGGTCGAGGTGAACACCATGGTGAGCCGCTTGTCGGCCCGCTTCGCCTTGCCCTCGACCGCGGCCAGCTCTCCTTCGTTGTCGCGAACCGACGCCTGCGTGGCGGCCAGCTCGTCCCGAACCGACTGGAGGGCGGTGCGCTGGACCCCCAGCGCGGTCTCCTGGACCGAGATCTCCCGGGGCGTGCGCGCGAGCTCCTGCTCGGCCTCCCAACGCTCGTGGTCGAGCCGATCGAGGAGCAGGAGGACACGGGCGACTTCTTGGAGTTCGATCACGGCGGGCATGCTACCCGGAGCGCGGCAGGCGTACCTGGAAGGTGCGGGGACATCCGACGGCGGGGTCGCGGTCTATCCTCCGCCGATGCACCCGCTGGAGGCGTCCGCATGTCCGTGATCCGATTCGAGCTGAGCCTGACCATCGCCCGCCCCCGCGACGAGGTGTTCGCCTGGTGGAGCGATCCCGCGAACATCCCCGCGTGGCAGAGCGGCGTGACCGGCGTGGACGACGACGGCGCGCCGGCGGGGGTCGGCAAGCGCTGGACCGTGCACCGCAAGGCGCTGGGCCTCAAGCAGCAGATGCGGGCGGAGATCCTGGAGTTCGACGCCGGCCGCCGGGTGGTCGAGCGGGCGACCGGGGGACCGGCGACGAACACGGTGACGACGCGGTTCGAGGACGCGGGCGGGCAGACCCGCATGCTGACGACCGTCGAGGTGGACCTCGGGGGCGCCCTCGGGCGGATCGGAGGCAAGCTCGCCGGGGGCAAGATCCGCAAGCAGGCCGAGGGGGATCAGCAGCGGCTCAAGCAGGTCCTGGAGGCGCGCTAGTCGACGTCCCCCTCGCCCAGCTCGACGCCCCAGGACTCGTCGCCGTCGTTGCAGTAGGCGGCCTCCAGGAAGGAGTAGGTGCGTCCCAGCTGGTCGTAGGCGACGAGGTCGTAGATGCCGCGGGGCGGGAAGACGATCTCGGCGGTCTCGCCGAACAGCAGCGGCGGATCGAGCACCAGCTCGAGGCCGAAGTCGCTGTCGATGTGATAGACGCCGAGGCCGACGAGGGGGATCTGGCCGACGTCGCCGTCGATCTCGTTGGTGACGATCCACCGGCAGCCGGGGGCGCGGTCGCCGAGCGTCAGGGTGGTCGTGAACTCGTCGCCGCTGTCGCACGTGACGGCGTTGTGGACGAGGTAGTAGTAGGTCGCCTGGTCGAACGCCGAGAGGTCGTAGGTCCAGCCCACCTCCAGGGTGATCTCGAGCTCGTCGCCGTACGCGATGACGTCGCCCGCGAGCAGCTCCGTGCCCCAGTTGCCGTTGCCCCCCGCGACCCGGGCCCACAGGCCGAGGAGCCCGTAGTTGACGCCGCCGGGGTCGCCCAGGTCGTTGCGGATGGTCCAGACGCAGGGGACCTCGAGATCGTCCGAGGTGAGCTTCGTCTCCACGCGGTTGCCGTCGTTGCAGGTGACGGCCTCCATGCGGCTGTAGCGGGTCTGGGCCTCGCCTTCACCGCTGACCGCGCGCAGGTCGATCCAGGCGTCGTCGGGCTCGAGCAGCAGGGAGAAGGAGTGACCGAAGGGGAGCTCGGGGGCTTCGACGTCGGCCCAGTCGGAGCCCGGGACGCGGACCTGCAGGAGCCAGAGGTCGACGGGGCTGTCGAGGCTGCCGACGTGGTTGGTGACGGTCCAGAGGCAGTTCTCGGGGGGCGTCGGGCAGCCGGGGGCGGCGAGGGCGACGGCGAGGAGCAGGGCGGCGGCGGCGACGAGGCGCATCAGGAGCCCTCCCCGGCGTCGGCGTCGGTGAGGGCCGAGGTGATGGGGGAGCCGTTCTCACACCGGCCGGCGTCGAGGCGGGTGTAGGCGGAGCCGTCCTCGGTGAGGGCCTGCAGGTCCCACACCTGGGGGCTGTCCCCGAGGCCCCAGGTCGCGGTCTCGCCGGGGGCGAGGGGCAGGTCGAACGCCTCGCGGGTCCAGACGTCGGTGCCGGCGCGGCGGAGGCGCACGGAGACGAGGTCGTCGGTGGTGTCGTTGGTGAGGGTCCAGTCGCAGCGCTCGTCGAGGTCACCGGCGTCGATGGTCACCTCGACCTTGGCGGGGGCGGCGCACCGGATCTGGGAGTAGAGGCTGTAGGTGCCGTCGTCGGCGTCGACGAAGCGCACGTCCAGGAACCAGGGGGCGCTGTCGGGCAGCGAGGTGCGGCGGGTGCTGTCCACCCGGATGCGGCCGGTGAGGCGGTCGTCGTCGGGCCAGACGGTGCTGCCCTCGAGGCGGGTGTAGACGCTCGTGATCTCGACCCCGGTCTCGTTGTTGACGACGAGGGGGCAGCCGTCGGTGCAGCCGGACAGGGGTACGGCGGCGACGGCGACGACCAGGCAGACAGCGCGGAACATGGCGGCATGGTACCGGTCGGGCGATCGAGGTGACGCGGATTGCCCGGGGTGTGGCAGGCTCCGCGCCGGGGCCCGTAGCTCAGTGGTTAGAGCAGCCGGCTCATAACCGGAAGTGCGCAGGTTCAAGTCCTGCCGGGCCCACCAACAGACCTTGGCTTCGGGATGGCAGCGGCAGGCGCGTGCCTCCTCGGGCTCCGTCCGGCCACCCGCCCCCCTCCCCCCGCTCCGCTACAATCCCGCGCCACCTCGGAGGAGCCATGTCCAACACCCGCCTCGTCGAATGCGTGCCCAACTTCTCGGAGGGGCGCGACCCCGCCGTCCTCGCCGAGATCACGGCGGCGATCGAGGCCGCCGGGGGGGTCGAGCTGCTGGACGTCGACCCCGGGGAGGCGACCAACCGGACCGTGGTCACCTTCGTCGGGCCGCCCGAGGCGGTGGTCGACGCTGCGTTCGCCGGCATCGCCTGCGCCGCCCGCGTCATCGACATGCGCGAGCACACCGGCGCCCACCCCCGGTTCGGGGCGACCGACGTCTGCCCCTTCGTGCCCGTTCAGGGCGTGACGATGGAGGAGTGCGCCGAGCTGGCCGCGCAGCTCGGGGCCCGCGTCGGCGCCGAGCTCGGCATCCCCGTCTACCTCTACGAGCGGGCCGCCCAGCGGCCCGAGCGGGCCAACCTCGCCGAGGTCCGGCGGGGCGAGTACGAGGGGCTGCCGACCAGGCTCGCCGACCCCGAGTGGGCGCCCGACTTCGGGCCCGCCGAGTTCAACGCCCGCAGCGGCGCCGTCGCCATCGGCGCCCGCGAGTTCCTCATCGCCTACAACATCACCCTCAACACCCGGGTGAAGGGGCTCGCCAACGACATCGCCTTCGAGCTGCGCCAGAAGGGGCGCTCCGCCCGCGAAGGCAACATCGAGCCGGTCTACTTCCTGGGTGACCTCGTGCAGCACGCCGAAGGCGCCCTGCGATGCGGCGAGTGCGCGTTCACCGCGCCGACCTACGAGCCCCTGGAGGCCCACGTCCGCGAGGTCCACGGCTGGGAGCTCGGCCCGATCCTGGAGGTCTGGGGCCAGGACCCGAACGACCTCGTCGGCCAGTCGGCGAAGCGACGCGGCGCCTTCGACCACTGCAAGGCGATCGGCTGGTTCGTCGAGGAGTACGGCCGCGCCCAGATCTCCATCAACCTGACCGACTACAACGTCACCCCGCCCCACGTCGTGCTCGAGAAGGCGCGGGAGCTGGCCGCCCAGCGGGGCGTCGTCGTGACCGGCTCGGAGATCGTCGGCCTGGTCCCCTACCAGGCGATGGTGATGGCCGGTGGCTGGTACCTGCAGCGGCAGCGCCAGACCACCGGCCTGCCGGCGCGCGACCTCGTCGAGGTGGCCGTGCAGTCGATGGGCCTCAACGACGTCTCCCCGTTCGACGTGGAGAAGCGCGTGCTCGGGCTGCCGACCGTCTCGGACGACGCGCTGGTGGGGCTCACCGCCGCCGGCTTCGTCGACGAGGTGTCCCGACCCTCCCCCGCCCCCGGCGGCGGCTCCGTGGCGGCGCTCGCCGGCGCGCTGGGCGTCGGGCTCGGGTCGATGGTCGCCAACCTGACCGCCGGCAAGCGGCGCAAGCCCGGCTTCGTCGAGGTGGCCGACCGGGCCCAGGCGATCAAGGAGGCCCTGCTCCTCGCCGTCGACGCCGACACCGACGCGTTCAACGACTACATGACGGCCGTGCGCATGCCCCAGGGCACCGACGCCGAGCGCCAGGCCCGCGCCGACGCGATCCAGGCCGGGCTGAAGACCGCCATCCAGGTCCCGATGCGCACCGCCACCCTCTGCTTCGAGTCCCTGGAGCTGTGCCGAGACATGGCCAGGACCGGGCTCAAGGCGTCGGTGAGCGACGCCGGGGTGGGCGCCCAGATGGCCCACACGGGCCTGATCGGGGGCTGCCTCAACGTGCTCATCAACCTCCGGCAGGTGACGGACAGCGACTACGTCGAGCAGATGAAGGCGGAGTGCGCCGACCTGCGGGCCCGGGGCGCCGAGATCCTCGCCGAGACGATGGTCGTGACGGGGAACCGAATCGGCGTGTAGCGGGCGCCGGCGCGCAGCAGGGGCGCATCCCGTCGACGCGGGTCGGCATCGGCCTGCACGCCGGCGAAGTCGTCACCGCGTCAAGGGTCGTGCCCTTCCGGTGGTCGTCTGGCAGCTCGCCTGAGCCCGGACGGCCGACGCGGAGCGAACGTCCCGGCCGGGCAGATCGCGACGCAGTCCCCGCAGCCGGTGCACGACGTCTCCGTCATCGGGCGCCCGTCCTCGAACCCGAACAGGACCTCCGGCCCCCGCCCCCGGCGGGTGATCACCTGGCGGCTGCACTTCCGGATGCACCGGTCGCAGTGCACGCACCGGGCGGGGTCCAGCTCGATGAAGTCGGAGCCCGGCGGCGTCGGCACCGGGGGGGCCGGCACGACGAAGGGGCTGTCGGTCACCCCCACCTCACGGGCGATCGCCTCCACCTCGCAGCCCGGCTGAGCGCAGGGGCCGTGCTCGGCGAGGATCAACTCCATCACCGTCCTGCGAGCGGTCACCAGGGCCGCTCCGTCCGTGCGGACGGACATCCCGTCGACCGCCGGGGTGCCGCACGCCGGCACCCAGCCGGCGCGCCCCTCCACCTCGACGAGGCACAGCCGGCAGACCGCCCGGGACGGCAGGCCGGGCACGTGGCACAGCCGCGGGATCCGCACCCCCGCGGCGGCCGCCGCCTCCAGCACGGACGTGCCCGGCGCCACCGGGGTGGCGCGACCGTCGATCTGCAGCGTGATCCGGGGCATCAGGCGACCTCCCATGAACGACCCTCGAGCAGCTCGGGCCAGTAGCGTTCTGTCGATCGGAGCAGACTCGGGGCGCCGCGGCCCAACCCGCAGGTCGATGCGGCTTCCATCACCACCGCCAGCCGCTCCATCCGCTCCCTCAGCTCCCGCGCCGACCCCGGGGCGAGGGTCGGGTCGCCGGCGACCGAGTCGAACAGGTCGCGGAGCTGGCCCGTGCCCACCCGGCAGGGCGTGCAGCGGCCACAGGTCTCCTCGGCGAAGAAGTCCAGCCCGCTGCCGACTTCGTCCAGGATCTGCGCGGTGTCGGTGAGGAGCTTCACCGAGCCCGAGCCCAGCGAGGCGCCCGCCTCCTTCAGCGCCCCGGGGTCGAGGGGGGTCGACGCGAGGCTCGCCGGGAGCAGCCCGCCCGACGGCCCCCCGACGGCGAACGCGAACGGCGCTCGTCCTTCGACCGGGCCGCCCGCCCGGCCGATCAACGCCTCGATCGTGATCCCCAGCGGCACGCAGAGCACCCCCGGTCGGCGCACCTCGCCGCCCACCGTGACCAGCTTGCTCGGCGCCGCGGCGAACGCGCGACCGCCGTCGCCCACGATCGTCGGGATCCAGGCCAGCGTCTCGACGTTGTGCACCACGGTCGGCCGGCCGCGCAGCCCGCGCTCGGCCGGGTACGGGGGCCGGAGCTGCGGCTCGCCCCGGCGCCCCTCCAGGAACTCCAGGAGCGCGGTCTCTTCGCCGCACACGTACAGGCCGGGTCCGTGCACCAGGCGGAACCGGGCCGCGAGCGACGGCGCCGCGGCGCGCAGCCGCTCCAGCCCGTCGGCCAGGGCGGCGTGCGCCGCATCGAAGGTCGGCCCGACGACCACGACCACCTCGTCGGCGTCCAGGGCGACGGCGGCCAGGGCGGCGCCGCTCAGCACCGCCCCGGGGCAGCGCTCCATCAGCACGCGATCCTTGGCGGAGTCCGGCTCGCCCTCCTGGCCGTTGACCACCAGCACCCGGGGCCCCGGGTGGCTCAGCGCGAGGGCCCACTTGCGGGCCACGTCGAAGTGGCTGCCGCCGCACCCGGTCAGGCCGCTGGCTTCGACCTCGGCCCGGATCCGGGCCGGCGTACGCCGGGCCTCGGGCAGGCTCCAGACCGCCTCGGCGCCGGCCAGCCGCGTCCAGCCCGCGCCATCGCCCTCGGTTCCCCAGGTGTCGGCGACGGAGGGGGCCTCGCCGGCGTCCAGGTAGAAGCTCGCGGCGCCCAGCTCGACGCTCGCCCCCGGCTCGGCTCGCTCGTCGGCGCCCACGAGCCGACGCCCGCCCAGCCGATCCAGCGCCGGAGCCGCGGCGTTCATGATCAACAGCGCCCACATCTCCGCCCCCGGGATGGTCGTGTAGAGCCGACCGAGCACCCCCAGGACGCCGACCCCGACGCCGAACAGGACCGCCCCGAGCACCGTGTCCGGCGTCGTCGCGGGGTCGGTCAGGAAGAAGACCGCGTACAGCAGCGTCGAGCCGCCGAGCACGAAGACCAGCGGGTCGAGGACCCACGGCGCGTGCCCGGCGATGTCCGCCGTGGCGGGGAGCAGCGCGATGAGCAGCGGCACCGTCACGAGCATCGCCAGGCCGGCCACCCGCTTGCGGGCGACCCAGGCGAACATCGGCACCGCCACGAGCGCGAGCACGAGGGCGTTCGTCTCTCCGATCGCCCCCGGCGTGAAGCCCATCAGCAGGTCGGACAGGTGGGGGGGGAGCGCGCCTCCGCCGTCCTTGAACAGCGGGCTCGGCGCCGTCACCAGGTCGGTCGCCCGGGCGGGCGGGTCGACGAGCTCGCAGAGCGCCACCGCGCCCCGACCGAGTGCCGCCGGGTTGAAGAGGTTGCGCCCGAGCAGCGGCAGGGGGTGCTTGCCCAGCAGCTCGGCGACCAGCGCGCCGATCACGATCATGTACAGCGGCGTCGTCGACGACAGCGTCAGGCCGAGCAGCAGGCCCGTGATCAGGGTGCCCGGGTTCAGCAGCCGCCAGGGCTCCCCGTCCAGGTGGCGCGCTCCGATGCCCACCGCGACGCACAGCCCGACCGACGAGCCCAGCACCAGCGCGGCCCGGGGACCGAACCTCACGATCCCGAAGACCGCCGGCAGCAGGAGCAGCAGCACGACGCTCCAGCGGGCGCCCAGGCGGGCGCGGAGCCAGGCGATCCGACCGCGGCGATCGGCCGCCGCCGGGGCGTCCGCCAGCGGACGACCGGCCAGCCGCGCGACGGCGGCGAACCACGAGCGCGGCGACCGCGCGCTCACGGGGACGCCTCCAGGAGCGGCGCCCAGCGGCTCAGCTCCTCGACGGCCTGGCGATCCCAGGCGGCGATCTCCGGCTGCAGGTGGCAGGACCCGCAGTCCGCGGCCAGCCGGTCGTGGCAGGCGGCGCACGCAGACGGCCGAAGCCGCCCGAGCAGCGCGTGCAACGCCCCGTCGTCGCTCCGGGTCCCGGGCCGGGTGAAGGCGGCGGTGTGGGTGTCCGGCGCCTGGGCGTGACAGTCGACGCAGAACCCGCCCTCGTGGCACGTCTCGCAGCGGTCCGACAGCGCCGGCTCGAGGCGGCCGTGCAGGACGTCCCACCGGCTCTCCAGGTGGTAGCGCGGCGCCTCTTCGTGGCAGCTGCTGCACTCCCCCCGCTCCCACAGGTCGTGGGCCGGCTCCTCCGAGACGCAGTCCGCCGTCGTCAGCAGGCCCGCGAGCGCGACCATCCCCGCCGTGGCGAGCGCCTTCATCGCGCCCCCCCGGAGGCGGCCCGCAGGCCGATGTCGAAGCTCCGGTAGCCCGGCTCGCGCAGCCGGCCCGCGTCGACCCGGACACCGCTGGGGTTGCTGTTGGAGCTGCCGCCCATGACCCACCCCTCGCGGGTCCACTCCGCGACGTTGCCGGCCATGTGCAGGGCGCCGGCCGGCGACGCCCCGGCCGGGAACGAGTCCACCGGCGCAGCGTAGGTGTGGCCGTCGTGCTCACCCCACTTCTCGCCGCCGGTGTTCGCCAGCGCCCACTCCCAGCGGTCGCCCCACGGCCAGGTGCGGCCCGCGCCGGCGCCGGCCGCGGCCTCCCACTCGCCCCGCGTCGGCAGCCGCTTGCCGGCCCAGCTCGTGAAGGCGTAGGCGTCCCACCAGTCGACGCCGACCACCGGGCGGTCGGGCTGCTGGAACGTGCCCTCGTCGAACGGGGTGAGGCCACCGACGCTGGCCCGCACGAGCGGCGGGCTCCAGTCGGCGCGCCAGTAGCGGGGGGTGTGGTCCTTGTCCGACGGCTCCTCGGGGTGGCAGCCGCGGTGGGTCGCCGCCGCCTCGGACTCCAGGAACCGGGCGTAGGCGGCGTTGCTGACCTCGGTCCGGTCGACGCGCAGATCCGCGCCGTGCCCGGCCCGCAGCGACACCATGTCGCCGAGCCCTTCGCGCAGGGAGGAGCCCACCCGGAGCTCGGCGGTCGGCGTGGTCCGCCGCGCGGGCTCGGGGGCCGGGGTGGCCGACGGGGCCGGGGTGACGACCGCCGCGCTCTCTTCGGGGCGGTCCGCGGTCGCGGCGTCCCAGCCAGCGGAGCGCTCGACGCGGCCGTCGTCACCGAAGATGAGGGCCTCGATCCCGGGCTGCCCCTCGACCCAGGCCAACCCCGCGTCGACGCCCATCACGAAGACGGCGGTGGCGAAGGCGTCAGCCTCCACCGGGTCGGCGGCGAGCACGGTGACCCCGGCCACCCCGCGCGCCGGCAGGCCGGTCCGGGGGTCGAGGATGTGGCCGTACTCCCGGCCGCCCCGCAGGATGCGGCGCTTGGAGTTGCCGGACGTCGCGACGGCGACGTCCCCGGCGAAGAAGCGCTGCACGAGGCGGCCCTCCCAGCGCGGGTGCTCCACGGCGACGCTCCACGGGCCCGACCGCTTGCGCCCCTTGAGCAGCAGGTCGCCGCCGGCGCTCACCGCCGCGTGCTCGATCCCGTGGGCCCCGAACACCCGCATCAGGCACGCGGCCGCGTACCCCTTGCCGATGGCGCCGAGGTTCAGCCGCATCCCGTCGCGGGCCAGGAACGCCGTCGAGGCCTCCTCGTCCACCACCAGGGAGGCCATGTCGACCCGCTGGAGGGCGACGTCGAGCTCCGCCCGGGTGGGCAGCGGGCGGTCCGGGTCGCGGAACGGCCACAGGCTCCAGACCGGGTCGATCGTCACGTCGACCGCGCCGCCGGTGCGGTCGTGGAGGTCCCGCGCCGCGACGAGCATGGCCAGCGTGTCGGGCCCGACCTCGACCGGCTCGACCCCCGCGGCGTCGTTGATCCGGGCGACGTCGCTGTCGGGACGCCAGGAGCTGAGCCGGTCCTCCAGCTCCCGGAGCCGCGCGTGCGCCTCCAGCAGCGCCTCGCGGGCCGGCTCGCCCTGGACCCCCACGATCAGGGTGAACAGCGTGCCCATGGCGGTGACGTCCATCCGGGTCGTGCCGTCCTCGGCGTCCTGCCAGGTCGGCGGGGGCACGGTCGTCGGCCAGGTCGGGGCGGGGGCGGGGGCGTCCCGGCCGGTGAGCAGGCCGACGGCGAGGGCGGCGCCCAGGCCGACGGTCAGGACGAGGAGCTTGCCGCGACTCATTGCGCCGACCGGGTTTGATGACGGCAGATCCGAGCGGCCCGCGGTCCGAGGTCCAGGAATGACGAGGGAGCAGGGTCGCTCCCGTTCGACCGAGGAGTGACGCCGACATCGGGCCGCAGGACCGTGGAGGTGTCGTCAGGTGACCCCGTCGGCGCAATCACAGGGCCTCCCCGGTCGCGTCCCAGGCGCAGCGGAAGCCGACGTCCTCGTACCAGGCGGCGGGGTTGAGCGCGTCCCTCCGGGATGGGCGGGACGCGTCGGCGCTGCGGGAGGCCCACGAGCCGCCGCGCACCACCCGTCGGGTCGACCGCTCGTTGCCGGCAGAGGCGCCCGCCGTCACGAACCTCGGCTCCGGCGGCGTGCCCGGCGCGGGCCCCGTGGGGTCGAGGACGACAGCGTCGCGGTACTGCTCGTAGCGGTAGCGGTCGTAGTAGTCGGCCACCCACTCCCGGACGTTCCCGGTCATGTGCAGGAGCCCGCTCGGGGTCTGTTCGTCGGCCGAGGTCGCGGGGACCGGTCCGGCGTCCGGCCCGCGGTCGATGACCGCCCGGTCCGGCTGGTGCAGCCCGCCCGCCGCGGCCTCCCACTCCGCCTCCGTCGGCAGCCGCCCGCCGGCCCAGCGGCAGAAGGCGTCGGCGTCGTGCCAGGTGACCAGCCGCACGGGGTGGCTCGGGTCGGCGGCGGCGCGACGCCAGGGTCCGCGCGGCTCGTAGTCGGTCGCGTCGACGAACGCCGCGAACCGGGCCACGCTCACCTCCGCCCGGTCCAGTGCGAAGGCGCTCAGCCGCACGGTGACCACCGGCTGCTCGTCGTACCGCCCCGCCGGATCGCCGAGGGAGTACTCGCCGCCGGGGATCGCCACGGTCGGCGCGGACGCGGGCGCGGCGCCGAGCAGCAGGCCGGCGACGGAGAGCAGGGCGGCGGCTCGACGCATCACTCGATCGCCTCCATGAAGCGCACGAGGTCTTCGAGCTCGCGGCCGCCGAGGTGGGAGGTGCCGCCGTGGGTGTCGGCGATCTGGGTCGCGGGGCTGCCGTCGCCGTCGCCCCGGGTGGTCGTCTCGTTGAAGCCGACCTCCCGCCGCCCCGGCCGGTCGTCCTCGACGCCGAGGAACACCGGGAGCCGGAACCACCCCAGGCCGGGGTGCCCCGGCGACGCGACGACCTCGCGCAGCGACCGGGCCCGCCCGTGGTGCAGGAAGACGGGGGGACGGTCGAAGATCCCCCTCAGCTGCATGGTCGTGAACGACCCCTCGACCCCCTCCACCCGGCCGACGTCGTCGGGGTCCAGGTCGACCTCCACCCCGTTGGCGCGGTCCAGGGCCCGCACGCTGACCAGCGTGTAGGAGGCGTCCCGGGGCGTCACCGTCGTCAGCTGGGGCAGCGCCCGCCGGGCGTTGTGGGTGAGCTGCGGCCCCTTGTTGGTGAACTCGGGCCGGGTGTGGCACTCGGAGCACATCGCCTCGGCGCTGTCGAAGATCAGGCGACCGCGCACCACCGACGGGTGCTCCTCGTCGAACGGGTTGGGAAGCAGGTGGGTGGCGGCGCCGAGCCACGCGGCGACGAACCGGTGGAGGTCGCGCAGGCCGTAGGCGGCGCCGAAGTGCTTCAGCGACTGCTCCCGCAGGAACGTGTCCCGCCGCTCCTCGAGCGGATACCAGCGGTCCCCCAGGGGGTTCACCTCGACCCGCTCCTTGAGCTCCTCGTGCATCGGCCGACGCTCCGAGGGGGGCACCGGGGAGTCGATCCCGGTGTAGTCGCCGGCCCAGATCGGCCGGTCGAAGTCGATGGAGCTCGCCGGCTCGTTGACGTCGGCGCCCTGCCCTTCGGACAGGCGGTGGGTGCCCTCGAAGTAGTAGGGCTGGATGGCGAAGACGTTCCGCATCTGGGGGATGCCGAGGGTGCCGCCGACCGTGAAGTGGCCGTTGCGCTCCTGGCCGATCGTCTCCGCGGCGCCCCAGCCGCGGCCGTCGCCCGTGTCGCGGTAGTGACAGTGCAGGCAGGAGGTGTCGCCGTCGGACGAGAAGACCGCCGTGTGCACGACGAGCTCGCCCTTCTCGGCGTCGGTGTCGAGCAGCGGGCGGGTGCGGTCGCCGACGACGACCTCCCGGGACGCCCCGGTCTCGCGGTCGATGATCGTCAGGCTCTCGCCCAGCTGGTTGACCGCCAGGACGTGGCGCTCGTCAGCGGCGACGCCGACCGGCCGCAGGCCGACGTCCCAGGTGCGGACCGGGACGAGCAGGTCGGCGGGGTCGGCCGCGGCCCGGCGGACCTGCCACTCGACGACCTCGAAGCTGCCCGCCATCGACACGAAGACGCTGTCGCCCACGACCGCGGCCCACTCGGGGAACGCGCCGGGCACGCGCTGGAGCTCGGGCGGGATGTCCCCCTTGATGTCGCCCGTCGTCGCCTCGGCGGTGTCCGACGTGTAGCGGACCCAGCCGGCGTGGGCCTCGTAGACGTTGGCGAGGAGCTGGTAGTCCAGCCGCATCCCCGGGGACCAGGAGGGCACCGCGAGGCGGGACAGGTCGACGGCCACGAGGTCGTTGCCGATGTCCCGCATCTTGAAGTTCCACGTGCCGTCGACCGCGTCGAAGGGCCCCAGCACGGCCTGCTCGGACAGCGGGTGGGGCTCGGTGGTGGTCCGGTCCCGCAGGATCGAGAACTGGGCCGCGGGGTGGTCGCGGTCCCACGTCTCGGCGCCGGCGGGGTCCCGGGCCTTGGCCCCGCCGAACCCGGCGCCCATCGTCGCCACGAGCAGCAGGTCCCGCTCGCCCCCGGGGTCGGGCAGGACGGCCACGTGCGACGCGACGTTCTGCACGAACACCCCGCCGACCTGGCGGCCCGCGTCGACGTCGATGATCGCGACGTCCTGGGTGCCGGTGTTGCCCACGAACAGGTGCCGACCGTCGGGGCTCAGCGCCAGGTCCTTGGGGTGCGCGCCCCGGTTGCCGGTGCGGATGCCGGGCCCCTCGTCGGCCGCCCGGATCCAGGCCGCGACGGCCTCCAGCTCGGGCTCGCCTGGCTCGAAGCAGGCGCCGCCGGGGTGGAACCGGGGCGTGCGGCGGGAGTCGCCGAAGCCGCCCGCCGCGACCGGCACGACCGCCTGCAGCAGGGGGCTGGCGTCGGGGTCGCCGCCGACGGAGTTGTCCACCGCGGACAGCAGGTTGAGGCGCGGGTCGGGGCCCGACAGGAAGCCGCCCGCCGACTCCTTGTGGCAGGCGCCGCAGCGGCTCTTCAGGATCGCGTTGATCCCGCCCGATCCGGCCTCCGCCGCCGCGGACACGGCGTCGGCGTCGTAGCCCCGCGCCCTGAGCTCGGCCTCCAGGCCGGCGGCGGCGGTGCGGCCGAAGAAGGCGTCCTCGTCGAAGCCGCCGACCGGCCGGACCGCGCCCTGCAGCACGCCCGCCTCGTCCTCGCGCAGGTCGACCACCAGGACCTGGTCGAGGTAGCGGATCGACACCCACGCGCGGTCCCCCCTCGGCGAGAAGGCGAGGCCCTGGGCGTAGAAGTCGAGCGGGATCTCGGAGACCGCGCGGTCCGTGGCGGTGTCGATGACGGTCGCGTAGTTGGACAGCTCGTTCGTCACGACGAGGAACCGGCCCCCGGGGTGCAGGAACGCGCCGTAGGGGCGCGAGCCGACCTCGATCCGGCCGAGCACCTCGCCGTCCTCCAGCCGCACCACCGCGACCTCGTGCCCCGGATCCGCCTCGGTGCCCGCGAGGGTGACGTAGGCGCGGTCGCCGTCGGCGCTGAGCGCGACCCGCGCCGGCCGATCGCGGTGGGGCTGCGGCTCGGGCACCGGGTTGTTGTTCGGCACGGGCGGGAGGTCGGCCCGCTCGAACGCCGCGCCGTAGCGCCAGACGGAGCTGGTGAGCGTCGGCCAGACCGTGCCGGTGTGCTCCACCGCCGGCTCCACGGCCACCTGCGGCGCCGCGCAGCTGAGCGCCGCGAGCGCGGCCAGACCGGCGAGGGTGAGGAGGCGGCGGCTCACGGGTCCCCCCCGACGAAGGTCGCGCCGAGGTCGATCCAGCGGGTGATCGTCAGCAGCTCGTCGTCGTCGAGCGGATCCCCCAGCGGGTGGGGCACCCCCGGCTCGGGCAGCGTCTGGGGCGCGTCCAGCTCGACGCCCAGCAGCAGCTCGACCAGGAAGCTCTGCGAGGACAGCCCCTCGCGCTCGTTGACGTAGCGCTTGTCTGCGAAGTCCCCGCCAGCCGGGTCCGACCGGACGTGGAGGGACCGGTAGGCGACGCTCCAGGGGCCGTCCGGGTCCCCGACGAGGGGCACCCCGGCGGCCGGGTCGTCCGCGCCGTGGCAGCGCACGCAATGGACGTCGAGGATCGGCTGCACGTCCCGCACGAAGTCGACCGCGAGCGGGGCGACGGGGGCCGGCGGCCGACGCTGCCCGAGCACCGGGTCCCACGTCGCCATCACCCGCGACGAGGCGGACACCAGGTCCGGCGGCCCGAGCGCGTCCACCCGGTCCCCCGTCAGGGAGCCGTGGCAGCCGGCGCAGCGCGTCGGGAAGATCGACCGGGGGATCGAGAACGTGAGCTTCTCTCCGGGCTGCACGTAGAACCAGCGGCTCATCGACTGCAGGGCGCGCCCCTGGGCGTCGAGGCCCTGCAGGATCAGCGGCACCTCGGTCGGCACCTCGGCGTAGAAGGAGCCGTCCGCCTCCAGCGGCACCTCGGAGACGATCCGCTGCGCCGGGTGCACCCCGCTGCCGACGGCGGTCGCGAAGGGGTCAGCCGCGTCGACCCGGGCGAGGTCGGCGCGGCTCAGCGGGAGCCGCTGCACGATGCGCACGGCGGCGAGGTCGTCGTCGCGGAAGTCACGCTCGCCGACCGGCGTGAAGCTCCCCAGGAACGACTGGAGCAGCGGGTAGTCGTAGCACTCGATCTCGCCGGTCAGACCCTGCGGCAGCCGCAGCACGCCGTGCTCCCGGCGGGGCGCCAGCCCGTCGCTGCGCGCGGCGAACTTCTGGTGCGTGACCGGCTTCTCCTTGAGGCGCACGGCGATCGGGCGCGGGTGGTACTCCGCGGCGCCGCTGTTGGCGGCGTGCAGCGGCTCGACGTCCAGCGGACCGACCGACCGCCCGTCCAGCGCCTTGAGCGGCCCGTCGAACCGGATCCGAGCCAGGTCCCAGTCGGGGTCGGCGTCCGGGTCCAGGTGGTCGACGGCCCCCACCCGGGCGACGAACACGGTCCCGTCCGAGTGCGGGTACGGGTCGCGGAAGCTGCCGCCCGGCGAGACGCCGGTGGGCGTGACCGCGTCGGCGCCGGCGCGAGGGAACAGGGGCACCTGGGCCGGCAGGAACCCCTGGGAGGAGGAGACCGGCGGCTCGTCGCCCGACGTCCAGGCGAGGTGGTCGACCGGGTTGTCCGGCTCGATGTCGACCCCGAAGCCGTGGTCCACGAGGAGCAGCAGCCCGCCGCCGGTGACGTTCCGGGGGTCGGTGGCGAGGCGGATCTCCAGGCCCGAGGGCAGCTCCCAGGAGTCGGCGAGCACCGGCCAGCCGGAGCGGTTGCCGCCCTGGATGTGATAGTCGAAGCCGCCGGCGTGGGTCCTGAAGATCGCCGCGTTGAAGACCGGCCGGTCGGACTGGTAGCCGCGGTTGCGCAGGGACGTGAACATCACCTCCCCCGTGGTGCGCAGCGTCGGCCGCCGGTCCTGGACCTGCCGGAACGTCTGGGGGCGGGCCGACTCGGACCACGCGCCGGGCACGAAGCTCCAGATGTCGAAGGCGGGCCGGGGGTCCGGGGGATCCGCGTCGATCACGTAGACGGTGGACGCGTCGGGGGCCGCGGGCAGCGGCGTGTCCAGCACCAGCTCACCGCCGGGTTCGTGCCGCTCGATCGTGCGACGCTCGCCCCGCATGGGTCCGGCGACGACCGTCAGGCCGACCCCGTCGAAGGTCCCGGGGGCCTCGAAGCGCTGGCGGTCGACCAGGCGCCCCGGGGCGCCCCCGTCGGCCTCGCCGACCAGCCCCCAGGTGTCCGACGACGCCCAGCCCCCGGCCGCGTTGCTGGAGAAGGTCACCGCGACGTCGTCCAGGGCGACGCCGTCGGGGTCGGTCGGCCCCGGCACGTAGATCGGGTCGACGTGGTGCACGAGGCCGCCGTCGTCCAGCCGGTCGGGCCCGAACGAGAGCTGGCGGAGCGTGCCCTCGGCGGCCCGCAGGTCGTCGGTGAGCTCGACCTCCCAGATCCGGAACCCCTCGTCGGCGGAGGGCCGCAGCGCGAAGACGATCGCGCGCGCGTCATACCGAACGTCGAAGGCCTGGATCTCGCCCTGCACCTCGGGCAGCAGGTCGACCGGCTCCGCGGCGCCGTCGGGCAGGACCATCAAGCGGGTGCCCGGCCAGAAGGTCTCGACGTCGAAGAAGCGGCGGGGGGCGTGGCGCGGTCCCCGCAGGAACGCGACGCCCTGCAGCCGCCCGAGATCGGGCTCGGGGATCGGGTCCCCCCCCGACGTCAGCCGGGCCGCCAGCGCCGCCCGCTCCATCGCGATCCAGCGGAGCAGGAGCACGACGTCGGGGTCCTCCAGGCTCTCGAAGAACTGCAGGTTGCCGCCCCGCTGGTGCACGCCGCCCTGCTCGATCGGCAGGTTCTTGACGAGCAGCCGGCTGAGGCGCGGGTCCCCCTCGAGGTGCACGAGGCGGCTGACCGTGCCGAGCACCTGGCGCCGGGCGGCGCGCAGCATCGCGGGGGACAGCCGCGCGGGGGCCCCCGTCTCCAGCTGCGGCAGCGGCGCCTGGAGCTTGAGGTCGTTGAACACCGCCTCGCCGTGGCAGGAGCCGATGAAGCAGCCGTTGCGCTGGAGCACCCCGACGACCTCGTCGCGGAAGTACTCCTCGGCCGGCGTCCACGTCGGCGCGTGCAGCCCGGTCTCTTCGATCTCGGCCGCCACCCACGCCGCGAGCGAGCGATAGTCCGGCTCGTCCTCCGTGGTGAACACGTCGACGCCCCGGTGCTGCGTCCCCCCCGCGCGCACCGCCAGCGGCGCCCGGAGGAGGTGGCTGAACTCGGGCGACGCCTCGTAGTCGATCCGCCCGGGCTCCTCGCCGTGCCCCGCCTCCTCCTCCCACCAGGCTCCGCGGGTGACGTCGAACGCCATCCGGCGGAGCTCGACCTCGTCGCTGAAGCGGCCGGTGGCGGGGTCGACGGGGAAGTAGAACGCCTCGCGGTGGGCCGGGTCCTCCAGCATCGCGACGTACTCGTCCTGTGGCACCGCGTGGCAGCCCAGCCCGCAGCGACGCTCCAGGACGTCGAGGACGTCGGCTTCGAAGCGCTGGTAGCTCGAGTCGTGCACCACCGGATCGGCGCAGGCGGCCAGCACGAGCAGCCAGCTCACGCCCAAACTCAATCGCCTCGCATGTCCCCTGACTCCCACCTGCTGGTCGTAGCACGCGATTTCAAAGGGGAAATCGGCAGACCTGACCGGTTCGCCCGACCCGGGCCGGGCGAGCCGGTCCGCTTGACCTCCGTCAGATGACGGAGGCCAAAGCGGTCAAGGGGTGCCTTGAGGGATGTCGGCTCGGGGCTACTGGACCTCGAGGGAGTCGGCGTTGCACACGACGCCGGAGCCGCCGTACGCGGCGTCCACGACGTCCTCGCAGAGCTCCTGGTAGCCGGTGCCCGGCATCACGAGGGTCTCGGTGCCGATCCGGTCGACGCCGGGATCACCCCACAGCTGGAACTGCGGGCTGCTCAGCCAGACGCCGCACACCAGGCGCACGTCGTCCTCCACGCCGGCCGTCACCGCGTCGTCCATGCTGACGCCGCCCATGACCGCCTCGAGCAGCGCGGCCTCCTCGTCGGTGATGGCGGGATCGGTCAGCAGCCGGTCCTTCAGCGCGATCAGCACGTCGCCGACGGTGGCGCCATCGTCCTCGGCCATCTCCAGCAGCTGGTCGATCCAGTCGCCGTCGTGGGTGCCGCCGTACACGTCCGTGCAGGTCCCGAACCAGCTCTCCCAGACCAGCAGCGTCTGGAAGTCCTGGCTCCGGAAGCCGGAGGAGGACAGCTTCATCTGGATCCCGACGCTGGACTGGATCCAGGCGGACTCGTCGTAGTCGAGGATGAAGTTGCTGGTGCTGAGCGGCTCGTCGGGCTCCGGGAACTCCGGCAGCTTGTCCCAGCCGAGCGACGTGTAGACCGAGTTGACGAGCACCCGCGCGGCGCCCCGCTGCAGGGCGTCGCCGGTGGAGTTCAGCCGCATGGTCTCGTCGGTCGCGTAGGGCGCGAAGGCGTTGAACACCGAGCCGAGGAAGTACGGGATGTCCGTCTCGAGCACGTCCTCGGGCACGTTCTGCACGAAGTAGTCGTGCGTCGTGACGAAGACGAGGATCTCGACGAGCGAGTAGTCGTTCCCGATCCAGGTCTCGGCCAGGTCCCACATCACCTGGCGCTGCGCGTCGTTGCGCGGCAGCGCGAAGGGCACCGTCAGGCCGAAGCCGAAGGCCTCCATCCAGATCTTCTCGGCCAGGCTCATCGCCACCATGTAGCCGGCCGCCTGGTCCCCGATCAGGGTCAGGTCGTCGGCCACCTCCAGGCCGCCGGACCGCAGCGACGCGAAGCCCGTCTGGTAGATGTCCTGCATGTCCCAGATGTTGGCGGTCGGGCCGAAGTCATCGACGTAGTAGCCGGAGAAGCCGAGCCGGCCCTCGAGCACCTGGTCGGGCTCCGCGAAGATGCCGCACAGCTCGCTGATGCCCCACGGCTGGGTGGTGTCGGGGTCGAAGTCGACCAGCGCATCCGGTCCCTCCGGCACGGCCGGGATCGGGCCGGTGACGACGCCGTCACGCCGGAAGAAGATGTGCAGGTCGCCCTTGACGTCGGGCCCCTCGGAGACGCCGAACACCGCCTTCTCGAAGTGGCCGGGGATCGCCCACGTGTTGTCCTGCGCGGGGTCGGGGTGGTCCGTCGCCGAGTGCTCCGAGTTGTGGCACGGCAGGCAGTCGATCTCGCGCCGCATGTAGTTGCGGACGAACGACATCATCACGTCGGTGCGGGCCGCCTCGGTCTCCAGGACGTTGAACAGCGGCGCGTCCCAGGCGGCCGTCGGGAACAGGTCCGCCGCGAAGAAGACCGACAGGTCGTCCAGCAGGATCGAGGACCGCGACAGGTCCCACATGTTCCACTCGGAGCCGAAGTCGCTGCCGTGCGCGTCGTTGTCGCGCACGTACTCCGCGAGGTCGGTGTCCTGGTCGTCGAGCAGGCCCTCCGAGTAGCACTGGGGGTTGGCGCGGATGCCGATGCGGGCGACCGACGTCCAGTCCATCAGGTTCTTCTGCCAGTGGTCCACGAACTCGGGCGAGGTCGCCATGGCGCGGACGACGGCCTCACGGTCCGTCGCCTCGACCAGGTCGACCAGCACCTGCACTTCGCGGATGGAGGCCGGCGCGCGCCCCCACATCAGCGGGATCGCCCGCTTGACGAAGGCCTCGTCGCCGGCGTCGTTGTAGGGGGTGCCGTCGAAGAACTCGTACGGCGGATCCTCCGGGTCGGGATCGGGGTCCGGCTCGGGGCACGACACGAGGCCGAAGAGGAGGGCGATGGGGATGAGCAGGTAGCGCTTCATGTCAGTACCCCAGCATGTGCTCGCGGAGCCAGCGGCCCGCGTCAGCGCGGTTGGTCTCGATGCGGGTGTCCCCGACTGCGAACGCTTCCTGGTTGAACGGCCAGATGCCCATGCCGAGCGCCAGCCCGGCCCGGAACTCCGTCGGAGTCAGCGACTCCTGGTCGGCGTAGCCGCTCTCCGGGATGTAGCCGACGATGCCGGAGCGGTCCTCGTCGACCCAGCCGCCGAGGATCATCTGCACGTAGCCCCAGGGCCAGTGGTTGAGCCCGTCGGGCTCGCCGGCCATCGGGCTGCGGCCAAACTCCGTGGTGATCACCACCTGGTGCCGGTCGAGGTCGAGCTTGGCGGGGTCGTTCTCGCCCGGCTCGTTGATGATCGACGCCAGCGCCTTGAGGCTGTGGATCAGGTTCCGCATGGTCTCGACGACGTGGTAGCGGTGCGTGTCGAAGGCCGCGCCGAGGGTCGCCGGGAGCATGCCGCCGTCGATGACGGAGACGTACTTGGCCTTCTCGTCGCCCTGCGTCAGCAGGTGCGCCGCGAGCTTCAGCTGCATGGTCGTCAGGTCGAGGTCCGACACCTCCGTGCAGCTCTCCGCCTCGGTCGGCTGGAGCAGCGAGTTGGGCAGCAGGGCGCGCAGCGCGTCGGCCCGGTTGAGGCCGGACAGCGCCGCTTCGTAGGCGCCGAGCGCGGGGGCCCGGACCGGGGCGTCACCGCCCGGCGGCACGTAGCGCTGACCGTAGGCGGCCATGTAGTGGGCGAGCGCCGCGTCGACCTCGTCGCTGCGGTCGGACAGGTTGCTGCGGAGCAGCAGGTCCACCAGCGCGGTGTCGGAGCCGATCTTGATCGCCGTCGGACGAGCCCGCGCGGGGTGCAGGCCGGTCGCCACGCCGGCGTCCGTGTTGTGGGACGCCACGTCGCGGCGGTCGGGGAGCAGCAGCCAGGAGTAGGGGGCCGAGCGAGAGCCCTCCTGGCGGTCCTGCCAGTAGCGCTCCACGTGGCTGCCGAAGCCGGTGAGCCGCGGGTTGCCCGGGATGTGGCCGGTGAGGGCCGCGGGCACCGCCGCCTGGTGCGGGGCGAGGCCGTGACCCATCGCGAACATGCGCATGCGGGCGAGCAGGTCCGGGCGCTCCCGCAGCGGGTAGGCGTAGGGGCCGATGTTGACCTGCTTGCCGGCGCCGTCGAGGACCCACGGCTCGAGGAGCTCGCGGTCGCCGCCGTCGCAGCGGTTGTAGAAGGTGTCGGAGACGTTGTCGTCCCCCTCCTGGAACACCCACCAGCCCTCACCGGCGAAGGGTCCGCCGGCGGCCGGATCCCCGTGCTCGGGGATGACGTAGAAGGAGTCGAACGCGTTGACGCCGCCCCACAGGAAGAACTCGAGCACGCCCTCGGGGCGCTTGTCCTCGGGGAGCAGCGCCTCGGCCTGCTTCTCGTCGCCGGGGGTCCCCCAGGGGCCCGCCGGATCCTGTTCTTCCGGCGGGGTCTCGTCCGGCGGGGTGCCGTCGGCCGGACAGCCGGTCAGTGAGAAGGCGGCGGCTCCGGCCGAAACCTGGCCAGAACGGGCGAGAAAGTCGCGCCTCGTGAGCTTGGACATATAGATCGTTCCCCTTCGAGAACGACGCTAGCCTCCGGCAGTTCTGCACCCATGATCGAAGTCAGTAGAACAGGCTGGATGGCCGTCATCTACAGCGTTTTTCCGGGCTTTCTCGGGCTCCCGCACAAGGGCCTCCGTCATATGACGGAGGCTACGCGGCCGGGCTAGTCGATCAGCCCCAGCCGGAACGCTCGCGCGACCACGCCGGCGCGGGTGCCGACACCCAGCTTGTGGCGCATGTGCTCCACGTAGGTGCGGACCGTCGCTTCCTTGATCCCCAGCTCGTCCGCCGCCTCGGCGGTGGTCTGGCCGTCGGCGATCAGGCGGAGCACGTCCCGCTCACGCGGGGTGAGCTGCTCGTACAGCTTCGGGAGCTGGCAGGTGGTCGGGTGGAGCAGGCAGGCGACCTTGTCGTCGGAGACCTTCATGCAGGTCAGCTCGTACGGGCGGTCCTCCATGCGGACGATCGACCGTCGGGCTCCCTCCGCCGTGGCGTCCCGGAGCAGGCGGCCCGCGCAGCCGTTGTTACACGGCAGATCCTCGGCGCCGTCGAACTCGTGGAAGAAGTCCCAGCAGAGCTTGCCGACCCCATCGCCGAGCAGTCGTCGGGCGGGCCCGTTCTGCTCGAGGACGACGCCGCTGGAGTGCGTGAGCACCAGGGCTGGAGTTGCAATGGAGGGCATGCTCCGTTGAGTATCACCGATGCTGGCGATCCTCGCCAGTCCTTACCGCGGCAGGGTGCGCGTCCCGCCGCGCTGGGCGGCCCTCGTGGCCGGCCGGGTGTCGCTCGACGTCTCGATCACCTGGGGGCTCGCCACCTGGGCGACGGCCTCGATCTCCACCAGCAGATCGGGCCGGCAGACGTCGGCGAGGACCGGGACCAGGGGCAGCTCGGGCATGCCGAGGATCTTCGTCACCTGCTGGTAGGCCTTCAGGACCGCGAGGTCCTTGTAGAAGAAGGTGCCGCAGCAGATGTCCTGCAGGCTGCCGCCCTGCCGCTCGATCAGGGCGCCGATGCTCAGCAGCGTCTCGACGACCTGCGGCTCCCGATCATCGAGGTGCAGTGTCCGGCCGTCCGCGGCGATGCTCGCGGTGCCCGACACCAGGATGGTCTGCCGACCGTCGACCTCCACGGACATCCCCCGTGAGAACGCCGACCCGTAGTCGAACGCCGGGTCCTGTCGGCTGCTCCGATGCAGCGGCAGCACGTTGACGCCGCTGCCCGGATCGGCCTGGATCGCGAGCACGTCCATCACGCACTCCTCCCCCGCCGAGGTCCCCTGGATCCCGGTGCTGGCCGGGAACGGCCGACCGTCGGGCCCGCCGGTGATCCCCCGCTCGGCGTGGAACGCGGACCGGACGTGGTTGAGCTCGCCGTACCAGTCGAGGATGCGCCGCAGGTAGATCCACGTGCGCACGACGTCGGTGTACTCGAAGCCGTGTCGCTGGAGGACCGCCTCGGCGTTGGTGAACATCGCCTCCGCCTGGCAGGTCACCCCGACCGGCAGGACGTGGTCCGAGTCCGCCCCGACGATCGACGGCAGGTACAGCATGCGGAACCCCTTGCCGCTGACCAGCCGACCGCTGTGTCCCGCCTGGGCCTCCACGCTGGCCACGGTCACCGCGCTCTTCCTCGACGGCACGATCCCCCACAGCTGCGCGCCGCCGAGGCGGGTGCACTCGCCTTCACGTCCTTCGATGAACGTGCAGGGAGCGGACGGATCCAGCCCCGCCTTCTCGAACACCCGCTCCCGGATGTCGAGGATCTCGGCTCGCCGGACGGTCGGGCCGTAGACCTTCTGCTGGATCGGTCGAATCTCGAGCTCGACCACCGCCTCCGCCAGGCGCTTGAAGAGATCTTTCGCCGCCGCGTGGGGGGGGAGGGAGTCCGAGGCCCGCACCGTCAGGTGCCACTCCGTGTAGCCGGGCCGAGTCATCGATCGTCGTTCCATCACCGCGCTCCTCTCTCGTGCTCTACGCCACCGATACGCCGACGCCGTCGTCCCCGGCCCGACGTCCAGGCCACTCCATCAACCTCGCGAACTCCTCCGGCGTCAGGCTCTGGGGGCCGTCGCACCAGGCCGCCTCGGGGGTCACGTGCACCTCGACCAGCAGGCCGTCGGCGCCCGCCGCCATCGCGGCCCAGGCCAGCGGGGTCACCAGCTCACGCTGCCCTGCGGCGTGGCTGGGGTCGGCGATGACCGGCGCCGGGCACCGCTTGCGGAGCACCGGGATGGCCGCGATGTCCAACGTGAAGCGGGTGCTCCGCTCGAACGTCCGGATCCCGCGCTCGCACAGGATGACCCCGGGCGCTTCGTGGCCCGCCGCCAGCCGGCCCAACAGGATGTAGTCGGTCGCGTGCAGGACCTCGTCCACCGTCGCGCCGAGCCCGCGCTTGAGCAGCACCGGCCGCCCCGACGGGTGCGCCCCGATCTGGAACAGCAGCGACGTGTTGTGCATGTTCCGAGAGCCCACCTGGATGACGTCCGCGTACTTCGCGACGAGGTCCAGGTGGTCGGGGTGCAGCACCTCGGTCACCACCGGCAGCCCGGTGCGCTCGCGCGCCAGGGCCAGGTTCTGCAGCCCCTGCTCCTCCAGCCCGCCGAACGCGAACGGCGAGGTGCGAGGCTTGAACGTGCCGCCGCGCAGCGCGACCGCGCCCTCTTCGGCGACCCGCTGGGCGGTCTCGACGACCTGGTTGTAGCCCTCGACGCTGCACGGACCGGCGATCACCCCGGGGTGGTCGCGGCCCAGGAAGATCCCGGGGCCGATCTCGACCTCCTCCGCGAGGCCCTCCTCGAAGCACTCGAAGAGCGCGGAGGTGCCCGCCGGCGTATACAGCCGCCGGACCCCGTCGAGCGCCTCCAGCTGTCCGATTCGATCCTCCTGCAGCTCGACCTCCCGCACGGTCAGCACGTCGTCCCGGTGCCACCGGTAGCGGGGGTCGGGCCCGGCGTCGAGGCCGAGCACGCCGAGCACCTGCCGGCGCAGCTCGGGCGACGCGCCCTCGTGGAGGCAGGCGATCAGCGAGGTCGGCTTCGCCTCGGGGGGCTCCGTCGTGGAGCGGGGGGGGGCGTCGGTCCGCAGCGTCATGGCTGTCTCCCAGGTCCTGTCGTGGTGGTCTCGCCGGGGTCGGGCCCCCGGAACGAGGCTCCGAGGTCCATCCATCGGACCAGGAGCAGCAGCTCCTCGTCGCCGAGGGGCTGGAGGTCGAGCCCCGCGCTCGCCAAGAGCTCGGGGCTGGGGTGGGGGCGGTCGCCGTCGAGGGTGCGAGTCGCCTTGAGCTCGCGCCCGAACAGCTTCTCGGCGAGGTAGCTCTCGATCGCGAGGCCGTCCCGCTCGCTGACGTACTTCTTGCGGCCGTACCAGCCGCTGTCCTCGTCCTCGAGCGCCATGAGGCTCTCGTAGGCGTCGGTGTAGTAGGTGGTCGGTCGGCCGGACAGGGACAGGCCGGCGGCCGGGACGTCCCCGTCGTGGCAGGCGGTGCAGTGCTGGTCCAGGACCGGCTGCACGTCCCGCTCGAAGTCGATCGACAGCCGGTCCTCGATCGCGATCCCCAGCTGGGGCGGCCCACCGTCGGCGGCCGCCTCGATGGCCATCACCTGGCCTTGCCCCGAGAAGGGGTTGACCGGCCCGAACAGCGACTCCGGCTTGCCGTCCATCGAGCCCATGCAGGCGCCGCACGTCTGGAACGTCTCGCTGGGCGACGGCGACACGGTGAACGGCTCGTTCGGCGCGAAGTAGTAGTACCGAGCCTCCTGGCGCAGGGCCATGCCGTCCTCGTTGACGCTCTGGATGATCAGCGGCGTCATCGACGGGACCTTCACGAAGATCGAGCCGTCCTCGTGCAGCGCCGCCTCCCCCACGATCCGCTTCCGGGGGTGGATGCCGTTGCCGACCAGGGTGCTCTCCGGGTCGCCGTTGCGGACGAGGCCGACCTCGAGCGGACCGGCCTGCTCGGCGGTCATCGGCAGCACCTCGACGAAGCGCACGTACTTGACCCGGTCGATCCGCGGGGTCTCCTCCCCGGTGATCGGATCGCGGTCGTAGGCGGCCTGCTTCCCGACTGGCGAGGGGTCTCGCATGATCGCGTCGATCAGCAGGTAGTTGCGCTCCAGGTAGCGGGCCGGGCGGTTGTCCGGCTCGAGCCCGGGGATCCGGATCAGGTGCTCCTCCGGCGGCCGCTTCCCGGCGTTGATCTTCGGCTTCGGGCGGATCACCACCGGCACCGCCTGCACGTCGCTGAAGCCCGACGCGCTCGCCGCCGCCAGCGGCGTGAGGCTCACGCCGGGGTCGTCGCCCTTGCCGGCGATCGGCTGCAGCGCCGGGTCCCCCGCGAGCACGAAGACGTCGAAGTCGGGGTTCGCGTCGGGGTCCAGGTGGTCGATCGGGCCCGGAGCCCACGACACGAGCAGCCGCCCGTCGGGCAGCGGGAACGGGTCGCGGAAGATGCCGCCGGGGGAGACCCCCGTCCGGGACACCGCCTCGGGGCCGACGAGGGGGAACAGCGCCGACTTCTTGAACATGAACCGCGGGTGCGACGGCTGGCCGCCGGAGAACGCGAAGCGCGTGTTGCTGTACTCGGGCCCCTCGGTGCGGGGCACGCCGTCCTCGTCGAACATGCCGGTGGCGTAGTCGTGCGGGTTGCGCGCCTCCAGCCCCGGCCCGAACTGATGGTCGCTCGTCGAGAGGTTGCCGCCCTCCCACAGGTTGTCCGGGTCCATACCGACGTGGATGTCGATGCCCGTCGGCAGCTCGTGGTTGTCCGCGTAGATGAGCACCTGGGACCGGTTGCCGTGGTGGGTCGGGAAGCTGAACCGCGTGTCCAGGTGGCGACGGCAGCTGGTCATGTGGAAGACCGGCCGGCCCTCCTTGTCGACCCCGGAGCGCTGGCCCGCGTAGAAGACCTCGCCGGTGGACCGGACCGACAGGTCCAGCTCCTGGCCCGGGGTGCAGGTGATCCGGGAGATCGTCTCCTCGAACATCAGCCGCTCGTGCCCCGCCGGCGGGTACTTGATGCCGTAGACCGAGTAGGACGGCAGGAAGCCCGGCTGCTCGGCCGCCTCGCGCTCGATGGTGTAGATGGTCGAGTCGTCGATCGGCTCCGGGAAGGGCCGGTCGACGCGGAGGGTGGAGCGCCCGCCGGGCTCGAACAGGTGGTTGTCGAAGGCGACGATGGTGCGCCAGCTGCCCTGGTTCGTGCCGTCGACGATGTGCACCCGGCGACCGACGAAGCTGCCCGAGGCCTCGGGGCGGTCGAGGTCCTCGATCGTGGTCGTGGTGCCGCCGTCCGCCTCGCCGAGGATCGCCCGCTCGACGCTCCGCTCGACCTCGCCGGCGATGTTGCTCGAGAACACGAGGTCCGCGCGGTCGAGGTTGTAGCCGCCCGCCGCGGCGTGGGTGTCCATCGCGTCGGGGATGTAGGTCGGGTCCGTGAAGTGCACCTTCGCGCCGCCGGCGGTCTCGGGCCCGTACGTCAGGCGGCGGAAGCTGCCCTCGACGTAGGCGAGGTCGTCGTCCAGCAGGATCTCGTACAGGTTGAGGTTGTCCTCCTCGCCGACCCGCATCGCGAACGCGACCGCGCGGCCGTCGTAGCGCACGTCGGGCTCGCGGACGTCGGCTTCGGCGCCGGGGTGGAACTGCGCGGTCAGGTTGACCGGATCCGCGGTCGCCGTCTCCAGGGTCTCCCCCTCGGCCAGCTTGACCACGTACAGATCGCCGCCGGGCAGGTACTTGCCGACGTCGAGGTAGCGGCGGTGGTTGTCGGTCCGCGTCCGCACGAAGACGACGCCCTGGACCCGCCCCACGTCCTCGGGCGCGATGGGCTGGCCGCCGATGCGCAGCGGCGCGATCGCCTCCTCCCGCTCCAGCTCCAGCCAGCGGGCCATCACCCGGTAGTCGGGGTCGGCCGGGCCGGACAGGAACTGGTCGTTGCCGCCGCGGTGCAGGACCCCGCCCTCCTCCAGCGGGATGACCTTGCGCAGGATCCGGCTCTGCTCGGGATCTCCCCCGAGGTGGACCAGCGTCTGGATCAGGCCCCGACTCGTCATGCGGTTGAAGCTGACCTGCTCCGGGCTGAACCGATCCGCCAGCGAGCTCGACAGGTCCGCGCTGGGCATGCCGGGATCGGGGATGAACGCGCTGTGGTTGAAGATGTGGCAGCCGGGGGCGAGGCACGTGTTCCGGGCGAGCACCGGGAGCACCTCGTCGCCGAAGAAGCGCTCCGCTTCGCTCGCCGTCGCGGCCCCTGCGCCGCGCCCCTCGTTGTCCAGCGAGACCCACTCGGCCAGGTCGCCGAAGCCCGGCTCGGCCGCGCTCTCGAAGACCTCGCCGCCGCCGTGGAGCAGCCCGAAGCCGCCGCCCTGGGCGCCCAGGGGCATGCGGAGCAGCCGCGCGAACTTCGCCGGCCCGCCGACCTTCGCCCGCTTGCGCGCCTTCTCGAAGGCGAGCAGCTGCTGGCGATCGGTCGCGATGCCTCCGCTCGGATCGAGGGCGAACGAGAAGTCCATGCCGCCCTGACCGTGGCAGCTGCCGGCGCACGACGACAGCATCGTGCTGGGCACCGCGTGGGCGGTCTGGGGCCCCGACTCGGACGCCCCCATCACCTCGACGTCCTCGTCCACGAAGCCCGCCGGGCGGCCGTGACAGACGTGCACCCCGTCCTCGTCCTTGGCCGAGCAGGTCTCCGCGAGCACCGGGGCGACGTTGGACTGGAAGAACGCGAACGAGCGCCCCTTGGCGGCGGCCCCGCTGTCGGCGTGGAGCACGAACGAGCCGACCGTGATGACGGCGACGAGCCCGATCGACAGGCGGCTGATGAGGCGGCGGCGCGGCTCGCTACTGGTAGACATGGGCGCTCGCCTCCGCCGTGGGCAGCAGGTGCATGAAGAGGTAGGTGAAGATCAGGCAGGCGGCGCCGGCGAGGACCATCCAGGCGCTGCGCGAGCCGCCCCAGCCGGGCAGCCGACGCACGTGGAAGTACAGCGCGTAGACCAGCCAGCAGACGAGGGCGAGGTTCTCCTTGGGGTCCCAGGCCCAGTAGTCGCCCCAGGCCTGCCGTGCCCACACCCCGCCCAGCACCATGCCGACGGTGATCAACGGGAAGCCGACGACCACCGCGGTGTGCATCAGGTCGGCGTACCGGACGTCGCGGGCCTCCCCGCCGCGCTGCACCTCGACCGTCGCGGTCGGCGCGACGAGGCTCACGGCGGCGGCCACGGCGGCCAGGAACATCGCCGCGTAGCCCATGAAGTAGACCGCCACGTGGGGCACGAACCAGGGGCTCTGGAGGGCCGGCGGCAGGTTCGGGATCTCCAGGTCGGGGCGCGCCGCGGCGGCGGCGAGCGCGACGCCGGCGACGAGCGCGGCGCCCAGCCCGAGCAGCCGGACCCGGTGCCGCAGCTGGAGCAGCAGGAACAGGCCGGCGGTGCACCACGCCAGGAGCAGCAGGGACTCGTACCGGGTCTTGAACGGCGGACGGCCGGCCTCGACCCACCGGTCCCCGATGAGGACCGTGACGAGGACGAACCCGAGCCCGAACAGCGCCGGGCCGAGCCACGACGGGGCGCGATCGCGCAACGCCGGGCTGAAGCCGACAGCGGCGCCGCCGAAGGTGGCGACCGACGCGACGAGCACGGCGCTCACGAGACCAGCCTCGGGCTCGGCGTCGGCGCCGGCCTCTGCTTGCGCCGGCGCAGGGCCGGCGCGATGAACATCAGCTGACCGACGCCCAGGACCAGGGCGAGCATGCCCAGGTTGACCAGCGGCATGCCCGGGTCGTGGACCACGAGCAGCCCGGCGTACTTCGGGTTCTCGGGGTCGTAGTTGGCCTGGAACAGCGCGAAGCCGGCGTGGCGCAGCGGCCGATTGACCCGGACCTCCTGGGTCCGGGTGCGCTGACCGACGTCGTCCTCGACGCCGACGGTGGCCACGAAGTTGACGATGTCGTCGCTGCGCCGGGCGAGGCGCAGCGTGCGCCCCTCGTCCAGCCGGGTCGTCAGCGGACCGTCGCCCCCCAGCGTGAGGGTGGCGTCCCGGTCCGGGCCGAGCAGGCGGACCCGGACGGCGGCGCGGACCAGCTCGGGCGGCTCCGGCTCCGTCCCTTCGGCCGGCGCGCCCATGCGGAGCCGGGCGAACGCCGAGGTCGCGTCGTCAGCGCCCTCGGCCGGGTCTTCGGCGTGGGGCGGCACGAACTCCAGGACCTCCACGGTCCCGAAGTCGGCGACCTCGCTGACGCCCGTGACGGTCGCGTCCAGCGAGCGGGTCGCCACGAGCTCCCCGCCCTGGCGCTCGACGACGTACAGACGATGCTCCACCGGTCGACGCTCCACCGCGAAGGCGTCCAGCGTCACGGCGAACGGCAGCGCCAGGGCGGTGCCGTCGCCCGCCTCGTACTCGGTCGCGCTCTGGCCGACCTCGAGGTGAACCATCCCCTCGGTGCCCCACAGCGAGCCGACGGCGCCGCCCGCGAGCAGCGACAGCAGCCCCAGGTGCAGCGCCAGGAAGCCGATGTGCTGCAGCTGCCACAGTCGGCGGTGCACGACGGTCGCGACCAGCCCCGCGGCGAAGGTGAACAGCAGCCAGGCGAACCACCAGGAGCCGAACACGTCGTGCAGCTGGAGCCACGCCATCGGGCCCGCCGCGGCGCCGTAGCGGGCGTAGAAGAGCTCCTCGTTGGGGGCCTGCAGCACGACCGTGCCGACCGTCGAGCCGCCGATGATCAGGCTCAGCGACGCGACGCCGAAGCGCACGTCCGGCAGCGCGGCGAGGAAGCCGTCGCGACGGATCCAGACCTGCGCCAGCGCGGCGACCCCCAGGCCGACCAGCGCGGCGGCGAGCAGCCCGCCCCCGATCGCCGGACCGGCCTCCACGAGCACCTGGGCGACGTTGACGGCGACCGCCGAGGCGGCCAGCCAGCCGGCGATCCGGAGCGACGAGGGCTTGGCGGTGACCATCCGGGGCGCCGGCGGCGGCGGCTGCTCCGTCGCTTCCAGCGCGATCTCCTGCGCGGGGCTCGGGGCGACCGTCATGGCTCCTCCTGGGGGGTCGTGGCGCAGCGGAAGCCGGTGTCGTCGAGCCAGTACCCGGGGTTGCCCCAGGTCCTCCTGGCCGCGCGCGTCATCTCGGGACCGGGACCGGCCCAGCCGCCGCCCCGGATGACCTTGCGGGTGGACCGCTCGTTGCCCGCCGCGGTCGAGCTGTCGACGAACCGCGCCTCGGGCTCGGCGCCGTCCTCGGGGCCGGTCGGGTCGACCACCACGCCGCGCGCCTCGCGGGCCTCGTAGGCGTATCGGTCGTACCAGTCGGCGACCCACTCCCAGACGTTGCCGGCCAGGTCCTCGGCCCCGTAGGGGCTCACCCCGGCGGGGTGGCTGCCGACGTCGGCGGGGCCCGCGTCGGCGTCCAGCCCGGTGCGGGCGGCGTCGTCCGACCAGTCCGACCCCCACGGCCAGGTGCGGCCGTCGACGCCCCGGGCCGCGAGCTCCCACTGGGCCTCGGTCGGCAGCGCGCGACCGGCCCAGGCGCAGTAGGCGGCGGCGTCGTGCCAGGTGACGAACCGCACGGGGTGCGCCTCGGCCCCCTCCGAGGAGGCCCACTTCCAGGGGCCGACGGGCTCGTACTCGGACGACCCCACGAAGGCCTCGAAGCGGGCGTTGGTGACCTCGGTCCGGTCGATCCAGAACGGCGACAGCCGCACCGTGTGCACCGGCCGCTCGTCGAACGCGCCGCGCGCGTCGCCCACGCGCAGCTCGCCGCCGGGCACCTCGACCAGGTCGGCGCCGTCGACGGGGCTGACGTGCACCACCACCTCGTACTCGACGACGGTCGGGGCGTCGGTCGACTCGTCGTCGGCGGGCCCGGAGCAGCCGACCGCCAGGAGCGCCACCGCGGCGAGGGCGAGCCTCACGGGGTCCCCCCGACGCATCGGAACCCGAGCGCGAACGCCCGGTAGGTGGGCTCCCAGCTGGCCCGGGCCGCCGGCCTCACGCCGCTGGGGTAGCTGTTCGACCCGCCGCCCTTGGTCACCCGGGCGCCCGCCGGGGCGCCCTCGGCGCCGTCGGTGTCGGCCGTCCACTCGGCGACGTTGCCGGCCATGTCCAGCGCCCCGTAGGGCGAGGCCCCGGTCGGGTAGCTGCCGACCGGCGCGCTGTAGGTCCAGCCGTCCCGCTCGCCGGCGCGCTCGTAGCCGCCGCTGTTGCAGCGCTCCCACGTCCACTCGTCGCCCCACGGCCAGGTCGCGCCGCCCGTCCCCCGGGCCGCCTTCTCCCACTCCGCCTCGGTCGGCAGCCGGCCGCCGGCCCACGCGCAGTAGGCGTGCGCGTCGAACCAGTCGACCCCGACGACGGGGTGGTCGGGCTGCCGGAACGTCGAGTCGTCGAACCGCTGCAGGTCGGCCATGCCGGTGGACCGCAGCAGCGCGGGCCGGAACGACTTCCAGTAGCGCGGGGTGTGGTCCTTGCCGTCGGCCTGCTCGGCGTGACGGACCGCGGCGTCGCCATGCTCGGCGACCCACGCGACGAACGCCTCGTAGTCGGCGTTGCTCACCTCGGTGCGGTCGATCTCGAAGGCGTCTACCGCGACGGTGCGCTCCGGCAGCTCGCCGGGCGCGCCGCCGTCGTCCCCCATCACGAAGGAGCCGGCGGGCACGAGCACCCGGGACGCGTCCTGGGCTGTCGCGGACAGCGCGAGGAGCGCCGTCAGGGTCAGGATCGAGAGGCGCAGCTTCATTCGATCGCCAGCAGGAAGTGCTCCAGGTCCTGGACCTGCAGCGCGGTGAGGTGGCTGGTCGCCCCGTGGGTGTCGACCATGTAGGTCCGCTCCTCGATGAAGCTCAGCTCGTTGAAGCCGCGCTCCCGACCGTCCTCCCGGGCGTGCTCGCCCCCCTTGAGGGGGCTGTAGCGGAACAGCCGCAGCGAGTAGTGGTCCGGCGCGGCGAACGACTCCCGCACCGACAGCGCGCGGCCGTGGTGCAGGAACGTGAACGGTCGGTCGAACATCCCCCGCAGCGCGAACGAGGTGACGTGCCCCTCGGTCCGCTCGATCCGCCCCCGCTCCCAGGGCTCGACGTCGCGCTCGTAGCCGTTGACGCTGTCCATCCAGTGGGGGCTGACGAGGGTGAACGCCTTCTCCCGGTCGGTGAACGACACCAGCGACGGCAGCGTGCGCTCCTCGTTGTTGTAGAGCGCCTCGTCCTTGCTCGCGAAGGCGGGCGGCGGGTGGCAGACCACGCAGCCGACGCCCAGGTCGCCGAAGAGCATCCGCCCCCGGACGACCGACGGGTTGGCCTGGTCGAACGGGTTGGGGACCAGCCGCATCTCGGCCGCCTGGTACTCCCCGATGAAGCGCTGGAAGTCCCGGAAGGCGAACGCCTTGCCGAAGTAGCGCATCGTCAGCTGGCGGACGAGGGCGTTGCGACGCTCCCGCAGGTCGTCGTAGGCGAGCCCCCAGGAGGCCGTCGACATCTTGTCCTGCAGCTCCTCGTGCTCGAGCTCACGCTCGGCTTCGGGGGTGGGGTGGCGCAGCTGCGTGAAGTCGCCGTGGGGGTTGGGGGCGGTGAACCCCTGCAGCGCGACGTGCTCGCGGGCGTCGTCGAACTGCGCGTCGAACGCGGTGTGGGTGCCCTCGAAGTAGAAGGGCTGGATCGCGTACAGGTTGTTCAGGTGCGGGATGGCGAGCAGCCCGCCGCCGACCAGCGTGCCGTCGTTCATCTGGGCGATCGCCTGGCCGGCGCCCCAGCCGCGGCCGTCGCTGCGACCGTAGATGTGGCAGGACGTGCAGGACGTGTCCCCGTCGACGGCGAACAGGGACGTCGTCACGAAGACCTCGCCCCGCTCGGCGTCGCTGTCCGGGAACGGTCGCGACAGGTCGCCGACCACGTACTCGACCGACTCGCCGGTCGAGGTGTCGACCACCGAGATCGTCTCACCCAGGGAGTTGGTGACGAACACCAGCCCCTGCGCGGGGCCGCCCGCCGGGCCGACGGCGGCCCGCGTCGGCCGGAACCCGGTCTCGTAGACGGCGACGGGGACCAGCCGCTCGGACGCTTCGCTCGCGTCCGGATCGATCTTCCACTCGACCAGCTCGGACGTGCTCGCCATCACCACGAACGCCCGGTCGCCGGCGATCGCGACGTCCTCGGGGAACGCGCCGACGACCCGCTGCAGCTCCGGCGGGATGTCGCCGCCGAGGTCCTGGGGGAGGATCTCGGCGCTGTCGGAGGTGTAGCGGACCCACGCGTCGTGCGCCTCGTACCGATTGGCCCGGAGCGCGTAGCGGAGCTGACCGTTGGCCGCCGGCTCGGGGACCTGCAGGTGCGCCAGGTCGACGAGCAACAGGTCGTTCTGGATGTCGGCCATCTTGAAGGCGGCGGTGCCGTCGACGGCGTCGAACGCGCCGAGCACGGTCTGCTCCTCCAGCGGCTTCGGCTCGGTCGTCGCCAGGTCCCGGACGACGGTGTACTGCGCGGCCGGGTTGTCCGGATCGCCCGTCTCGCCGCCGTAGGGGTCGCGCTCCTTGGCGGCGCCGAAGCCGAGCCCCATCGAGGCGGCGATCAGGAGCTCGCGGTCGGAGTCGGGATCGGCCCAGACGCGCACGCTCGTGGTCAGGCTCTGGGTGTAGATGCCGGTCACCTCCTCGCCCCGGGCGAGGTCGATGACGGAGATCTCCTGGGTGCCCTGGTTGCCGACGTACAGCCGGGCGCCGTCGGCGCTCAGGGCGAGCCCGGACGGCTTGGAGCCGAAGTTGCCGACCGGGATCCCCGGGCCGACGCGGGCGGCGGAGATCCACTCGGCGACCGCCTGGTAGCCGGCGTCCTCCCGGCGCCAGACGACCTCGCCGCCGGCGTGGAAGTTGGAGCCGGCCCGGTCGTCCGCGAAGCCGCCTTCGTCGACCGACCGGACCGCGCGCAGGAGCAGGCTCTCGTCGGGGTCGCCGGCCACCGAGTTGGCGATGGCGGAGAAGTAGGACTTGAACGGGTCCTCGCCCGCGTAGAACCCGCCCCGCGCCCGGCGGTGACATCGCGCATCGCCGCAGGACTGGACCAGCGCCGTGTGCAGGTTGTCGTCGCCCTGCAGGAACGCGGCCTCGTCGAACCCGCCCTGGGGCAGCACCTTCGCCGCGTAGTCCGGCGTGTCGGGGTCCAGCTCCAGGACCAGCACCTGGTCCAGGTAGCGGTTGCTCACCCAGGCCCGCCGCCCGTCGGCGCTCCAGGCCATCTCCATGCAGTAGAAGTCGAGGGGGATCTCGCTGACGACGGCGTCGGTCGCCGTCGAGATCACCGACGCGTAGTTGGAGAAGCGGTTGATCACGACGACGAACGCGCCGCTGGGGTGCATGCCGAGGTAGGTCGGCATCGATCCCACCTGCACCCGACCCGTGACCTGGCGGGTGGCGACGTCGAAGACCGCGACCTCGCTGCCGGGCTCGGCTTCGTTGCCCGCCAGCGCGACGTACAGCTTCGTCCCGTCCGGGGTGACCGCCAGCCCGTACGGGTGGTCGCGGTGGGGCTGCGGCTCGGGGAACGGGTTGGCGTTCGCGACCGGCTGCAGGTCCCGCCGCACGTACTCGGCGCCCCACGCCCAGCGGGGGCTCGTCAGCCGACCGAACTTCGACGGCGTGCCGGGGCCGGTGAGCGGCCCCGCGTCGGATGTCGATGCGGCCGCGTGCAGCGGCGTCGGGGTCGCGTCGAGGTGCGGTGGGCCCGAGCCGACGAACAGCGCGAGCAGCAACAAGGCGGCGCCGAGGGCGGCGCCGAACCAGGATCGATGCATGGTGGAGCCCCCTCGAGCTCGCCGGGTCCTTCTCCCCATCTGCATCGGTCTACCCCCATCGGCCCGACCCCATATCGGCCTGCGGGGCTCGACCGGGGGACCCTCTCCCGTCGGCTCCCGTCGGTCGGCATCCGTCAAATGACGGAGCCCCTCGCGCGCGCGTGTTGCACTCTTGGGCCCCCGCCCCGGTCCACACCGATCGGGTTTGACGATTGTCGAGACGGAGCCCATGGTCCGGTCATGAAGAGCGACGGAATCGATCACCCCGGCGCCGCCCGAGCCCGTCGGCGGCACCACATCGAACAGGATCCCGGCCGAGGCGGCTGCGGGATCGTCGCCCTGGCGCGGCTGGACGGCGCCGCCCGTCACGGGCTGATCCGGCGCGCCCTGGACAGCCTCCGCTGCATGGAGCACCGGGGCGGCGCCCTGCAGGACACGGGCGACGGCGCGGGCCTGTTGATCCGCCCCGAGCGGTCGTTCTTCGAGCGCTTCCTGGCGCCCGGCCGGCGCCTGGACGAAGACGAGCCGCTGATCGTCGGCACGGTCTGGTTCCGGGTGGGCGAGCGGAACATCCGGGACCTGCAGCGGGACGTCGACTCCGCGCTGCGGCGACACGGGCTGCAGCCGCTCGGGTGGCGGCCCGTGCCCGTCGACCTGGACGCGGTGGGGGCCCGGGCCAGGATCGACGCCCCCCTGATCTGGCAGGTCCTGATCGGCCGCGGTCACCTGCGCCCGGCCCACCTCGCCGGCGCCCTGCGCGAGGCCCGGGCGACCCTCGACGACTGGTTCCTGGGCCAGCTCGCGGTGCCGTCGCTGGCCGAAGGCACCACCGCCTACAAGGCGCTCGCCACCGCCGACCAGCTGGCCCGCTTCTACCCGGACCTGCGCGACCCCGACCTCGCGACGACCGTCGCCCTGGGCCACCGGCGGTTCGCGACCAACACCTTCTCCAACTGGCACCTCGTCCAGCCGTTCCAGTTCCTCGCCCACAACGGCGAGATCAACACCATCTCGGCCAACACCCGGTCGGTACGGGACGTGGTCCGGCGCACCCCGGGCGGGGCGCGGGTGCTCATGCGCTACGGCAGCGACAGCGCCCAGCTCGACCGCGCCGTGGACATGCTGCAGACGCTCGGCGCCGCCGACCTGCCCGAGGCGATGCGGCTCGCGGTGCCGCCGGCGTGGCAGGAGGACGTGGCCGATCCCGCCGAGCGGGGCTGGTACGAGAGCGCCCGCCGCGCCCTCGGCCCCCTCGGCGCGTGGGAGGGGCCCGCGGCGCTGGTGGCGACGGACGGCCGCCACCTCGTGGCGCAGCTGGACCGGATGGGGCTGCGGCCGCTGCGATGGCTGCTCACGGACGACGCCGAGCTCATCGTCGCGAGCGAGATGGGCGCGGTCCCCGTCGACCCCGCGACCATCGTGAGTGACGGGCAGCTGGAGCCGGGCGCGATGCTCGTGGTCGACCTCACCACCGGCGAGCTGGTCGCGCCCGGGGCGACGTCGGCCTGGTTCGTCGATCGTCGCGAACCCACCGGGGCCGCACCCTCCACCGTCGAGTTCGGCGCCCTCCCCGCCCCCGTCCCCCCGCTGGAGGTGCCGGTGGACGCGCTGAACGCGTTCGGCTGGACGAAGCAGCGGCTCCAGCGGCTCCGCGCGATGGTCAAGCAGAGCAAGGAGCCGGTGCACTCGATGGGCAACGACCGGCCCCTCGCGGTGTTCAGCAAGAACGCGAGCCGGCTGTACAGCTTCCTCAACCAGGTGGTCGCCGTGGTCACCAACCCCGCCATCGACCCGCTCCGAGAGGGCGCGGCGATGGACACGACGATGTACCTGGGCCGGTCGCCCGCGCTGTTCGGCCGCGCCGCCGGCACCCAGGTGAAGCTGCCCCACCCGGTGCTCAGCAACCAGGCGCTGCACGCGATCGAGCAGGGGCTGCACCCCGAGCTGACGGTCCGTCGACTGGACGCCACGTTCGCGCCCCGAGGGGTGCGGGCGCTGGAAGAGCGGCTGCAGGAGCTGGCCGACGAGGCGATCGTGGCCGTGGATGGGGGCGCCAACCTGCTGGTCGTGACCGATCGGGCGGTGATCGCCGGCGACCGGCTGCCGGTCCCCGCGCCGATGGCCGCGGGCTCGATCCACCGGGGTCTGTCGCGGGCCGGACGGCGGCGGGCGTGCAGCCTGGTGGTCTCGACCGGGGCGGTGCACGAGAGCCACGACCTGGCCGTGCTGCTCGCCTACGGCGCGACGGCCGTGAACCCGTGGGCGATGTTCGCCCAGGCCGCCACGGTGCGACGCGTGGAGCCGGCCGACGCCCGCGCCGCGCTGACCCGGGCCCTGGTCGACGGCCTGCGCAAGATCATGTCGAAGATGGGCATCACGACGGTCGCCGGCTACCAGGGTTCGGCGCTGTTCGAGGCGATCGGGCTGTCCGCGGACATCGTCGACTACTACCTGCCGGACACGCCGTCGAGGGTCGGCGGCCTGACGATGCGGGACGTCTACATGGACATCGTCGCCCGCGCCTCGGGCCGGGACGACGGCCTCGCCGTCAACCAGAACACGTCGGTGTTCCGCAAGGAGGTGACGCAGGCGCTGCAGCTGGTGGCCCGGGACGGCAACGACCAGGGCGACTACGACCGCTTCAGCCGACTGCTCGACGACACCCCGCCGGTCTACCTGCGCGACCTGCTGCGGTTCGTGCCGGGCACGCCGATCTCCCGCTACGAGGTCAGCGACGCCCGCGAGGTCGTCCGCTCGACGCTCCGGGGCGCGGCGATGTCCCACGGCGCGCTGCACTCCACGGCCCACCGGGCGATCGCGGCGGCGTTCAACGTGCTCGGCTCGGCGTCCAACTCCGGCGAGGGCGGCGAGGACCGCCGCCGCAACCCCGGCGGCAGTTGGGAGGCGGACCGCAACCGGATCCGCCAGGTCGCGAGCGGCCGCTTCGGCGTGGACGCGGAGTACCTCGTCGGCGCGGACGAGCTCGAGATCAAGATCGGCCAGGGGGCCAAGCCGGGCGAGGGCGGCCACCTGCCGGGCCACAAGGTGTCGGCCGAGATCGCCGCGATCCGCCACACCCAGCCGGGCGTCGCGCTGATCAGCCCGCCCCCCCACCACGACATCTACTCGATCGAGGACCTCGCCCAGCTCATCCGCAACCTGCGCGCGGTCAACCCCCGGGCCCGCATCGGGGTGAAGTGCCCGTCGGTCACCAACCTCGGCACCATCGCCGTCGGCGTCGCCAAGGCGGGCGCGGACGTGATCTCGATCAGCGGCTTCGAGGGCGGCACCGGGGCGGCGCCGTCGGGCTCGATCCTCCACGCGGGGCTACCGCTGGAGCTCGGCCTGACCGACGCCCACCAGTACCTGAGCGCCAACGGCGTGCGCGACCGGGTGCGGCTGCGGGCCGACGGCGGGATCAAGCGCGGCTTCGACGTCGCCGTCGCGCTGGCGCTGGGGGCCGACGAGGTGGCGTTCGGCACCCCGCTGATGGTCGCCGAGAGCTGCGTGTTCTGCCGCGGCTGCCAGATCGGGCGGTGCCCCGTCGGGCTCGCGACCCAGGACGAGGAGCGCCGCAAGAAGTACTTCATGGTCGCCGGCAGCGAACACATCGAGCCGGAGTCGCCCAAGGAGGACCGCTACGTCGAGGCGAGGGACGGGGTGGTCCGCTACCTGCTTTGCGTCGCCGAAGATCTGCGGGGCATCCTCGCGGGCCTCGGGCTGAGGCACCCCCGGGAGCTGGTGGGGCGCGTCGACCTGCTCGAGCAGCTCCGGACCGGGCACGACCGCTGGGACCGGGTCGACCTGCGCGAGCTGCTGGTGGACATGACCCCGGAGGCGACCCCGGGGGCCGAAGGGGGCAAGCCGCCGGGGCCCTCCGGGGCGACCGCCAACTCCGAGCTGACGCGGGCCGCGACGCCCGTGCTCGCCGGGGAGGAGGACCACGCTCGGGTGGAGCTGGCGGTGACGACGTCGGACCAGGCGGTGGGCGCGCCGCTCGCCGGACTGATCGCCCGGGCCGGGGGGCTGCCCAACGGGGTCCGGATCGAGCTGCTGGCGACCGGCTTCGCTGGCCAGGGCTTCGGGTTCGCCGCCACGACCGGCATGGACCTGCGGCTGGAGGGCTACGCCAACGACACGGTCGGCGAGGTGATGAGCGGGGACGCGCGGATCACCGTCGTGCCGCCGGCGGGGCGGGGCGGCGACGACGCTCCCCACCTGGTCGGCAACACCGCCGGCTACGGCGCGACCGGAGGGTCGCTGTTCGTGGCTGGCCGGGCCGGCCAGCGGTTCGGGGTCCGCAACTCGGGCGCCACCCTCGTCTCCCGGGGCGTCGGCAAGTACGGGTTCGAGTACATGACCGGCGGCATCGGCGTCGTCCTCGGACCCTGCGGGCCCTGCGTCGGCTCGGGCATGACCGGCGGGGAGCTGTTCCTGCTGCAGACCGACCCGGACCTGCCGTCCCGGCTGCACGCCGACGTGCGGGTCGCTCCGATGGACGAGGCGGCGGAGGCGCGGCTGGGGGCGGTGCTGGCGGCGTTCGCGGAGGCGACGGGGCTCGCGACCGACGGCGAGGCCGGGTTCCTGAGGGTGGTGGCCGCGGGGGGGTGAGCGCGGTCCCCCGTCAGCGGCCGTCCATGCACCACTCTCCGACGTAGAACTCCACCTCGAGAGTCTCGCAGCCGACGACCTCGATCGGCTCGTAAGGCGTGACGCAGTCGCCGAACTGGTTGGAGCCCGAGGCCTCCCAGTCGCCGGGGGTCAGCTGCATCTCGACGCAGCCGTCGGCGCCGGTCAGCGCGTCGATGGGGTCCTCTTCGGGACCGGACCGCACCGAGACGCGGCCCGAGGCGATCGCCTCACCGCCCTCGTCCCAGTAGACGCAGGCGTGCAGGGTCCCCGACTGGCTCGGGTTGGCGCACTCGGGGCCGGAGTCGTCGTCGTCTCCCCGGACCGGCGGGCAGGCGACCAGGGCGAGCGCGGCGAGCGCGGCGAGGAGGGGGGCGAGGGTCTTCATCGGGGTCCTCCGGTCAGCGCACGATGGTGGCGCGCTTGAGCCACGTCAGCTTGGGGAACCCGGCGCGCAGGTAGGCGTTGCCCTCCTCCTGGACCTTGACCTGGTTGGGGCCGGGCCCCATCGGGTCGCCTTCGCCGTATCCGACCCAGAACTTGTCGACGACCTTCATGTCACGCACGACGCCGAAGGGGGCGAAGCCCATCGCGTCGAGGCGGGAGTTGTCCTTGTAGTTGATGAAGACCTGGGTGGTGCGGGTGCCCGGACCGGCGGTCGCGAAGGTCACCATGCCGCGGGTGTTGGAGTGCGTCACCGGGTCGTCGGGGAACGTCGCCTCCCGCCAGACAGCGTTCACCGCCGGGTCGCCGTTGATCCCGAACTGGGTCATGAACCCCGCGATGGTGCGGAAGAAGGCGACGTCGTCGTAGTAGCCGATGCGGACGAGGTTGTAGAAGCGGTCGGCCGCCAAGGGCGCCCAGGAGCGCACGACGTCGATGACCACGACGCCCTCGGTGGTCTGGAACCGGACCGTGTACTCCTCGGGCGCCTGCTCGTTGGCGAGCGACGGGTCGAGGAGCGCGCCGGCCCGCGCGGCGCCGGTGGCGGGGCCGGCCTTGGGGCAGCCGGCGAACACGAGGGGGAGCGCGGTGGCCAGCCGCACGGCCGCGGCGACCCGGGGGAGGGGACCGGACAATGTGACTCCGGGCGGCCACCAGGGCCGCCCGGAGTCTACGCCCTCACGTCATCCGCCGCAGTCGAACGTCGGCACCTGGGCGCACCAGTCGCCGTCGCACGTCTCCGCCACGGGGGCGGCATCGATCGCGTAGGACGCGCACTCATTGGACTCCGCCAGCACGCCGGCGCCCACCCGCACCCGCACGTCGGTCTCGGCCGGCACGACCACGCAGTAGTCGCCGTCACCCGTCAGCGCCGAGAAGACCGGAGCGGTCGGGAAGCGGGGCTCGAACACGTCGACCCGCAGCCCCTCGGAGGGGACGCCGTCGACCAGCACCCGCCCGCTCGCGCAGGAGGTCTGGTCGTAGGCGCGCAGCTCGACCACGTTGGGGCAGCTGCTGTCGCAGGTGCCGCCCTGGGCGGTCGCCGCGGGGCGGAACCGGACCGGCTCGTAGCCCTCGGCCGCGCCGGGCTGCGCCACCGCGTACACCGTCGACGGCTGCCACTTGGGGACCTCCATGCAGAAGGCGCCGTCGCCGTCGGTCGACGCGTTGCCGCCGTGGGGGCTGGCGATCTCGACGCCGGAGACCGGCTGGCCCGCCGAGTCCACCACCGTGCCCTGCAGGCAGGTCATGGAGCCGGCGACCACCGTGCCGAAGTCCGCCGCGCCGCCCGCGCCCGGGGGCGGGATCGGGTTGCCGCGCCACAGGCTCGGCTTCTGCGCGGCTTCGTAGTCGACCTCGATCATCAGGGGACGGCCGTTGGGCCCCACCGGGGTCGACACCCACGGCGGCACCGTCGCGCTGAACTCACCCAGGGAGTTGGTCTGGGTGTTCACCTGGAACGTGAGGTCCGAGGAGATGATGCGCACCGGGGCGCCGATCATCGGGTTGCCGGACCAGTCGGTGACCACGCCCTTGGCGGTGCCGGTCACGGTGATGAAGATCGGCTTGTCGGGGTTGCCGGCCCGCATGACGGTGGACTGCCGGATCGGCAGGCCCATCACAGGCTCGAACTCCCACACCTGGCCGCCGCCGGGCAGCGGCACGATCTTGCCGGGCTCCTCTTCCTGGACCCAGGTCCCCTCGTCCTCGTCGTAGTCCCAGTAGGGGACCTCTTCGTCGTCCTCGAAGTTGCTGTCGGGCGGCACCTGCACGTTCAGGCTGAAGCCGGGACCGGGGGTCACGACCTCGCCCGTCTGGGTGGCGAGCTCGAGCTGGAACATGCCCAGCGTGTACAGCAGGTGGTCCTCTCCGTTGTCCATGGTGCCGCGGCCGTCGCCCGGAGAGGCGAGGAACTCGCCGCCCTCGTCCAGCGGGGTGGTGCGGTCCCAGACGGTCGCCTGGAGACTGATCACCCCGTCCACCGGGTTGCCGTCGGCGTCGACGATCGTGCCCGCGGGGATGGTGAAGTCGTGGGTCCCGTCGATGTTGAACGCGATGCCGTCGTCCGAGTCGAACGCGGTCACCAGGTCCACCGGCGCCAGGGTGTGGGACAGGAAGTTGCTGCCGTCCTCGTAGACGACGTACTCGGACTGGTTGGTCGCGTAGCCGTCGAGGATGAAGGTGAGCACCAGGCGCGTGCCGACCGGCACGTCCGGGAGCTCGAAGTGGCCCTCGTCGTCGCTGACGACCTCCGAGCCGTCGCTGCCCAGGACCGCGACGGCCTGCAGCGGCAGACCGAGGGGGTCGTGCACGAAGCCGCGGACGGTCTCGGTCATGGTGGTGTCACCGACGTCGTCGGGGATACCGTCGTCGTTGTCGTCGTTCGCTCCCGGAACAGCGTCCAGGTCCACGTACCCGGGGCCGTGGAACGACGGGTCGTCACACCCGGCCAGCGCGGTCGCTACAGCGACCACGGTGACGCTAGCGGCGCGCCTCCAATCGATGGGGATCAACATCTCGAACTCTCCTTGTGATGCGGACGACCGGGATGGCCGTCCTGGATGCTGTGCGCCGCGTGATGAAGCTGGTCATGAGCTACATCCCCAGGCCGCAGGTCTCGGCCACGCAGGCGTTTGTGTAGGTGTCGACGCAGTCGGCGTCCCAGCCGATGCCGCAGCACCAGACGTCGATGGTGCAGGTGCAGTCGCGGGCCGCCGCGTCCTCGCACAGGCCCGACGTGCTGCCGTTGCCCCCGGCGAAGCAGCACAGGTCGGTCGGCAGGCTGCAGGCCGGGTCGGGCGCGCAGTCCATGTCGTTGCAGTCGGCGTTGCCGTCCAGGTCGTCGTCCACCCCGTTGGCGCAGTCGGTCTCCCCCGCGCCGGTGCCGCCGGTCCCGTTGAAGACGAGGGACTGGGGGCTCAGGTTCGCGCCGTCGTGCTCGAACTGGACGATGACCTGGTAGCTGCCGTCGACGAACGGGTTGAACACGATGTCACGATCCTGGGTCGCGCCCGGGAGCAGCAGGAACGTCGGCGCCCCGTCGAGGCTCCAGGTGCCGGCCATGTCGAGCGTGTCGAGGATCACTTCGCCCGAGACGGCTTCGCCGCCGGTGTTCTCCAGCTCGACCGTGATGGCGTAGCTGGAGCCGGTCGGGGTGGACGGAAACGTCGTAGTCTCGCCGGCCTCGATGAGGAGGGTCAGGTTGCCGGGGCCGGTCAGCTCGTCCGCGGGGGTGGCGTCGTCGTCATCAACCGCCGCGTCGTCGTCGTCCAGGCCGTCGCCCTCGACCAGGTCGTCGTCGTCGCTGCTCCAGGCGTCGTCGTCGTCGCTCCAGGCGTCGTCGTCGTCGCTGCTCCAGGCGTCGTCGTCGTCGTCGTCGTCGTCGTCGAGCGCCGCGTCGTCGTCGTCGGCCGCCCACGCGTCGTCGTCGTCGCTCCAGGCGTCGTCGTCGTCCGTCGCGGGCTGGTCGTCGTCGTCCCCCGCCCCGTCGTCGTCGGCGGCCGCCTGCGGCGGCTATTCCCCCCCCGCGCTCGCGTCGTCGGCCCCGGCCGGGGGGGCCCCCACCG
>CAYQEG010000006.1:0-12274 GCA_964416435.1 uncultured Rickettsiales bacterium
GGGTGGGATCCCCCTTGGGGGGGGGTGCGGCGCGCGCGTCTCCCGACGCATCGTTTATCCCTAGAAGAAGACGCGGGCGCCGCCGATGCCCTCGACGTCGAAGCCGAACGCCTGCCAGAAGTCGACCGCCGGCGCCGCCTCGATGAACAGCTCCACCGGGAACCCGGAGAGCAGGAACGACAGCCCCAGGGGCACGCGGGCCCCCAGCACCGTGGCCACCGTCGTGACGGTCTTGTCGGCGTCGTCCGGGTCCGGCGCGGAGCCGATCAGCAGCCGGGTCCGGAACCCGAGCCCCAGGTAGAACTGCGCGGAGATGCCCACCGGCCCCTGGATCGGCTTGATGTGGAGCTGGTAGCTCAGGGCGAAGGCGACCGAGTTGGTGAAGGGCGTCGTGCCGACGTCCAGGACGATCCCGTGGGCCCGGGCGGGCCAGATCTTGGCGGTCAGACCGGTCCGGCTGCCCGCGTTCATGCCCAGCCCGAACACGCCGCCGGAGCGCAGCTCTCCCAGGGTGATCGGGGGCGGCTTCGTCTCCATGCCCGGGGGAGGCCACGTCTGGGTCGAGTCCCCTCCCCCGTCGCCCGAGTCCTGCGCGAACGCCAGTCCGGGGAAGCTCAGGGCGAGTACGAGCAGCAGCAGACAGCAGCGCAGCATGGGCAGCCTTCGATCAGCGGGAGCGCCGCCGCAGGAGGGGCAGCGCGAACAGCAGCAGCGACAGGGTCAGACCCTGGTACGAGAAGGGGTGGCTCTTGGTGCCGGAGCAGCCGGCGCCGGGGCGGCGACGGCCGTCGTCGTCGTCGTCGTCACCGTCCGGCGGGTCGATGTCCGACCCCGGGGGCTCCGTCTGCTCGACCATCTCGACATCCAGGGTGTAGCTGCCGGAGCCGTCGATGGACGTCACGATCACCCACGTCTCGTCGTACAGCGTGCCCACGTCGATCGCTTCGAGGGTGAGATCGCCGTCGTCGCTCAGCCCGATCGTCGGGATGGTGGTCGTCCCGTCGGGACTCCGGCTGATCGCCACCACCCAGTCGGACGAGCCCCCGTCCAGCACCAGGCGCATCTTGGTGTGATCGTCGTCGATGTCGTCGCCCGACGGCTCGACCCGGTAGAAGTGCGAGCCGTACCAGTCCGGAGAGCCGTCCACCTGCCGGGGCGGCTCGATGACCGAGCGGGGAGGCACGGCGTTGGGCTCGTAGACCGCCCGATCCTCGAACTCCATGACCGAGACGTAGGCGGTGAACCGGCCGAACTCGAGCGGGAAGCTCGTGTCGTGCGCGAAGCCCTGCCAGGCCGTCTCCATCTTGTCGACCAACCCGCCGCCCGGCTCGCTCCAGACCTGGACCAGCACCTCGGGGCCCGACGGCGCGTGCTCGTCGATGAACGTCGGGAAGATGAACATCGCGTAGGGGTGCAGGAACTCGTCGTTGCTGCCCTGGCCCTGGAAGTCGAGCGCCCACTCGGTGTGGTTGGTGTAGGACGGCAGGAACCACTGGTAGATGTTGAAGTCGGGCTCGACCAGGTCCTCGGCCCACGTCGCGGACGCCTCCCAGTAGAACTGGTCGACGTCGTACGGCGCCGGCGAGCCCATCTGGACGGCGTGGAACAGTTCGTGGTTGGCGACGTCCTTGGAGCCGTTGCTGTTCTCGATCCCGGACATCACGACATAGGCGTGTTGGTAGCTGCCGCACATCGTGGTGTAGCCGCCGGGGAAGTTGATCCCCGGGGAGCCGGGCCCGCTGTTCCCCAGATAGAAGGGCACCTTGTAGCCGTCGCCGACTCCCGCCGGCTCGGCGTATCCCGCCTCCAGGTAGACGCTGCGCGCGTACTCCAGCTCCTCCAACATGGCCTGGGCGGCCGACTCGGACGTGCCGCCGTTGCTCCCCCACTGGACCGAGAAGTGGTCGCTCTCGACGCGGTTGGGCAGCTCGTGGAAGCACGGCAGCACGCCGCGGTCCACGGTGGCGGCGGGGCCTGTGGTCCCGCAGACGAAGGCAGGCTCGGCGGCGTGAGCGGTGGCCGCGGCGCCGATCATCGCGGCGCCGAGGAGGAGCGTGGTCTGGATTCGGGAGAGCACCGATTGGCAGTATACGGACCGATCGGCGGACCGAAACGGGCGATTGCCGGTCAGTGCATGCGGCGGTAGACCCCGACGACCTGGCCGATGATGTCGACCTCGCGGAACTCGCTCGCTTCGACGTAGATCGGCTCCATCGCGTCGTTGGCGGGCTGCAGCCGGATGCGGTCCGTCTCCCGGTAGAAGCGCTTGACCGTCGACTCTCCATCGACCATCACCACGGCGATCTCGCCGTCGCGGACCGTGCGTCGCTTCTGAACGAAGAGGAAGTCCCCCGGCAGGATGCCGTCGTTCACCATCGACATGCCGTAGACCCGCAGCGCGAACACCTTGGCCCCGCCGGGGACCATGCAGGAGTCCACCCGGAGCGTCTCTTCGCGGTACTCGTCGTGCAGCGCCAGCGCGCCGGCGGCGACCTGGCCGTAGACGCCGATCTCGACGATGTCCCCATCGTCGTAGGAGCCGCCGGCCGACACCCCGAGCTCGGCGAAGGCCCGCTCGGTCAGCGCCAGGGAGCGCGCCCGAGCAGACTTGCCCGAGCCGCCGATGCGCTGCAGGAAGCCCTTGCGCTCGAGCGCCTTGACATGGTCGCTGACGCCGTTGGTCGACCGGATGCCCATGGCTTCTCCGATCTCGCGGTACGACGGGAGCACACCGTCTTCGGCCACGCGGCCATGGATGTACTCGAGAATCTCACGCTGTCTGCTGCTCAGCCCGTCGACCATCGTCAACCTCCGCATCTGTGGCCTGAGTATATGTTCAGAGGGGAACGGATGTCCAGCACGGGCTGACATCGCTCTGCCTGCTACCCTTCCGGGCCCGATCATGGCCTTGTCCGACCGCATGGTGCCCCAACGCGGGGGCTTCAAACTGGAGATCACCCGCGCGGGCTGGTGGCTGCTCGGCGTCTACCTGGCGATCTGGGTCGTCCTGACCGCCGTCACGCTGCTCCTGCCGACCGAGGTCCGCGTCGACCTGATGCTGGGGCCTCCGGGCCAGGAGGTCTCCACCCCGACCACGTTCCAGCTGTTCGACCTGCTGGCCCTGTGGCCCATCGGGAGCGAGGCGATGGGCAACAGCCCCGGTTTCCGGTGGTGGCAGCTGTTCACCGCGCCCCTCGTCGCCCCGCCGCTCCAGCCCCAGGGGCTCCTGCTGGCGTCCATGGGGTTCATCTTCTTCGCCGCGCCGGTCGAGCGACTCCTCGGCGTTCGAGGGTTCCTGCAGCTCTGGGTCGTCGCGGCGGCGGGCGCCGCGGTGGGCGGGCTCGCCATCGGCCTCGTGCTCCCCTCCCCCGCCTTCACCGGCCCCGCGCCGTCCGTGCTCGCGGTCATCGCGGTCTGCTGCATGATGACGCCGGAGGCGCGGGTCCCGTTCCTCGTCGTGCTCCCGGTCAAGATGAAGTGGGTCGCCGCCGGCGTCGCCGCGTGGGTGCTCATCCAGGCGCTGGGCGTCATGGGCAACCCCGAGTCGGGCGCCTGGTCGCTGTGCGGTATGGCCGCTGGCTTCTTCTTCTGGCGCTCGGGGGGTGATCTGGATCCGAGGAAGGCGCTGCGGCGCCGAAAGGCGCGAAAGAACCTGCGGCTCGCGGTCGACCGGGCGGTGCAGGGTGACGAGCAGGACGATGGACCGATCTATCACTGAGGGAGGGGCGCCGTGAGCAACGGAGGCGGCCCGCTCGGCGGGATGCGCATCGGCCCGATGCAGACGCCGCTGGTCGTCAAGCAGCTCATGATCGGGCTGACGGTGGCGTTCTTCGCCCAGGTGATCCTGGTCCGCGCGGGCGTCACGGAGGTCATGGACTGGGGCGCCCTGAGCGGCATGCGTTTCTGGAAGGGCATGATCTGGCAGCCGGTGACCGCGGTGCTCCTGCACGACGATCGGAACCTGTGGCACCTCCTGGGCAACCTGTTCCTGCTGTGGATGTTCGGCTCCCAGATCGCTGAACAGCTCGGACGGCGGAACTTCCTGATCGCCTTCTTCGGGGGCGGCGCCCTCGCGGGCCTCATCAAGATGCTGTTGGTCGGGGGACTCCACCTCGGCGGGATCAACCTCCCGTTCCTCGCCTGGGAGGTCGCTTCGGTCGGCGCGTCGGGGGCCGTGTTCGTGGTCGTCGCGTGGTGGTGCATGAGCTGGCCCGACCGCGAGATCTCCGTGCTCTTCGTGCCGCTGGTGTTCACCGGGCGCCAGGCGCTCCCCCTGTGGTTCCTCCTCGAGTTCGGCTTCAGCGACGGCACCGTCGACCACGCCATCCACGTCGCGGGGGCCCTGGTCGGGGCCCTCGGGCAGCGGTGGTGGCGCAACCATCCGCCGAGCCCGCGTCAGCCGCCCCCCCGATCGCGTTCGAGCCACCTCAGGTTGGTGCCGGACGACGACGGTCCGATCTTCCACTGACTGTGCCAACCGGGTTTCCTGACCACGCCTCCTCGGTCCCGCGGCCCGATCTCGGCGTCGCTCCTCGGTTCCAGGGGAGCGACCCTGCGCCCTCGTCGCTCCTGGACCTCGGACCGCGGGCCCGTCGGATCCGTAGTCATATAACCCGGTTGGCACAGTGAGCCGCTCCGTGCGCTGGGTCGCGGTCGTCGCCTCGCTCCTGTTGCTCGTCGCCGGGGTCTGGGATCTCGGTCGTCGCGCCGACGCCGAACGGCTGGTCGTCTCCGAGTGCATCCGCGAGCCGCCGTCGTGCGCCGGTCGAGTCGTCGCGGCCCCCTACCACCACGTCTCGTCGGTCCGGCCGGACGGCGTCGTCGTGCTCGGGCGGAGCGACTCGGACTTGATCGTCCGCGGGGTCGAGCCGGGGGCGCTGGCCGGGATGGGGATCCTCAGCCGCGTCAGCGTGGCCGGCGTGTGGCACCCGCCCAACGTCATCGTGGCGGACCGGGTGATGCTCCACCGGGTCCGTCGGCTCAAGCTGCTGGCGGGGCTCGCCGGGCTCGCGCTGTGGCTGGGGCTGGTCGCGCGGTTCGCCTGGGGGCGACGTGGCTGACCTGCTGTCCCACGGCCTGATCGCCTGGATCGTGGGGGCGCGGGGCCTCGACCGGAACGAGCGAGGCTGGTTCGTGACCGGCACCGTAGCGCCGGACCTCGCGTCCCGGGTGCCTCGGACCGCGGTCGAGGTCGCGGTCGACAAGGGCTGGGTCGACGGGGGAGCGGGGCTGGTGCCCCTGCTCCTGGGGCTCGACATGCCTCACACCCCGGTCGGCGTGGTGCTGCTGGCCGTGCTGCTCGCAGCGGCGGTGCCGCCGGGCTGGGCGGCCCCCCACTCCCGGGCGCGCCTGGGCCTGCTGATGGGCGGGGGCGCGCTGCTGCACCTGCTCGTGGACGTGTTCCAGGAGCACATCGTGCCGGCCTATCACCTGCTGTACCCGGCGACCGTGGCGCGCTGGGAGATCGGCTGGATCTCGACCGAGGCGAGCCTGGCCCTGCTGCCCGTGCTCGCGGTCGTGGCGTGGCTCATCACGCCGAAGGGCGACCGCTCCGGGGAGCGGCCGCCCTTCGATGGAGCCGGGTCCGGTTCGGACTAAACGGCCCCTCATGATTGTGAGGCCCCGGGAGCGGGGAGGATGGAGGGCCCAGGTCAAGGACCGAAGAGGGAGCGGGGCTTGCCCCCCGTGACCGATGAGGGACGCAGGAATCGGGTCTCCAGACCCGCGCGGAGGGCCTCAGTATTGTGAGGGGCCGTTTAGCGGTAGGACCAGGTGACCCGTCGGCTGTGGGCCCGTCGCCCGCGGCTCTCGGTGTAACGGTAGGACGTCGAGCGGTGGTCGCGGCGGTCGGTGTCGCACGAGCTGCCGGTGCGGCCGTCGTTGTAGTCCCAGTGCGTCGTGACGGTCCACTGGGCGGCCATGAACGGGCTCGCGATGAGGTCGATCTTGTCGATCGAGCGCCCACGGTGGAGCGCCACCAGGCCGACCCGGCCGCTGTCGACGGTGACCTTCTCGGTGGCCCCGGCGGGGATGTCGCAGATGATCCGGCCGCGGGCGTCGGTCAGCACCAGGCTGCGCCGCGACGGGTTCGTGATCAGCACGCTGGCTCGCGCGGGGGGGATGAGGTTGAGCTCGTAGGTGCGCAGGCCGTCGGCCCGGACGCGGGCTCGCAGGGCACGCTCACCGCGGGGGCCGCGCAGGGCGATCCGGGCGCCGGAGTCGGCGATGAAGGCCGTGTCGCCGAAGGCCGGGAGGGTGCCGACGGGGCTGCCGTCCACCAGGATCTCCATGGGCTCGATCCACCGGTTGGACAGCTCGACGACGGCCAGCTGCACGAACGGCAGCTCGATCCGGGTCGGGTGCCGGGAGTCGACGTGGACGCGCTCTCGGAGCACGCGGGTGCGCACGGAGCGGCGGTTGCAGACGTAGCGCGCCACGACGGTGTGCTCGCCCCGCTCCAGGCCGCCGATCCGCAGCGTGTCGCCCGGGGCGACCGTGCCGACCAGCTCGCGGTCGATCTTGATCTGGAGTGGGACGGAGTTGGGGTTGTGGAAGGTCATCGCGCCGCGCTGGGCCCGGTGACCGCAGGAGCACTCCACACCGTCTCGGTGGTCGTGCTGGTGGTGGTCGCGGTCTCCGCGCCGCTGCTCGGCGCGGTCGTTGTGGTTGTCGTGGCTGCGGTGGCCGCGTCCGCCGGCGCTTGCGACGGTCGGGACGGCGAGGGCGATCAGCAGGATCAGCAGCTTGGGGAAGGTACGCATTCGGGGCCTCCTTGCTCTCGAGCGGGTCTCGAGGGCGCTCAGCACTTCGGACGGGAGGCTCGCCCGGTCGATTCGAAAAAACTCGCCGGCTGCGTCAGATGATGGGCCCCGGGGAGACGCCGAGGGGGGGGCTGGTGCGGTCCTTGGGGGGGAACGCGCCGATGACCCGATCGCCGCGGAACCGACCCTCCCGCAGCAGCGCGATCGCCATCTCCGCCACGGCGCCGGCGAAGGCGCTCCAGGGAAGCTTGGCGTAGCACTTAGGCTCGAGGTGGCACGACTGCAGCCAGCAGGGTCGGCAGGGGACCTCGCTGAGCACCTTGATGCCGCGGCCGTACAGGTCGATCTCCTGGTGGCAGGTGATCCCGAACCACGCCAACACCGGCTTCTTGAGGCCGATCGCCATGTGCATCCCGAGCGTGTCTCCGCTGACGACCATGTCGCAGGCGGCGACCGACGCGAGCCCGCGACGCAGCCCCTGGAGCGCGGGCGTCGCCACGACCGGGACCTGCTCCTCGGCCAGCGCGGCGGCGATCCGGCCGTTCCGCTCGTGGTCCTCCCGGCCACCCCCGAGGAGGGCGAAGCGCACCGCGTCCTTGCGCGGGAGGAACTGCCAGCTCATCAGCATCAGCTCGACCTGGTCGTCGACCGAGAGCTTCTTGTACGGGTACCGAGGGCTACAGCCGGTGTTCCAGCCGACGAGGATCTCGTTGTCTCCGACCCCCGCGACCCGGCGGTCCTGGACCGCCTGCCGACGCTCGTCGTCGTCGAGGATGACGATGTAGCGATCCCGCGCGTAGGGGAACGCGAGCGACTCGGTGACCACCTGCTGCTCGGACTTGTCGTTGACGAAGAACTTCTCCTCGTTGTCGAGGCCGAGCCGGTAGAGGTAGCTGGCGGAGCTCCCGAGCGGCACGATCGCGCCGCCTTCGTCCACCGCGAAGCCGCGCTTGTCCTCGGCGTTGACCAGCCGCATGAGCGCCCCCGCGGGCACCGACTTGTCCGGGCAGAGGGCGATGTCGAACTCGAGCGCTCCGAGCACCCCCGCGGTGGCGTCGCCGAGCACGAGCACGCGGTCGACGAGCGGGTTGTGGTGCAGCAGCGGCGCCGCCTCGCGGCGGGTCAGCCAGGTGACGTGCGCCTTCGGGTGGCGGCGGCGGATCGCCGGCAGGACCGCCGTCGAGCGCAGCACGTCGCCGAGGGCGTCGAGCACGATGAGGAGGATCCGGACATCGACCGGGTCGTGGTGCGTGCACCCCCGGCAGGAGCGTCGATAGCGACACGGGCTGAAGCCGGTGAAGAGGCGACAGTCGGTCGCGTAGTCAGATGTGGGCCCGCTCACGCACCCGATCGTACACGGCGGCCACCCCCCGGACCATGCCGCCGACGCTGTGCTCACGGCTCACGCGGTCGCGCCCGATGGAGCCCCGGCGGGCGAACTCACGCGGATCCCGCGCGGCCAGGCCGTCGAGGTGATCCAGCTGCGCCGCGAGGGCCGGCGGATCTCCGGGCGGGACGAGCCAACCGCCCTCCCCTACCGCCTCGGGCAGCCCGCCGGCCTCCGTCGCGAGCACCGGGACGCCGTGGGCCGACGCGTCGAGGACCGCGGTGCCCAGCCCTTCGGTGCGGGACGGCTGCACGAACAGGTCCGAGGCGCCGAGCAGCGCCTCGTGCGTCTCGGGTGGGTCGACGATCCGCACCCGGTCCCCGAGCTCGAGCGCCCGCGCCCGGGCGGTCAGCGCGCCCCGCAGCGGTCCTTCCCCGGCGAGGGTCAGCCGCGGGGTGGAGCCGGCCAGGGCCAGCGCGTCCAGGAGGTCGGCGTGGCCCTTGTGCTCGACCAGGGCTCCGTACGCGAGCAGCTGGAGGGGGCGTCGGACCGGCGGTCGGCTCGGCGGCTCGACGGGCGCCTGGACCGCGGAGCGCACCACGTGCAGCCGATCGCGCTCCACCCCCGCCGCTTCGAGCACCGCCGCGACCGCCCCCGAAACGCAGACGAAGCGACCCCGCCGGTACTTCCAGCGGGTGCTCGCGCGGTCCCGCGGGACGTCGTCGATCCGCCGGTGCACGACCAGCCGATCCGCGGCCCCCCGAGCCGTCGCGGCGATCGCGCCGTGGGCCCGGGAGTCGTGGGCGTGGATGACCTCAGGCATGGCCCTGAGCGCCCCCAGCAGCTGCCCGAGCCCCCGCGGGCTGGTCGGGCCCGCCCAGCGCCGGGCGGACACGCCTGCGGCCTGCAGGGCGCCGACGAGCCGGGGGCACGCGGCGAGCACCTGCGGCGCGTCTCGCCCCTCCAGGAGCTGACCGGCGGCGAGCAGCAACAGCTGGCGCTGCCCGCCTCTCCAGGTCCGACCGGAGTCGACGTGGAGGATCCTCACCCGGCCGGCTGGGGCAGCGGCAGCGCGTCCTGGGGCCGGAGCGCGGGCACCCCGTCGTGGATCGGGTACCGGCGGCCGCTGGACCGGGCGACGAGCCACTCGCCGTCCTCCGACGGGACCAGGGGCTCGAACGAGGTCGGGTCGACGAGTTCTCCGCGTTCCAGCAGAGGCTTCGAGTCGGGCGCGACGGGCATGCTCCAGGCATTAGCACACCGTCGGAGGTCCTTCAGGCGGTCGCCGCCTCGGCCCGGCGGCGGAGCTGCCCGTCGACCAGCTCCCAGGTCGCCGTCGCGATGCGGGCCGGACCCGGTCGGTGACTCACGAGGAGCACGGTCCGCCCGGCCGCCACCGCGCTCAGCGCGGTCAGGAACCGCAGCTCGGAGGCCTGGTCGAGCCCTTCGGTCGGTTCGTCGAGCAGGAGCACCGGGGCCCCCCTCACCAGCGCCCGGGCCAGGGCGACGCGGCGCCGCTCTCCCCCCGAGATGGGGCGACCCCGATCGCCGACCCGCAAGCTCAGGTCCAGGTCCAGCCCGACCTGGCGGGCCGCCACCGCGATCTCCTCCCCCGAGGCGTCCGGGCGACCCAGTCGAATGGCGTCCTCGATGGTCCCGGCGCCCAGCCACGGCGCCTGGTCCACGATCGCCAGGTGGGCCCGCCGGCTGGCCAAGGTGAAGGCGCTGGCCGGGCGTCCGTTCCAGTGCACCCCGCCGCCGTCCGGCTCGACGAAGCCGCCGAGCACGTCCAGCAGCGTCGACTTGCCGGCGCCCGAGGGGCCCTGGACGACGGCGATCTCCCCCGGCGCCAGCGACAGGTCGACCCCGTCGAGCACGACGCGTTCGCCGCGGAGCACCCGCAGGTCCCGCACCGACAGCGTCACCCGGGCGGCCTCCAGGGGGGCGGCGCCGGGAGCGTCGGCCGGGCCGGTGGGCCGGTCCAGCACCTCGAACACGCGTTCGAGCCCTCCGCGCGCCTCTTCCCACAGCCCCGCGCCTGCGGCTACGCCCTTGAGGGGCTCCCCGAGCAGCCCCAGCGCGACGAGGAACGCCACCAGGTTCGCGGCCTGGAGCGTGCCGGCGGCGACCTGGGTCAGCCCGACGCCGATCACGATGGCGATCCCGGTCGCGGCCGCCAACTCGACGAGGGGCGGTCCGGCGACCCTCCAGGCGGTCGTGCGCAGCGCGGCGTCGACCTGCCGGGCGTCGTCCGCCTCGAACGCATCCAGCGCAGCCTGCTCCGCCCCGTAGGCCTGAACCGTGCGGATCCCCCGCAGGGCGTCCGCGGCGCCGCCGAGCAGGTCGGACAGCCGCGCCAGGTGCTCGCCGGACGCGACGCGGGTCCGCTTCCCGGTCCACGCGATGACGAACGCGACGGCCGGCACGCCGACGAACGCGAGCACCGCGAGGCGGGGCGCCATCACCGCCGCGGCCGCCGCGACCGCGAGCGCGGTGAGGGGCCGCTGCACCAACGTGACGCCGGCGCCGACCGCGGTCCGCACCTTGCCGGCGTCGTGGCCGAGGCGCGTCAGGGCGTCCTCCAGGCCGTCGGCCTGGAGATCGGCGGGGTCCTGACGGAGCAGGTGGTCGAGCAGGCGAGACCGGAGCCTCGCCTCCGCTCGGAGCGCGGCCTGGCGGGTCAACCATGTGCGGGCGAACCGCGCCCCCCCCTGGACCAGGAACAGCAGGACGACGGCGCCGGCGAACAGCCACGGGGAGCCCGCGGCGGCGGTGAGGGCGTCGAGGAGGCCCCGCGTCAGCAGGACGAGCGCCGCCCGACAACCGGAGAGGACAGCGGCGAGAGCGGTCGCCGCGACCAGCGCCCCGGCGTGGGGTCTCAGGAGCGCAGCGATGCGCCGAGCGGTGCTCGCGCCCGGCCCCAAGCCGCTACTCCGGCGGCTCGGCGAACATGGCGAGGATCGCGGCCTCGGCCGCCCGCTCGCCGTCGACGGTGGCCTGCCCCTGGACGCGCCAGGTCACGCCGCGGGCCTTCGTCACGGTGACCTCCAGGCGGAGGACGTCGCCGGGCACGACCTTGCGGCGAAAGCGGACCTTGTCCAGCCCCAGCAGCAGCACTCCGCCGCCCCGGGCCGCGAGGTCCGGCATGGTGTGGTAGCCGAGGATGGCGGCGGCCTGGGCGAGCGCCTCGACCTGCAGGACGCCCGGCATCACCGGATCCCCCGGGAAGTGGCCGGCGACCCAGGGCTCGTTCCAGCTGACGTTCTTGCGCGCCACGATGCGCTCGCCGCCGACCACCTCGTCGACCCGGTCCACGAGCAGGAACGGGTACCGGTGGGGCAGGAACTGGAGGATCTCGCGCGGCTCGAAGCTCAGCGCTTCGGACTCGGCCATGGTCGGGCTAGTCCTGCTTGCTGTTGAAGCGCGCGATCACCTGGTCGGTGATGTCGGTCGTGCCGTTGACGTACACGACGGCGCTCGCCTCGATGATCAGGTTGTAGCCCTGCTCGGCGGCGATCGTGCCGGCCACGGCGTACAGCTTCTCGAGGATGTCGCCGGTGAGCTCCTGCTCCATCATGGCCATCTCGGTCTGCTGCTCGTAGACCATCTGCTGGTACTCGATCGCGGCGGCCTGGTACTCCGACTCCTTCTCACGGAGCGCTTCGGCCGACAGCATCGGCCGCTGGGCCTCCAGGTCCTCCTGCAGCTGCTGCACCTCGGCGCCCTTCGCCTCGACCTGGAGGCGGACCTGCTCGAAGCGGCCCTCCAGGGTGCGCTTGGCGGTCTTGCCTTCCTCGACGTCGTTGAGGGCGCGCTGGAAGTCGACGACGCCGATCTTCGGGCCTTCCGCGAGCGCGGGGCTGGAGAAGGCGAGCAGGGACAGGGCAGCGATCAGGGTCAGGGCGATTCGACGCATCAGTACATCCATTCCGGTTGAGCGGAGGGGCTATATCACAAGACGTAGGACCGATGGGGGCCCCCGTGGGGTCCTGCCGGGCTAGAAGAAGCTCCCGATTGTGAACTCGAACACCTGCGGTCGCTCCCCGGGCTTGCGCCCGATGGGGAAGCCCCACTCGAACCGCAGCGGCCCCATCGGCGAACGCCAACGGATGCCGAAACCCGCACTCATGCGAATGTCTTCCAAGCGCGGAGCTTCGTCCCCGTACAGACCGCCGAATGCGTTGCC